>NZ_JACJSH010000067.1:0-35910 GCF_014698055.1 Nostoc sp. FACHB-133
CAGAGAAGGGAAAATATAGTACACAGCGTATAAGATTTAACTCCAATTCTTCTGCTTAATTTTTTGTTACATACTTATAAATTTTTCCCACGGCTTACTTAACTGCCGTAAGACTCGCAGCAAGTTAGTGCGAGTTGGGCGAGTCGATTTTCCGTCAACAGGAGGAGAGTCATCGGAGAATAAGAATATCCGCTCAAATCCTGCCTCATTGCTCAGAAACTCTTGCATTAACAGTGCATCCCGCTTGGCATAGTTTAGCGGTTGCAGATAATCATACTGGTTAATACCGATCGCGATCGCCCAATTTTTTGCCATCTCACCCTGGTTCTTGGCGCTTAAACTTCAGCTTAATTGCTCCTTTGCTCCCAGCTTTGACACCACTACCAATTAATTTAACTTCCCCATCTGCACTAATTTCTACCGATAGCTCAATTTCATCTAGCTGCATATTGGAGTTGACTTTTGCTTGCTGTTGGGCTTGACTAAACAAACTTCCCACTACTTTGAGAAAGTGGGTCATATTTTGCTCTAATGTTTGAGCGCTAACCTTAACGGCATCTCCTACCCCTTTGCTACCAGTGCTTTCCCTGATAGTTTCGTCTCCCCAACTGCGTGTATTAGTACTCCCGCCTTTAGCACCATCAGGAATCGATATTTGCGGCACTTCATCCGTTACAATCCAAATGCCGTCGTTTGGGGGTGTTTCTGACATATTACTTTAAATATTTACATTAAATCTTCCCATAAATTATAAATACAACGATGGAGATAGCGATTCCAATTACTAGGAAATTTTACTGAATATCTCTATCCCACCTCTCCTTACTTTGCGAATCTCCGCGTTTCCCTAGACAAGAGACGCGATGAATCGCCGTCTCTACAATAATCAGTCGTTTTGTAGAGACGGCGATTTATCGCGTCTTGGTGATGAATTATCGCATCTTTAGCAATCTAGAATTTTCATCAAAAAACCTTAACCGAACCGTATTGCCTCCAATTACAGCTAATTTTGTCAACCAACTTGACATGAAACACCAAAAACATAACCCCTCTCCGCCACCGGAAAGGGGTTAATCACTGCCGAAACTATATTGTACAGACGTGATTTATCGCGTCTCATTCAGCAATCTCTAATAAGCGTCTTGCAACTCGTAGAAGTCGGGCGAGATGTAATCTTTCCGCAAAGGCCAACCTACCCAATCTTCCGGCATCAAAATCCGCTTGAGATTTGGGTGTCCTTCGTAGATAATGCCGTACATATCGTAAGACTCGCGCTCTTGCCAATCTGCGGTCTTCCAAATCCAGTACACAGAAGGCACTACAGGATTTTCCCGTGGTAAGAACACCTTAACTCGAACTTCTTCGGGGCGATCGCTATTATCACCGACTTTAATCAAGTGATACATACTCACCAATTCTTGTCCTGGGCCAAGGTCTATACCACCTTGACACTGGAGATAATTAAACCCATAAGCATAAAGGGCTGTAGCGGTGGGAAGCAAGAAATCTGCCGGCACCTTAATTATCTCTACACCATTCTTATCTGGTGCTAAAAACTCATGGTCAAAGCCATTTTCCGTCAACCACTGGGAAACTTTACCCGCTTGTACCAATGACTCTTCTTTTTCTGCTGGTACTGGTTTAGATTCTTCTTCAGCCACGGGTTTGTTCCTCCTTTTGTGCCTTTGCTGTCAGTAATGCAGGTGGTATTGGCATACCAATCGCTTCCGCCAATTCCTTCGGTGGTGCAGAGCGAGTATCTGACTGCAAATACTTACCAGTTAAGATTTCCTCTACTGGCTTCATGTTATGAGTCGTGCTGTAGTAGCGGTGGGTTTGCTTAATTTTATCCCGCTCTTGAATCGACTCATTGGAGATTTTCTTCCGCAGCTTAATGATTGCGTCGATAATTGCTTCTGGACGGGGAGGACAACCAGGCAAATACACATCCACAGGAATCAGTTTATCGACTCCGCGCACTGCCGTAGGGGAATCAACGCTGAACATCCCGCCGGTAATTGTGCAAGCACCCATCGCAATTACATACTTTGGCTCTGGCATTTGTTCATAAAGACGTACCAGTTGAGGAGCCATCTTCATCGTGATAGTCCCTGCCGTAATAATTAAATCGGCTTGGCGGGGGCTAGAACGGGGAATCAGCCCAAAACGGTCAAAGTCAAATCGGGAACCAATTAAAGCTGCAAACTCAATAAAGCAGCAAGCAGTACCAAACAGCAACGGCCACAGACTAGAAAGCCGCGCCCAGTCGTAGAGGTCATCAACCGTCGTCAAAATGACGTTTTCTGAAAGGTCTTGAGTGATTGTAGTCCGCTCAATGGGGTTGATGATTCGCTGTTTGTCCTGAGTTGTTAAATTAGAATTCAAGACCATTCCAAAGCTCCTTTACGCCACGCGTAAACTAAAGCGACTACAAGAATTGCAATAAAGACTAGCGCTTCAATAAAAGCCAATAGCCCCAAACGGTGGAAAGCTACTGCCCAAGGATACAAGAATACAGTCTCCACATCAAAGACGACGAAGACCAGAGCAAACATGTAGTAACGGATGTTGAACTGAATCCAGGCTCCCCCGATGGGTTCCATACCAGATTCATAAGTAGTGCGACGTTCTGGGGCGTAACCACTAGGTCGTAGGAGCTTGGAAGCTGAGAGCGCTAAGGCAGGTACTAGGCTACAGATTATGAAGAAGCCTAGAAGGTACTCGTAACCGCTGAGGACAAACACAATGAGTATCTACCGCTTATGGAGTATTTTAAGTGAGGAGTGGGGAGTAGGGGAATGAGGGAACAGGGGAAGCATAGGAGAGAAGAATTAATAACTAATGCTCCATACCCAATGCCCAATGCCCAATGCCCAATCCCTTAACTGCGTAACTTTCTTTTACATTATATCTGTTTGGTTTTTCTGAAATCTGGGAAACAGATACACTTCAAGTATTTAATTAGCTTTTGATAGTGATAGAAAAGCCTAACAATTATGTCATAATTTTTAACGTATATTTAAGAATTCTCCTCTGCGAGGCCCTAGCCATGAGCGAACCAGCTGTTGAGACTCCGGTGTTAGACCGCTACGAGTGTCGCGCCTGCGGTTATGTTTACGAACCTGAAAAGGGAGACGACAAGCATGATATTCCTTCAGGGATACTCTTTGCAGAACTGCCCCCAAATTGGCGCTGTCCAGTTTGTAGTGCGAAGAAAACCGCTTTTGCCAACATTGGTCCTGCGGGTACTGCATCCGGTTTCAAAGAAAATCTCGGTTACGGTTTAGGTGTCAATAACCTAACGCCAACCCAAAAGAATATCTTAATTTTTGGCGCTTTGGCCCTTGGCTTCTTGTTTTTTATCAGTCTCTACGGCTTACAATGACGACCGTTATTTGGGAAATAGGGAGTTATTGTGTAATTAAAATCACATAATTTTGTCGTTTTACCAGTTCCGTAGAGCTGCGATGACCCTCAATACCATATTGGGCTAAGATTTTTTGGGATTTTTGGAAAGCTTTTTAATTCCAAATCTAAAATCGTTCGACTGAGCGACTTGCCCTGAGCGTAGCCGAAGGGAGCCGAAGTCCAAAATCCAAAATTGGTATAAGGTAAACCTTTTAGAGAACACCTACAGAAATTTAGAAACAACTTAAGAAATACTAATGCATTCAATTGTGAAAGGTTGGCAACGAATAGCTGCCTTGTTAATAGTAGTCATCATGTGCATCGGTTGTAGCAAAGTTCCTTCTGTTAGCTACAACCCTTGGAAAGTCATTTCTGTGCCAACAGACTCGAATCTACTGGATATTGCTTTTACTAATAACCCTGAGCATGGCTACTTAGTAGGTAGCAATGCCACCCTATTGGAAACCAATGACGGTGGTAATACCTGGAAACCAATAACACTGCAACTGGATGAACAAAAGTATCGTTTTGACTCAGTAAGTTTTGCAGGTAAAGAAGGCTGGATTGCTGGAGAGCCTGGACTGTTGTTGCATACTACGGATGAAGGTGCTTCTTGGTCACGTATTCCCCTGAGCGAAAAGCTACCAGGTAGCCCGATCGCAGTTAAGGCATTAGCAGACAATACAGCTGAAATGGCTACTGATGTGGGAGCCATATATAAAACTACAGACGGCGGCAAAAACTGGAAAGCCCAGGTGGAATCAGCAGTCGGTGTAGTGCGTAACTTGGAACGTTCTGCTGATGGTAAATATATTGCAGTTTCCGCTAAGGGTAGTTTCTACTCGACTTGGGAACCAGGGCAAGATGCTTGGGTACCTCATAACCGCAATAATTCTCGGCGGTTAGAAAACATGGGTTTTACTGAAAATGGGCAATTGTGGTTGCTAGCTAGAGGAGGTCAAGTTCAGTTTAGTGACCCAACTAAACCTGAAGAATGGCAAGAGGCAAAATATCCAGAGTTATCCACCAGTTGGGGTTTACTGGATTTGGCATATCGTACACCCGAAGAAATTTGGGTAGGTGGCGGTAGCGGTAATTTGCTACGCAGTGGCGACGGTGGCAAAACCTGGGAAAAAGACCGTGAGGTCGAAGAAGTTGCCGCTAATTTGTATAAGATTGTGTTCTTAGAGCCAGAACGGGGATTTATAATTGGTGATCGCGGCGTTTTGCTCAAATATCTCCCGAACCCTGAAACCACTTCTCCAGAAGCCGCTTAATGGGACTAGGGACTAGGTAAGAGTTTTCCTAATATCCAATACCCAATACCCAATACCCGATTTCTGAGAAGAACTTTGCAACTTGTAACTCTTTCTTAACTTTGTAGGATAATAAACTCAATAACACTCTATGTATAAGGTAGGGATCTAAATGTCAGGTACCACTGGAGAACGTCCGTTTTCGGACATCATTACTAGCGTTCGTTACTGGGTAATTCACAGCATCACCATCCCAGCATTGTTTATTGCTGGTTGGCTATTTGTCAGCACAGGGCTGGCCTATGATGCTTTTGGCACACCTCGCCCCAATGAGTATTTCACACCAGCACGGCAAGAAGTGCCTATTGTGAAGAACCGTTTTGAAGCTAAAAAACAAGTTGAACAATTTATTGGAAAGTAGTTTGAGATCATGACTAGCGGCAATAACATCAATCAACCAGTTACCTATCCAATTTTTACCGTTAGATGGCTGGCAGTACACACTTTAGGTGTACCAACTGTATTCTTTTTAGGCGCGATCGCCGCAATGCAATTTATTCACCGTTAGGAGCAATTATGGTAGAAAGATCGCCCAATCCCAATAATCAGCCGGTTGAACTAAACCGGACTTCGCTATACCTGGGACTACTACTAGTTTTCGTTCTGGGGATTCTGTTTTCCAGTTACTTCTTTAACTAACTGGAACTACTCTTTTTAATCTTTGTTTGTTGAGCGTGTGTTGATTTGTTGTTAAGGGAGGAGAGAAGCTGTGTCTGGAAGTGGGAGAATTCCCCTGTGGGTCGTCGCTACGATCGCAGGTTTAGGTATAATTACAGTCTTGGGCATTTTCTTTTATGGTGCCTACGCCGGACTCGGTTCTTCGATTTAACATTAGTTAGTTTGAACCGAACACTATAAGTTAGGATTTTCTAGCATTTGTTGAGAAATCAACCTTAAAAAAACCGCCTGTCTCTATGAGATAGGCGGTATTAATTTTGGTCAATAGTCATTTGTCCTTTATCCTTTGTCATTTGTTTTTCGCAAATGACTAATGACTAATGACTCATGACTAAATCAGCTGATATCGTCGCTTTCAATGTATAAAAACAGAAATGCGAAGGTTATAGCTGGCAAAACCCAACCAATGATGGGAACGAAGATAGAAGGCAAAAAGGAAGCTGCCATAGTAAAAGTTCCTGCTAAATAACACTACAATTCAAAATGAGCTTACTGCAAATTCTGCCAGATTTTTGAAATTCTAAAGATTTTTAACACAGCCCATCTGGGGAGAGAAGGGGAGCAGGGGAGGCAGAGGGAGAATTCGTAACTCTTCACTCAGCACTCGTCACTCAGCACTCGGAACTGCTTTGCCCAATTCCCCTTCATCCCTGAGTTACATACCCAGTAATTCATCTAGCTGCAAGTTTGGCAAGTCTGGAGGAATTACAGTCCTTACTGTTGTGACTTTATGGCTCTCTTGTTGGGTTGTCAAATCAAGTGCGATCGCTTCTATGCGAATTTCTAAACAGCCAAAAGGAATCTTTAATTGTGTCATTACTTCCAAGCCTCCCAATACACTAGGTAGTAAATTTGTCAATAAATGAGGCCCATCTAGTAACCAGCGAGTTTGATAATCTTCAACCCATAACTTCACAACCACTTGGGGAGGTACTTCAGGCAGTACTACGCGCACTATGATCAACTTGTCGGCGATTAGTTCGCCTTCTGGTACATACAGTTGCGGAATTGGCAAAGGCTCAATGGCTCCCGCACTTATGGATAGAGAAGGGGATAAACCTAACAATGGCTGCTTATCTTCTTCTAACAAGTAATTATTCGTTGTATCGGCTTCTAGTTCACTATCTGTATCATCTACAACGATTTCTTGCGCCAACCAAGCTGACGCTATATTTACTTTTATTGGAGGAGGGGGAGGCGGTAGTTGTCTTACCAGAGCCATTGAAAGTGTTGGTTCAGATACTTTTTCTACCACCGGATCTTCCACTGTCTCTAGATCAGCTTCATTTGCTGTGTCTGCATCTTCCACTAAGTTATCAAGATCAAAAACCGACTCTTGGCTTTCTTCCCACTTCTCTGTGGCATCATCCAGGCTTAATGGCAAGTCGACATCAACATCGGGAGTTCCAGCACTCAGAAAAAGCTGGGTCTGCTGGCCTGGAACATTGCGATCGTAGTTTTGAGATTCCAGTTCATTGATGGATTCAGGCAAAGAGTATCCTTGGCTCTGCATCCACTTCCTCAGTAAGGGAGATGAGTAGAGATTGCCTGTTGTAATGAATTGTGCATTTGGCTGGGTTTTTACCTCAGCAACGGATTCTTCCTGAAATTGTTCATTTGGCTGGGTTTCTACCTCAGCAACAGATTCTTCCTGAAATTGTTCATTTGGCTGGGTTTCTACCTCAGCAACAGATTCTTCCTGAAATTGTGCATTTGGCTGGGTTTCTATCTGAGCAACAGATTCTTCCTGAAATTGTGCATCATCTAGCACTAATTCCAGTATATTTTCATCCTCAGCGACAATTGCGTCTAATTGTGGGAATTCTTCAGCCGCTTCACCTTCCAATGTATCTGGAGGGACATTATTTTTTACTTCTTCTTCTGCATCACCTGGCAAAGCTTGTACACGTCTCAAGTATGGAAAAGTCGTATCGAGTATTGACATTCGACGTTGCTTGATAACTAACTGCTCCAAGTTGATAGCAGCTATAGTTGTATCCTTTTCTAGAAGTTCCTCTTGTGTAGGGGATTCTGCAATAGCATCTGTGTGGGGGTTGGCATCGATTTGAAGAGGTGGCAATTTTGGCAATTGAGGCGAATTGCCTGAATTTTTAGATTTCCGCAGAGTGGTTTCTCGCAGAACTTGCAGGTTAATTTGTGGCGGTAGGGCTGCATTTGGAGATGGATTGAGTATTTGGGACTGATCTGTTTTTGAAATCTTGACCAGATTGAATAGTTTTAAATCGATCCTCACGGCGGTCTCTGGCTCTGTGGAAGCATCAGGCGAGTCCGATGGGGCTATAGGGTCATTTAAGGATGTACTAGGTTTTGCTGCGGCTGTTATTGCCAGTAATTCTGTTACATCTGCTGTAATGGTGAAGGACTGGCTGGCTAACCTGATGATTTCATCAACATCGGTGAATCGACCATACAAACTGATATCTGCCAAAATTAACTTCGATTCAAAGTCAGCAGGAATATCAATTGAGGTATTGATGGTGAAGGGCAACTCCTGGTCTGGTAAGTGCCGTATCTGAGTCAAGATTTCCGACTCTAGGGGCGATCGCAGTTCAATCCCTAGTTCAAGCGCTTGCAGGCTTTTTGGAGATAATGTTTCACCCTGCTCTAAATTTGTCTTGTCTTTAAGTTCTATGTGCCCATTGATTGTAAGAGCTTGTCCCCAACGAGCAATATAACTATCTTGATCTAAAGTTAATAATAATGGTGGTTCTGCTGCTGGCGAATCTGTAACCTCTTCATCATTCAGAAGCAGTTCAGAATCGGGTAAAGCTAAATCTATTAAATTTTGTAAAATTTGCTCTGCCGTCTCACCTTTGAGCCATACAGGACTCACAGGATCATCGATAACTATATCTTTTCCCGTTTCATCTGGAACAACTGTGGTAGCCAGTTCTGCCGAAACTGCGATCGCTTCATCTAGAGTAATTGCAGGTTCTTCCGGGTCAGTATCCAAATTCTCTTCATCTGGAACAACTGTGGTGACAGGATTGCTATCTGTAGCAATTTCCGATTCTGCCGAAACTGCGATCACTTCATCTAGAGTAATTGCAGGTTCTTCCGGGTCAGTATCCAAGTTCTCTTCATCTGGAACAACTGTGGTAACAGAGTTGCTGTCTGTAGCAATTTCTAATTCTGCCGAAAATGCGATCGCTTCATCTAAAGTAATTGCAGGTTCTTCTGGGGCAGTATCCAAGTTCTCTTCATCTGGAACAACTGTGGTAACAGGGTTATTGTCTGTAGCAATTTCCAATTCTGCCGAAACTGCGATCGCTTCATCTAAAGTAATTGCACGTTCTTCTGGGGCAGTATCCAAGTTTTCAGAAACAGTATCAGCCTGATCGAGTGATTTTGATTCTAGATTTTTCCTTTGCTCTGCCTCTTCTTCCTCGGACAATACTTTAATTTGGACACTGTATTGCCAAGATTTACCGAGTAAATCCGACATCAAATCGCCGTTACAGCGCAACTCCCAAACTCCCGCATCAAAGTAAGTAAAGGGAATTACCGCCATTAAGCCTTCTGAATTAGTGCGACGCGATCGCTTGAAAATTCGCCGCGTTGGTTGAACTTCCTGAGTTGAAGAGTGAGTTACCCGCACTTCCACGTCTGTATTCGAAAGGCTAGAACGAGCCAAAACTCTATATTGCCCTTCCAAAATTTCTAAATTTGGCGATTCTAGGATATGCCACGAGCGAGCGCCTTGTTTCTGTATCAGAAATTGCCAGTGTTCCATTGTGAGTGATGCCCAGACCGACGAGCCTCTGAGTAATATTGTGTATTAACTTGCTTGCAAGTTTACCCCAGTATTTTGTAAATGTACCCCTTAAATAGCTATCTAGTTAACTCCGTTTTACCGGAAAATTCAATGGATCGCCGTGTTGCTTGTGTGTAAAGCTTTTGTTGTTTCCTGAATATTAACTTTGGCACTCTCCACGGCTAAATTAACAGGAATACAATGGACACCGTTGGCTGTCTATGATCAAAATTAATAGGAATATTTTTGTATCATTTTTTACTATAAATGTCAAATTTGCAATAGACACAACATACAATAAAAATTAAGATTCACTTGACAATTGTTCTTGAATTGTGGTCATCCACATTTTTGCTACAAAAAGGAAGGTAGGATGTGGCTCTTAAGTGTGATTTGCGATCGCCTCTGGCAGATGCAAAGCGTCATCGCAAATCCACAGTTAATCGCGTGGCACGCGCCCAACTTACCTGAAGCAGTTCAAAGAAGTATCCTCACCTGAGTGAAATGTAGGTGACAATAAGGATTTACAGGAGGGATTCGATGCTAGTCATTTTAATGGACGAGCAAATCCTTGCCCCTGAGCAAGTTTGCCAGTCTTGTTTACTCGCTGACAGGAGCGGTCAACCCCGTTGGCGTGGAGGTGAACTACGCTGTGGTCAAGCCATTCGCAAACTTACTCAACAGCAGCCAGACCAGTATGAGTGCATGATGGGCTTTCGCATTGCCCATATAGAATAGTTTAATTTACCAGCAAGACCAAGTAACTGCGTTATCCTAAGCTCAAGTAACTATATAAATTTAACCACAGGAGAACGCATAATGTCTTGGCGCGGGTCTACAACGGTTTCAGATAGAATTTTTGCTTGTTTGCCTTATTTGCTTCCTCTGATTGAGGTTTTTGTATTTGGTAGATATTTGCTATCAGATTTTCCACCGCTACAACTACTGTTTCTGCCGCTTCTGCCATTGTTGAGAATTTACTACGGCGTGCGTTATGCAGGAATGATTATTTTCTTTGCTTTATTTTTGCTGGTAGTCAGAAACGAAAAAATTAGTCACTTTATTCGTTTCAACACCATGCAAGCAATCCTTTTGGACATCATTATCTTTTTGTTTAACATCGTCACTGATGTTGTGGGACTAGTTCCCGTTGGTGGTTTCGCAATCCAAACTCTATCCACAACCATTTTTATTGGCATAGTGGGAGCAGTTGCATATTCAGTAATCCAGTCTGTAAGCGGACGTTATGCAGAAATCCCAGCGATTTCCGATGCAGTGTACATGCAAGTACGCTAGTCGTTAACGAGCCACTACGGTGTTTTCCAGGCGGCCAATACCTTCAATCTCGACGCGGATGCGATCGCCTGGGTGTAATTGATTTACACCCTCTGGTGTACCTGTAAGTATCAAATCACCGGGTAGTAGCGTCATCACCTGGCTAATGTAGGAAACTAAAACATCAGGGCAAAATACCATCTGATCGATACAGGCAGATTGAACTGGGTTAACATCGTCATTCACAAAAGTCTGCAATCTCGCTCCTGGATTTAACTCCCGCACAATCCAAGGGCCCAAAGGACAGAAAGTATCAAAACCTTTAGCTCGCGTCCATTGAGCATCCAGTTTTTGTAAATCCCGCGCTGTTACGTCATTGGCGATGGTGTAGCCCCAAATTTTTGTTTGGGCTACCTCTGGTGTACATTCAAAAGCGTAATCGCCAATCACTAATGCTAACTCCCCTTCGTAGTCAACTCTTTGTGACTGGGGAGGGTACTTAATTTCTCTCTCAGATGGAATGATAGTCGTGGGTGGCTTGAGAAAAATTAGTGGTTCAGAAGGTACTGGAGTTCCCATTTCGGCTGCATGTTCTGCATAATTCTTACCCACCGCCACAATTTTTGAGGGAGCGCAAGGAGCCAGAATTTGATAATTTTCTGGTGTCAAAATTAAATCAGTTGGTTGTCCTTGTAACCACGGCGGAGCATCTAGCACCTGCACATTAAGGGATAGTTGTAGTATCCCATAGTAAATCTGTCCTTCTTGATTTTGAATTCGCACGTAGCGCTGTGCCATAACCTTGATGAATATCCTTTTATCTGCGATTAGAAACTTTGAGCGGGTAGCAATTCTCGGTTAGCTTTTTAGCAAACCGATTTAGTATTGAGCCTGAAAGCCGCTATAGAAGATGTCCAGAATGATACGTTGGTCTCGTCACTCCCCTGCGGGTCAGTGAGAGGCTCTGGAGGTAGCCTTAAGACCTAGTTTTCATTAGGGACATCCAAAATATACAAACTTCGGCGATTTGGCTAATGATTCAAATTGAAAACTGGTAAGATTATAGTTCCTTGTTGCTTCCGATGTTGATTAATACTAGTATTTAAAATTTAAATCAAGTATAAATTAATATCAGCAACCTTTTTGTCCATAAGGAAACTGGAAAATATGACTACAAATTACGAAACAATGTACATCCTCCGTCCCGACCTAGGAGACGAACAGGCAGAGCAAGCAATTACTAAATATCAGAATTTGCTTCGTGACCAAGGCGCTGAGGATATCCAAATTCAAAATCGTGGTAAGCGTCGTCTAGCTTATGAAATCAAAAAACACCGCGATGGGATCTATATCCAGTTAAACTACACTGCGCCTGCAACTGCGATCGCTCCTTTTGAACGCGCTATGCGCTTGAGTGAAGAAGTGATTCGCTATTTGACAATTAAGCAGGATATTGCAGAGGAAAAACCCCCTAAAGAGGAAAAGGAAAAGCCCACTAAAGTAGCTGCAACCGTCTAAGGAGCAGGGAGCATAGGGCGGGGAGCAGAGAAGCTGTTTTAGTAAATCTTTCCCCAATTCCCAATTTCCATTCAATAAAATTTTGTCTTCTTCTTTTTTCGTAACTTAATTGGGAATGCTAAATTAACAAATACTTGCCAAAGGTAGTACTCCCGCAGTTATACCTAAGAGTGGACAAGATTCTGAATGGGAGATGTAAGCTACTGTGAACCAATCTGATACACCAAATATTCAAGTTCTCTCTACGGAAGTTTCGCAGCTACGCCAAGAGCTGCAACTCCGCGATCAATTAGTGCAACAACTGTCTCAAGAACTCTTCCGGCTAGTAAAGGGTAATACTAGTTTTATGCCCCAGCAGCCGGATCTTGAGCGCGATCTGAGCCAGTTACAGGCATTGCAAGAACAACTCCAAGCTGTTGAGCAGCAGGTGGCGTTCTACCAAGAGCAAATTACAACTCGTGACTCCGAAATTTATCAATTGCGACAGTCAGTCCAAGAACTTACAGATCGCACTCGGATGTTAGAGCAAGTAGTACAAGAGTTGCCTCAAATTTACCGTCGAAAGTTTGAGGAGCGGATGACACCAGTGAGAGAAAAGGTAGCAATGCTACAACGGGAAAATCGCAAACTGCAAGCAGAACTGCAAAGTGTGAGTTACCGTTTAGCACTCAAAACTCGCAATGCTAGTCACAGTGGAATTGATTTGCCAAATTTTCCCCGCCCAGCGTCGGAACAAACTAATCTTTCAACTCCCCAGAATGCCTAAAGTTACCATTATGGTGGAATCGAAGAGGTAAGAAACTGTCATAGCAAAGCATCTTGGAGACATCCAAGTAATACATTTAAGGTAAAAATCACTATAGAGTTAGAAATAACGCAAAAGCTAATATTCTAACCTTTCTTACCTCTTGCTTCCTTGCGTTAGTTGCGTCGGATTTAGAGCAATTAGCTTCGAGTAATTTAATGGTGCTAGGGAAGAATGCAAAGAATTGCATTTTCTTTGACTGATTTTGGTAATTTTCCGCTTTTATATGTCGTTAAGACCACCTAGATCAAAGCCATGAGTTTTCCTTAACATTTCATTATCTAGATAATATAAAAAATCAGCCTGCTAGCACCAGACTGTTATCTTTGACGATGTGAGAATATTTGGGGAAATGTGAAAAAATGCAAATGTTGATTGACTCTACCATCCATCTAAAGGTAGATTTATTATCTAAGCCTGCTAGCACCAGACTAAATATCTTCGCCAGTAAAAATGTCTTCGTAAGTGGGAAAAATTTCAAACACTGTATCTAGCTGGGTAAGTTCCAAAATTAGCCGTACAGGAGTTTGCACGTTGCATAGAACTAAACGGCAACCGCTCTGACGTGCAGCTTTCAACCCTTTGACTAAAGGGACTAACCCAGAACTGTCCATGAAATTAACCTTTGCTAAGTCAATAACCCAGAGTTGATGAGCTTGAGGCACTACTCCCGCCATCTGTTCACTCAAAGCCTTTCCGCCTTCTAAATCTATGCTTCCTTGGGGTTTAAACAAAATAACTTGAAGTTCTTGTGTGAGAATCATAAATTCAACAGGGTAATTGAACACTTGACTAAAAATCGAAAAATGACATAAATACCTCTTCTCTTTCAAAGGCAAAGTGACTGGTTTCCCTAGATATCTAGGGGATTGCAGCCTTGCAATTGAAAGTAATTATTTCAGTATTCATGTCGTATAATTTGTGATAACTTTCATAAATATAGGCATAAGGACTTCATAATTTCGGTATCAATCGTATCTTTTACGAAATTTTTATAATTTAACCAGAGATATATAAATTTTTTGTAATTTCTTTTTATTTATTTTTAAATAAAATTAACTTGTGATATGAAATGCTAAGCTAAGATTTATACAGTTAATACCCAAAAATTAATAGTTTCCATAGGAGTATGAACTATGGATTACTCAGAATTAAACTAATGATCGAATAAATCAATGTAGCGGTTTGATTGACACCCCGCCCAAAAACAAGCAAAGATATAGTAAAAGTAAAAATTTGTAAAGACGGCGGTGCGGAATGTCTTTAGAGCTGATTTCACTAGAAAATATCCAGGAATTGGCCCATAATTACGGGTATTGGGCAATTTTTTTGGGAATTTTGCTAGAAAATTTAGGCATTCCCCTTCCTGGTGAAACCGTGACCCTTGTGGGCGGGTTTTTAGCTGGCAGCGATGAACTAAATTACTGGCTGGTTCTCGGTGACGCAATTATGGGTGCGGTAATTGGCGGCACTTGTGGCTATTGGATTGGTAGAGTTAGCGGTTGGCCTTTTCTGGTAAAAGTTGGTAGCATATTTCGGATTTCTGAAGTACGGTTGCTGACTATTAAAGATCAATTTAGTCAAAATTCTGCTAAAGCTGTATTTTTTGGACGTTTTTTAGCGTTATTGCGAGTTTTTGCGGCACCACTAGCTGGTATAGCCGAAATGCCTTTTGGAAAATTCTTTTTATACAATTTTTTAGGAGCAGTTGCTTGGGCTAGTTTGATGGTGACATTAGCTTTTTTTGCTGGCAAAATTGTCTCTTTAGAACAATTGGTTGCTTGGGTAGGTCAATTTGCGATAGCAGCTTTACTAATCATCACTGCCTTAATTGTTGTACCCCTGTGGCTAGAGTCTCGCCAAGTTAAAGAAGCTAGTAGTGAAGAGTAAAAAGTGAGGAGTTAGGAGTAAAGTAAAAAGTTATTTTTTGAATTTTTACTTTTGTATTTTGCATTTTAACTCCTAACTCTGCCGATTTTAGATTTCTCCTTCAATCCAAAATCTAAAATTGAATTGACTCCTAACTTTTTATTTGCCGTGACCAAATGCGAGTTGGTAGTCCCCAAACATAGATAAAACCTTCAGCAGCTTTATGGTCAAACTGGTCATCGGCTCCGTAAGTTGCCAAATCAGGAGTATAGAGGGAATTATCGCTCGAACGCCCAACTATCGTGGAGTTACCCTTGAATAACTTCACTCGCACAGTTCCAGAGACTCGCTCTTGTGTCTTTTGAATAAAGGCATCTAGTGCAACTTTGAGTGGACTGTACCACAAACCGTTGTAAACTATTTGGCTATAAGTTTCTTCAATGCCACGCTTGTAATGGGTGACATCTGCCGTTAAGGTCAAGCTTTCTAAATCTCTATGTGCCTGGATTAGCACTAACATCGCGGGTGATTCGTAGATTTCCCGCGATTTGATGCCAACCAGACGGTTTTCAATCATATCTATTCGTCCAACGGCGTGATTTCCTACAAGCTGATTGAGTTCTTCAATTAGTTCAACTGGCTGTTTAGCAATGCCGTTGATGGTTGTGGGAATACCACCGTGGAAACCAATTTCGATGTACTCTGGCTCGTTGGGAGTGTCAGCGATCGCTTTGGTCATCTCATAAATTTCTTCTGGTGGCTCAAATGACGGATCTTCGAGTAAACCAGCTTCAATGCTACGACCGAGCAAATTTTTGTCAATGCTGTAGGGAGAAGATTTTTTGACTGGTGAGGGGATACCAAACTTCTCACCATAAGCGATGGTTTCCTCACGGCTCATACCCCATTCTCTGGCTGGTGCGAGGATTTTTAGGTTGGGGTTCAGTGCGGTTACAGAGACATCAAAACGAACCTGATCGTTACCTTTGCCGGTACAACCGTGAGCGATCGCATCAGCACCATATTTTTCAGCCGTTTCTACTAATATCTTAGCGATCAATGGGCGGGCAAGAGCAGTTCCTAGAGGATAACGATTTTCATAAAGTGCGTTAGCTTGAATCGCTCCAAAAGCGTAATCTTTAACGAAGCTGTCTTTGACATCCGCCACGAGTGATTCACTTGCACCCGATTTCAGAGCTTTTTCTCGAATTGGCTCTAATTCATCTCCCTGACCTAAATCTGCTGCTAGGGTAATCACCTCTTCTACACCCCACTCCTGTTTGAGGTAAGGGATGCAAACAGAAGTATCCACTCCACCAGAATATGCCAGGACAACCTTTTTGGCGCGACCCATTAATTTCTCCACTTAGGACAACAAACAATGAGTCATTATTATATCTGAACTAACCCAGGTATATTTTATTCATGCAACAACCTATAGAAGGATTTAGAAGTTAGGAGTCAGAATTACGGTTCACTCTCGTGGAAGTTTACTTATAAAGCGATTGCTTGTATATAAATATTTTTAAGCCAGTTTCGAACGTCTCAATATTTTTAATGAGATTAATAAAAAATATTTTTTGTTTTCAAGAAATGTTGATAATTAGCTTCAAATATCAACATAGCTTGCTGTAAATATGGAATAAGTTTACACAACTTTTATATATAGCTGACAAACGTGAAGATTTAACCACGATCATCTTTTGTTTATTATTTCTTAACCTACATACATAGGTTGACAGTTTATTTAAGTGAAATTACAGAATTATTCATTTTTTAGCTTCGGAGCATTGTCTGATGAAATTAGCTAAAGATATTAGTATTGCTGCTTTTGCTGTTGCTATCTCGGTTGCTACTATTGCTAAACCAACGCAAGCTGCCTTGGTTAATTATGGTTTCACCGTGAATGCAACATCTGGCGATAATCCCGGTCAATATTTCGGCTCTTTTCAATATAATGACTCGACCTTAACCGGTATAGGTGAGGAAACCCTAGGTGTTAGCAATGGATTATCTATTGCGTTTGACTACTTGGGTACTCAATATACAGAGACAAGTGATTTTGATTACCCATTATCACCTGTAGTCAGCTTTACAGATGGCAACCTGTTAGGACTGAGCTATTTAGTTGAAGATCAGTTTTTCATTGGGAATGATCCAGGTAAGCCAAATACAGGTGGAACAAAATTTTATAGCATTCTGAGTGCTGACTTATTGTCTACAACAGAGTTGGGTACAGTAAGCTACTCTAAGAGTACACCCGTACCAGAACCGATGACTATTGGTGGTATAGCGATCGCAGGTGCTATGGCGTTGGGGATGAAACGCCAGAAAAAACTATCTGGAGTGAATTAGTGGCGCTACCTTGCAAATCAATGTAGAGACGTTATTTATAACGTCTCTACATTCGCAAGCCTAAGTAAAATTACCAGTAGGATTCTTACGTTTAATGCCAATTACAGATGGTTTAGGAAAGCTTCTAGGTTGACCTTTACCACCGTCAGCAGTTGGGATGTTACTTGGCCAACTACTACCACGAGGCACAGTCCGAGCCTGATTGAATGTAACACCACTCAAATCCAGTAATTCAATATCACGACTCAGAATTGTGCCATCGTTAATTGGGCTATCTTCGCCAGGATGCTGGACGGAAATAATCAGTGTATCTCCCACAAAAGTTGGCCCGGTCATCTCACAACGCACTGGGCCATGAGCAAACGGTATTACCTCTCCTGCATTAGCACCAGTAGTAGGAATGTAGAATAGCCAGTTATTACCGAAAACTCCTGTGAAGTTAGAAACATTACCACTGGCAGCGTGGTCGATGGTAGTTATAGTACCAGCAGCACCAACATTAAAACCATTGTGAGTGGTGGTAGACATATCTGTCACACCCCAAATATTTGCCTTATTGTCGAACACTAGGTTATCTACATTGGCAAAACCAGCACCAGAAACTGACCCAGCTTCTCCACCCTGAGCAAATCTCTGCCAACGGAAGGTTAGACCTGTCCCATCAGCACTATCTTCAATAATTTTGTACAATCCCCCCGATTGCTGCGTTGCGTTGACATTTTTACTCAACTTAGCAACTTGGAAAATGCGTGAATCTGGATAACCGTCGCTTCCCGGCGCACCATCTGTATAAGCAATGAAGACTTCTTTGGTAGCCGGATGCACTTCTATATCTTCTGGACGTGCTGTGGGAGTTCCGCCAGCCAAATTCGCTGCTAAGAAAGCATCAACGAGAATAGCACCTTGGGAAGTGTAGAAGTCAGATAGCTTCTTACCTTGATAACCAGGTAGTCTATCAGCTTCATTGGTGCGATCGACTGCGAGGGAACCACCATCTGTAGTTTGACCTGCAATACCATTGCGTTTTGGTAGGGGTAAAAGACCATTTCTTTGAGCTGAACCCAAAGCAGCAAATTCTACAGAAGAAATTATCGATGGCGGAATGGGATTGGTGGGAGTAGTTAAACGTAACGGTATCCATTGACCCGTACCATTTGGATTGTAGCGGGCGACATACAATGTACCACTTTCCCACAAACAGCTGTTGGCTTTACTGCTTGGGGAAGAAATAATACCTGCACTGACAAATTTCCAGGTGTGCCCCCCGCGTCTGTCATCACCCATGTAGGCGATTAATGGTTTCTTAGCTTCAGCACGGATGGCAACATTTTCATGGCGGAAACGACCCAACGAAGTATGTTTGCGAGGGCGGAAATTCGGATTAACAGGATCAATTTCGACAATCCAACCGTATTTTTCACCAACTAAACCGAAGGTCTTACCAGTGGTGCCGTCGATGTAACCTGTTTGAGTACCATTAGGGGTAACTGGTTCTGTGACACCAACAAAAGCTCCTACACTTCCTTGAAAATTTTCTTCAGCACTTAAAATAGTTCCCCAAGGAGTTGTACCGCCAGAGCAGTTATAGCCAGTGCCAATAATTTTATTACCTAGTCCATCGGAAGAGAGATTAAATACTTGGGTTGCAGCTGGGCCAGTTCCTATGAGGTAGTTTTGATCGCCTTTCTGGTGGCTACGATTTCCCCAAGAAGTGACATTTTTATATTCATCACTCCTTTGGCTATTAATTCCCAACCCAGAAAGACCATGAAGGCGGCGATTTCTGGCATCACCTTTAACCACAGCATAACGGTTACTGCGGTTACGTTGGGAGATGCGGACAATAGATCCGCCTAAGTTATATAAAACTTCGCCGTCAAATTCAAGACTTCTGGTGGAAGGTAAGACCCACCCAATCACCGATTCAAAGGTGGTAGGAAATCCTTTAACATCAGTAGGAGCTTCTGGTGCTAGATCAGAAAAAGGAAAACTCACGTATTCGTGATTGACCCACAAATAGCCGACATCGTTGGTTCTGCCGAGAGGAATAAAACCTGTATAATCGTTGTTGTAACCGAAATAATCATCCTTGTTGGGAAAGACGCGATCGCCCCAGCTGATAATTACATAACGTTCATACTCTGGTGGCACTACAACATCATCAACTACGTTGTAGCTGTTTAAATTCGCATTTGCAGATGGATTGATTAACTGTCCTTGACCAATTGCAGTTGGTAAAAAACTTTTTTGCTGTTTATAAATCGGTAAGGGATGGGGTAAGCGCACTGGCGTAAAGCTTAGTGGCCTGTTATTTGCTCCTGCAATTTTAGAAACACCATCTAGAATTGTGTCTCCTAAGACAGCAGCACCAGCACTGCCAGCAAAAAATACTAAAATTTGTCTGCGACTTAATTTAGACATCAAACTCTCCTCTGTTGTGACATAAAAAATTTAGTAGAGGCAAATCTTGATTACTGACAGAAAAAGCCATCAATTATTTACGTGAAATGCCACAGATTTTGAATAGTAAGTAACCTGTTATTAACAAAAGGTTGTTTGCTATTTAGGTTACATAACTAGACAAAAAATTTTAAGTTTGTCATATAATCTAATGAGCAAAAATTAACATTAGGTTATATCTTGATTAATGGAGATTTATCAAACAAAATTCAGGAGTCAGGAGTCAGAATAATGCCTCCGGCACGCTCCGCGAACAGAATGAATTCTGCCTTGTTAAATAAACTTACTTTGATAATTTTCGGGCGGATACCAATTACAGATGGTCGGGGAATACGTATAAAAATTATTTCCTTTGACATTTTCTTAACCAGAATCAGCTAAGGAACAGTGTCAGCGCCTCATCTGTCCTATCCTGGAGATGGATAAATAATGTTGTGGGTGAGACTGTGTTTTTCAGCGTTGTGATACCGACTTATAATCGCCAACCGATCTTAGAAAAGTGCCTCCGCGCCTTGGAGGTGCAAGAGTTAAGCCAGCCAAGTTCGGTTACTAATTACGAGATTGTCTTGGTGGATGATGGTTCTACTGATGGCACATTGGAGTGGTTGGCAGAACACAAAGAAGAGTTTCGCCATGTGCGATGGTTTCAGCAAGATCATGCTGGCCCAGCTGCGGCTCGGAATTTGGGAGTAAAAGAGGCGCTGGGAGACACAATTATCTTTATTGATAGTGATTTAGTAGTGCTGAATAATTTCTTGCAAGCTCATGCTGACGCACTAGTGCAGGGGAAAGAGAAATTGGGGAGCGATCACTTTTTTACTTACGGTGCAGTTATTAATACTTGTAATTTCAATAATCCAACGGCTGAACCCTACAAAGTCACAGATTTTTCAGCAGCTTTTTTTGCTACGGGAAATGTAGCAATCCCTAAACATTGGTTAGACAAAGCGGGACTTTTTGATACTAGTTTTCAACTCTATGGCTGGGAAGATTTAGAATTAGGTGTGCGGCTGAAAAAACTAGGTTTGACACTAATTAAATGTCCAGAAGCTGTAGGATATCACTGGCATCCAGCATTTAAATTAGAGCAAATTCCTCGATTAATTGATCAAGAAATTCAACGCGGACGGATGGGAGTTTTGTTTTATCAAAAGCATCCTACATGGGAAGTGCGAATGATGATTCAAATGACTTGGCTACATCGCTTACTTTGGGGACTTTTGTCCCTCAATGGCGCACTTAATGAACGGACAATGGCTCCATTATTGCAATGGCTAATTAACTTAGGTAAACCTCAATTAGCTTTAGAAATTGCTCGGATTTTCCTCAATTGGTATAACGTGAAGGGTGTCTATGAAGCCTATGCCGAAATGCAACAAGCATTGTGATTACATACCATGAGGCTGGTATTTTATCCGGTCACATTACGTCAAAATCGCTCCACCCATCAACCGCTCATATCGATATTTCAATTCTTCTTTCATTAAATACCAGCGCTCTAGAGTAACATCCATCTCTATTATTTTTTCTGCTGCTTGCCGCGCTAAAAGTAAAACTTCTTCATCTTCAACCAAACTTGCTAAGGTAAAATCTGGCACTCCCGATTGACGAGTTCCCAGTACTTGTCCTGGGCCCCGAAAACGCATATCCATTTCGGAGATGAAAAAGCCATCCTGAGATTGTTCCAACACCTTCAACCGTTGTTGAGCATCAGGACTTCTGGAACTGCTCATCAACAAACAGTAAGATTGAGCCGCGCCACGACCGACACGCCCCCGCAGTTGGTGCAGTTGCGATAAACCAAATCGCTCCGCATTCTCGATGAGCATGACTGTAGCATTAGGTACGTCTACACCAACCTCAACAACGGTAGTAGAAACCAAAACCTGCGTTTGGTTATCACGGAATTTGGTAATAGATTCGTCCTTTTCAGTTGAACTCATACGACCGTGCAGTAATCCCACTTGAAAATCGGGAAAAATGCTTTCTTGTAACTTTTGATGCTCGTCAACAGCCGATCGCAAATCTAATTTTTCTGATTCCTCGACCAAGGGCAAAACCACATAAACTTGTCTACCTTGGGCAATTTCTCGGCGGATCAGGTCGTAAGCATGGTTGCGTTGCTGACCCGATAATACTGTTGTTTGAATCTTTTGTCGTCCTGGTGGTAACTCATCAATTTGGCTGACATCCAAATCCCCGTGTATCGTCAGTGCTAAGGTTCGAGGAATCGGAGTAGCTGTCATAGTTAACACATGGGGTTGTTCGCCTTTTTGTTGCAAACGCGCCCGTTGTTCTACTCCAAAGCGATGCTGTTCATCTATCACCACTAACCCCAGTTGCTGGAAGTTTACAGAGTCTTGAATTAAGGCATGAGTTCCCACTAACAGAGGTAATTCACCAGTTCCTAACTGAGAATGTATTTGTCTTCGTTTAGCAGTTTTAGTAGAGCCTGTCAGTAATTCTACGGGTAAATGCAAGAGATTAAACCAACTAACTAACTTACGATAATGTTGTTCTGCCAAAACTTCTGTGGGAGCCATCAACGCAGCTTGGTAGCCAGATTGAATTGCTGCGAGGATAGCTAGCACAGCGACGACCGTTTTACCCGAACCGACATCACCTTGCACCAAACGATTCATTGGCACGGGTTTTTGTAAGTCGTTGAGAATGTCGTTGAGAACTCGTTGCTGTGCGCCAGTGAGTTTAAAAGGCAGTATTTCGTGGAATTTTTCTACAAGTTGCCCTCGTGGGACAAGAATGGCGCTAGTTTGAATCGCCCTTGCTTGCTGCTGACGTTGCAGTAACCCAAGTTGTAGGTAGAAAAATTCATCAAAAACTAGGCGGCGACGGGCAACTTGTAGAGCGGCGCTATCGCTGGGAAAATGGATATTAGCGATCGCATCTTTCAATTCCATCAAACCATATTTCTGCCGCAAACCACTTGGTAAAGGGTCTTTCAGGTTAGCCGCAGCAGGTAAAGCAGCAATTACCGCCTGTCGGACTGTATTCGCCACCACGCCTTCAGTCAATCCATAAATTGGCACTACTCGCCCAATATTCAACGACTCAATCGAATCTCCTGGATTTGCCAAAACCTCTAGTTCTGGATTATCAAGCGTCAAGCCGTATTTACTTTCTTTCACCAACCCACACGCGGCTAAAATACTACCCACTGGATAACGACGTTTTAAACTTTCTTGCCAAGCGCGACTACTAAAACGTGTACCTGCGTAAAAACGACCAATTTTGATTTGACCGCTATTATCTTTTACGACCAGTTCTAAAATTGATAATTTCTGATTTTTAGGGCTACTAAAGCAGTTACAACGCTTTACTGTAGCCACTATTGTCACCGTCTCACCTGCCTGTAACTCGCGGATATTCACCTGACGTGCATAATCAATGTGGTCACGAGGATAATAGAAAAGCAAGTCGCGGACGGTGTGTAAACCAAGCCGTGCCAAATTATCAGCTTTTTTGAAACCTATTTCTGGTAAATCACTGAGTTTTTGGTCAATTTTCGGTGCAAGCCTCCGACTCACCTCACTAACAATGGGAGATTTTGGGTCGCGCCTTTGGTGCACTGGAAGCGCAACTTGAATTTTTAATTGATTAATTCTCCCCTGCTCCCCTGCTCCCCTGCTCCCCTGCTTCCGGTCTTCCCCCTGTTCATCTTGCTGTAGTTGTGATAGGTATCTACGAGTTTCTGCTACTAAATGTTGTCTTTCTTCCAGCGCTAGATGTGGATAACTAGCAAATTGCACTGCTAGTCCTTGCCAACGGCGGCGTTCAGTTTGAGGTAAGCCTGTTGGGAATTTGCCCAAAGTCAGGCTTAAAAATTCACTGAAGCGATATTCTCTGCCCACCAAGTCTGTAAAGCCCCGTTCGGCCTCTATTGCCAAGGCTTTGTGCAATCGTATCCAATCTGGTTTTTCATTAGTCATTGGTCATTAGTCATTAGTCATTAGTCATTGGTCATTGGTCATTTGACTCTGGACAAATGACTAATCTTCAAACCAACTAGCACGCCATGCAGCTTCAGCTTCAGCGATCGATCTTTCTCGATGTTTCTTTTGATACTCTCGTCCTAGCTTGTTTAGCTGAACTAAAATACTGCGGATTTGCCTGCGTTCAGAGGAGAGTGCCACATCAGCAAATTCAATTTCTCCTAGCCGCAGGTTAATAGCCATAATTTGCGTCAGCCCAGAATCTTGTGACTGCTGCTCATTTTCAATTTCAATTACTAAGTTTAATAAGTTGGGTGGCCCTGGCATGACCTCAGCCGATGCTTCTGATGCAGCCGCAGCCGCTGCTGCTAAAATCGGTTCTGGTAATTTTTTAGGTAATACTCCAGATTTTTGTATTAAAACATTAGCATCATGCGAAAGTTTTTTCAGTATATCTTGCGTTACTTCTTCTAAGTTCTGTTGCCATTTTACTAGTTCTATAGGATTAGAGGTGTCGGCGGTGAGAGACTGAGAATTCGAGGTGTCCAGAAGTTCAGAAGATGTTACTTCCTTATTCTCCTCATCTTCATCTTCTTCATCATTCTCCTCATCTTCATCTTCTTCATCTTCTTTATCTAACCCAACTTCCTGACTTTTAATAGAAGTGAGCAATTGTTCGGCTGCCACTTGCCCCAACTTGCGGATAGCTTGTTGCAATTGCTGGCGCTGATTCAATGACAAATGCAGAAAGTTTTCGGGATATCCCTGTGTACAAAGGTGATAGCTCGCCAGGATCAACTGTTTTCGTACAGCTAGCCCCAAGGTGTTTAGATAACTAGCATAAGCAGTTTGTAGTTCTACTGCGATCGCCCGAATCGCTTCTTTTAATGCTGCAATATCCCGTTCAATTCGCTCGATTGCTCTTGCCATATCTTTTCGTTCTTGTCCATGTGAACTCTTACATAGTACAAATGTACGAATTTATTTTATAATAACTTCCCAAAGATTTTTAAATTTTAAATTAAATGCGATATTTCGCGTCTCTACTAAAAAAACACAGGTCAGGCTATTTGCTTGACCTGTTTGGTAAAGAGTCATTTGTCTTTTGTCATTTGTGAATGACCCTTCGGGTTCACCAGTTGCTCATGGGGTAAACCCCCTTGGCGCTAGCCTCTCCCTTTGGGAGAAGACCGCACTGGCTCACCGATGACCAATGACCAATAATATTATTTACCGCCCATTTGTGCAGCGACTTCATCAGCAAAGCTAATTTCTTGCTTCTCAATGCCTTCGCCCAATATATAGCGGACAAAGCGAGTCACTTGAATATCTTCGCCTAATTGCGCCTTTGATTGCTTAAAAAGGTCTTCCACGGAAATACTCTGATCGCGGATGTAAGGCTGATCGATCAAAGTCAATTCTTTCAGGCGTTTTTCAATTCGTCCCTGAACAATCTTTTCTTTGATATTCTCTGGCTTGTTTGCCAAATCATCCTTGCCCATTTCAATGTCTTTTTCTTTTTGGGCAACTTCGGTGGGGATTTGGTCTACGCTTACATACTCGACATTTGGACAAGCCGCAACTTGCATTGCAGTGTTCCGTGCCAAGCTTTGAAATTCTGAGTTAGCAGCCACTGACTCAGTTTGGGAACCCAGTTCTACTAATACACCAACTCGACCGCCAGTGTGAATGTAGCTGTCTACTACGCCTTGTGTGCCTTCTGCTATTGCAAAATTAACAAAGCGGCGCACTTGGATGTTTTCACCAAGGGTGGCAATAGTTTGCTTGATGGATTCTTCTACAGTCGCACTTTCATTCTCAATATAGGGTTGAGCCAGCAAAGACTCAACACTATCAGCTGTCGCTGCTTGCTTTGCCAGGTTCTTAACTAAAGCTTTGAAAGCCTCGTTACGAGCAACAAAGTCGGTTTGGCAGTTGACTTCGATGAGTACACCCACTCGGCCACCTGGCTGAATGTAAGTGTCTACTAGACCTTCTGCCGCAATGCGATCGCTTTTTGCCCCCGCTTTAGAGATGCCCTTTTTCCGTAGCCAGTCTGCGGCTTCTTCTACGTTGCCTTCAGTCTCTATCAGCGCCTTTTTGCAGTCCATCATGCCGGCACCAGTTTTTTGGCGTAGCTCTTGGACGAGTTTTGCAGATATTTCCGCCATTTTGCCTCAATTCCTAACTTGACCTCGAGTTGTAATCACTCACCTAATTTAATGCTGAGTGCTGAGTTTTGAGTGTTCAGTCATCAATTTTATTCTTCATTGACAAATCACAACTTAACAACTTCAAAAATCAAGACTCAGCACTATCAAATTTGCTGAGTCTTTCTATCTTACTCAGCACGGGCTAAACCTTAGCTATCCGCTAACAGCACTCTTAACCCAGCACTATTCTTCTGTTTCTTCTTCTGGAATTACGGCATCAGTATATTCGGTTTCTTCGTAGTCATCGTCATACTCACTACCGTCGTAATCTTCGTAATCATCTTCAGTATCTAGCTGACCGTGACGACCTTCATAAATGGCATCTGCCAATTTTCCGACTATCAGTTTAATTGATCTGATAGCATCGTCGTTTGCTGGGATGGGGATATCTACTACATCTGGATCGCAGTTTGTATCCAACATGGACACAATGGGAATATTCAGCTTTTGGCATTCTTGAACTGCGTTATATTCCCGTCGTTGGTCTACGATTACCACGATATCGGGCACTTTCCGCATTGTTTTAATGCCGCCTAAATATTTTTGAAGCTTCGTCATTTCCCGACGTAGCATTGAGGCTTCTTTTTTTGGTAATAAATCTAGTGCGCCAGTTTCTTCACGGCGTTCTAAATCTTTCAAACGGTCAACCCGTGTTTTGATGGTTGCCCAGTTGGTCAACATTCCGCCCAACCAGCGTTGGTTAATGTAGTGGGAACCACAACGGCTAGCTTCTTGGGCGATAATTCCAGCTGCTTGGCGCTTGGTGCCGACAAAAAGAAATTTCTTCCCTTGTTCAGCGTGCGATCGCATGTAATTGTAAGCATTATCCATCAACTGGGCAGTTTGCACCAAGTCGATAATATGCACACCATTGCGGGAAGTATAAATGTAAGGAGACATTTTTGGGTTCCAACGCCGGGTCTGATGCCCAAAGTGAACCCCTGACTCCATCATTTGAGCCAATGAAACTACTGGCATATAAATTCTTAACTCCTATTCGGGTTAAACCTCCATCCAAGTGCATTTCCCAACCTGGGAAACACCCGAATTCTCAGATGTGCGAGATTAGTTAACCATACTAGGTTAGCACATTCGCTAGAGTGTTTGGTCAGGGCGATAAAAAGCGCTGCCCACTCAACAATAGGAAGCGCTATGCTTTTATTGAACTCAGAAATTACCAATTAGTTAAACTAGCCCAAAAAACCTATCTACTAGCGTTCTTCCTCATCCTTGGGCTTGGGTTTTTGTCGTCTTTGTTCTACCTGCTCGTCGATAGTTTCTCTCATTTTGCGATCGGCAGCGTCCATCGCAGAATACTTAAAACGGTTGATTATGCCACTGAAGAAGTTGCTAAAGAATCTTTCAATTTCTTGCATAATTTAATACCTCGGTATTTAAAGGTAAATTCTTGACTTTACATTGGTCTTGGACTTTCTATTGGAAGTTGTAAATAAAACGCTAATCTCTGAAAATGACTGTATAAAACAGTTTCCTCAATCAAATCAGTACTGTTGAGATTTCTGAGATTGAAACGTGGTACACCCCATATATTGTATTCTGTCTAAGGTAATAAATATAGCAAAGACATAGGTAACAAATTGTTTACTTGGGATTGGGCTGAGATAGAAGCAAAACCTGGTAGATGATCTCGAACGGCTTAATTTTCTGTTGTAAATTAATGGGTGAAAAATTCAGATATAGCAAATTACCAAACCCAGACAGGGTAAAGTTTTTCAAACCGTCTTGCAGTAAATTACACGTATCTTAGTTTCATTGTTACTGAATAGTATCAGGATCTACATTGAGCGATCGCAATTTAGCCTTCAACTGTTCTACCTGCAATTCTGCCTGTTCTGCTCGTTGACGTTCCTGTTCTACCAGTTCTTCTGCTTGCTGTCTTGCTAAAACTTCCTGTCGTAAAGCTTCTGCCAGTTCATTTGGAATCAGTAATTTTTCCCCTGTATCCTCTCGATAAAACCCAATTAGCCTTCCCTCAACCACCAAGCGTAGTTGTAACGGTTCACTGCGTCCATCCTCTATAGGTTCGTAGATTTCTCCCCGCAAGCGATAGCCGCGTAGCTGTTGTTCCACCCATTCACCTTTAGGGTCAAATAGCCAGTATTCCTTGACACCTAACTGCTCATAAAGGGTCTTTTTGAAGATTTCGTCTTGTCCCTTAGTCCCAAAGGATGTCATCTCAAAAATAATTGTGGGTACTTGACCCTCTTCCCAGATTTTATAGTTGTCTCGACCACCGGGTGTAACATCAAAAATCACCATTACATCTGGGGCTACCCGCAACTTGGGAAAACCTTGTGCATAGTAAAGAAATTGATTTCCTAATACTGTTGCCTGACTATTTGCCAAATACTGTTTCAGGACTTCTAAGGTAGTTAGTAAGGCATAAAGGTGATCGTAGGTTTCTGCCACTGGTTGACCATCAGCACTGGGGTAGAATATTTCTGATTCGACACTAACAGGTAAAGTAGCCGTCATGGTTGTAAAATCAGCGCTACGAGATTATTGTAAAACAACTCTAGTTCTTCCTAACTTGAGATGTGCAAGCTTTTCAAAATATAACTAGATAACTCACAAAAACCTTCACCTTCGGCAGCATTGGTAATATAAGCAGGGTGATATTTCAACTGATTCATATATTCCAAAACGTTTGCCACGCCTACAGAAACAGGAAAATAACGCCGATCAAATAAACTTTCATCATTGGGACTATCGCCAACAGTGACAATTTGTTCTGGCGAGTACTGGGGCAAATATTCGCGCAATACCTGCAACAATCCCAGAGCTTTATCTTGCCCTTGGGGTTTTATGTGACACTGCACGTTGCTATAGGTAAATCCCCAACCCATTTGTTGACAAAGACTATCTAAGGTTTGTAGTTCATCTTGACTCAAACCAGCTACATCAAAAGTCCAGTCAGTGACGCGAAAGCGATTATCAGCAGATTCTTGGATTTGAGGAAATTTAGTTTGTAAATTTTCAAACGTCGTAGCCAAGTGCTGGCGATGTTTGGCTAAATCGAAAATAGGTGTTAATACTACTGGTTTGTGATTCCCCGGTGGAAAGTACAAACCACCATTTTCTGCGATCGCACCTGCCACCGGCATCAGGCTACTCAATCCACTCACCCACCCAGCAGAACGTCCAGTGACAATCAGCACCTTAATGTCAACTGCCGCTAAATCCTCTAAAGCTTGTAGCAGTGGGGTAGTAAATTTTCCTCGTCTAGTTAGCGTGCCATCCATGTCTGTGGCTATCAGACGAATATTGCTAAAGCTTGTAGATGAAACGTCAGACAGAACAGGGACGTTCTGGTGTCTGGACATACGCGGTTTTGTAAAAACTGTTAAAAATATTAATGATACAGCAAGATGGCATTGAAGATTTGGGCATCCTAAACATCAGGAGTCAAGTTTTTCAGTTTCCAACCATGCCCACTTCGATGTATCTTGCCCAAACCCCAGGAAAGCCTAAAAAAGCATCCCAGGAAGTGCCAGCAAGTAATCCTCAAATACCAACGTTATTGTTGGTAACTTCTGGAGGACTGGCTTTAGTGGTGATTGCTTTGATTGTATATAGTAAACTCCAGATGGATAAGCTGGAGAAAAAAATTAAGTTTGAACAATTCCGCGCGCGAGAATTAGAGAAAAAGTTTAAGCTGGCGCTGGAAACGATTCGCAAAATGGAAACTAATCCCGATTTGGTCAACTCACGGGATTTTAACCTAGATTATCTGCGAATGCGGATGTCAG
Source organism: Nostoc sp. FACHB-133 (assembly GCF_014698055.1). Taxonomy (NCBI): domain Bacteria; kingdom Bacillati; phylum Cyanobacteriota; class Cyanophyceae; order Nostocales; family Nostocaceae; genus Nostoc; species Nostoc sp. FACHB-133. Next base: position 29,393 of record NZ_JACJSH010000067.1, read on the forward strand.
AGGAAGTGTTTCATTTTGCAATCCTTAATCAAGTTAAGATTCAGATCAAAGAAAAAGTTACTCAAGCCCTGCGGCCAAATCAAGCGCAACAAGGATCTGTCGGAATTGCTAATAGCGCTGGACGGCAAGTAGATGAAATTTTTGATGTAGAGTATGAGACTGGTAGCCCAGGGAACTCTGCCAAGCGAGTGCTGTTTCGCATTCAAATACGATTAATGAAGTTACCAACGCAAGCAACTTCTGCAACTATTAGTCAAATTATTGACTGTATAGAAACTTACCTAAGTCCCATAGAAGACGAAGATAGTTGGCAACCAACAATTCAAGGTCGGATTGCTACTATGCATTGGGATCAAAAGGCTAAACCCACGCCTCTGCTGGTTCTGGAGCAATCGAATGAAGGTGTGAATGTGACCTTCCGTACTAGTCGCCAACCAAATGCCCCAACTCCGCCAAACCAACCTGGAATGAAAAAATCAGGCTCGGCTAGATAATAAATTATGGCTGTCATTGGTCATTAGTCATTGGTCATTTACAACTGGACTTTGGATTAAATGGGTGCATTTGAGGAATTACGGGTTAAAAGACCATCTTCCATTTCTACGATGCGATCGGCTATGTCTAAAATGCGGTTGTCGTGTGTCACTAATAAGATGGTGGTTCCCTGATTTTTGGCCAGACTCTGCATTATTTCCACAACATCGCGTCCTGATTGTTTGTCTAATGCTGCTGTTGGTTCGTCTGCTAGCACCAGTGGCGGGCGATTCACTAAGGCGCGAGCGATCGCAATTCTTTGTTTCTGTCCACCAGAAAGATTATCTGGGTAGTAATCAACTCGTTCTTCTAGACCAACAGACCCCAGCATGGCTTTTGATTTAGCCATTGCTTCTGTTTGAGAAATATTATCATTCAACTCTACCGCCATCTGCACATTTTGCTTCGCAGTCAAGAACCCTAGTAAATTGTGAGCTTGAAAAATATAACCAATGTTGCGTCGCATTTGTACCAGTTTGTTTTGACTGACACCAACGAGTTCTTCACCTAAAAATTTTAAACTTCCCTCTTGTACAGACCGCAAACCACCAATTAAGCTCAGTAATGTGGTTTTACCGGAACCTGATGGCCCGGTCATAATTACAATTTCACCAGGATAAATTTCTAGGTTGATATCAAATAATATCTGTTTTCTCAATGCGCCTTTGCCATAGTAATGATTGAGATTCTTAATGGCAATTACAGGTTCTTTTTCTATCATGTTTCTCTTAGCTGTAAGTTGGGTTTTGAAAAATTAAGTTTTCTTAATTCTCAACTATAAGGTCTATTTATTAACTATTAATTTTAATTAATATTAAATTAATTAAAAGATATCTGCTGGATCTGCGGAACGTAATTTTCGGACTGCGATTGCACCGGAAATAATACACATCAGCATAGTCAAAATTAAAACCATTACGGCACGATCAAAACTCATAAAAACTGGTAAAAGTGTTGCATCTCTGGCACTTTGATACATAAATAAAGCAAAAACTATTCCAGGGAAGTATCCTAAAATGGCTAATAGCAAAGCCTCTTGCAGAATTACGGTTAATAAATAGTTTTGTGTATAGCCTATTGCTTTAAGAGTAGCGTACTCAGCTAAGTGATCTGCGACTTCTGTATAAAGGATTTGATAAACAATCACAGTTCCTACAATGAAACCCATAACAGTTCCTAATGTGAAAATAAATCCAATAGCTGTACTGTTTGCCCAATAATTCCGCTCAAAATCAATAAATTCCTGCTTAGTTAAAACATTTACCTCTTTAGGTAAATATTGTCGTAGTTCTTGAGCAACAACTTGAGCATCTGCTCCCGGTTTTAATCTAATCAGCCCAATATCAATTAATCCTTTTTGACGATTACTGAATATTCGTAGAAAGTTAATATCACTTGTAATTAAATTACCATCTGCACCGAATGATGCACCTAATGTAAATAGTCCCTCTACTTTAATGCGCCGCCTTCGTACTTCTGCTGTTACAGTCTTTCCTTGGCTAAAATTAGCAGCAATAGGCCCATACTCTATCCGAGAAGAACGGTCAAATAAAACTACATCAGGGAGTTTAAGTTTATCTAAGTTCTCTTGAACACCAGGTAAGTTAACTATATTAGTTTCTGGGTTCATTCCAAAAATTAGAATACTACGAGGACGGCCTGTTATAGGATTTTTCCAGATTGTAAAGTCCAAATATATAGGATGCACTGATTGTACTGCGGGTAACTCTAAAGCTTTATATAAACGTCTTTGAGAAAAGCTCCTCATCGCCAAAACAGCACTAGATTGACTATTAATTAAGACAATATCGCCTTGCAAGCTGTTATGAAATCGAACGTTACTATAATATAAGGCATCTCGGAAGCCGAGTTGCATAAACATTAAAATATCAGCAAAAGAAATTCCTGCTAAAGCCACAGCTAGGCGAGTTTTTTCCCTTGTCAGTTGTAGCCACGACAGAGGTATTTTTTGATTCATTTTATAGGTATCCAAGCACAGCTATTATTTACAACAGAATTCAGAATTTAGTAGTCAGAAACCAGATGTAGCAAGTTTTAATATCTGGCTTTGAAGTTTAGGCTATCTACCTTACTTAATTACAAAATTCTGTAATTTATCAGGCATTGTTTATAGAATGTTTAAAGTTGATAAAACAGCCTAGCCAAGAACATTTACAATTCAAAGTATCAAATTGAAAATTGAGATTACTGCTCATCCATAACTTAACTAGTTATTAATTTCAACAACAACTTTAGCGTAAGTTAAACCAGAAACTTTTTGGCTATCTTCTGGAGGCAAAGCAATTTTAACTTCTACAACTCTGGCATCCACATCTGCTGCTGGATCTGTATTTAGCACGTCCTTTTTACCAATTTTTCTGCCAATTTCAGTAACAGTTCCCTTCAATTCGCCGCTAAATGCTCCATTATCGCTGCTGATAGTTGCGTTTTGACCAATTTGCACTTTACCAATGCTATCTTCGGCTACTTCAGCAATCACATACATTTGGCTAGTTTGGCCAATTTCAGCAATACCATTTGCACCTATGGCTTCGCCTGACTTGGTGTAAACTTTTAAAATCTCTCCAGCAATTGGTGCTTGAACGTAGCTTAACCTTAGTTGTGCTTCGGCTTTTCTGACATTTGCGATCGCATTACTAACTTGAGCTTGCGCTACTTGCACATCGGTAGGACTAACATCTAAAATTCTGCTTAGTTTGGCCTTTTCTTCCTCAATTTGTCTTTGCAAAGTTGCTAAAGTTTTGTCACGATTAACTTTCGCTTCGATTAGCTGCTGTTGCAATGTTGCTAAATTTTGTATTTGGTTAGCTCTAGCCTCGGCAAGTTGCTGTCGTATGGTTGCTAACGTCTGCTTTAGGGTAGCTTGGCTTTCGGCCACCTGTTGATTAGAAGTTACTGCACTCAAGCGTCTGCGATCGCGCTCTTGCTGAGAAATCGCACCTTCTCGGTATAAAAAATCATAGCGTCCGGCATCGACTTGGGCATTGCGCTGTTCGGCTCGGATACGTGTAAGCGTTGCTTTGAGAGCTTCTCTTTGCCCACTGAGTTCAGCTTCTAAACGATTCACAGTTGCTTGCTGAACAAGTTTATCCCCACTTAACTGAGCTGCAATCCGGGCGATCGTTGCTTGTTGAGCATCCCTTTCCCCAACAAACTGCGCTTGTAGGCGAGCAACAACTGCTCTTTGGGCTTGAATATCTCTTGGAGATCCAGCCCTGACTTGCGCTAAATTCGCACGGGCTTCTTGCACTTTGGCTTTCGCCTCTTCTAGTCCGGCTATTTGGGTATCGCGGTTGTCCAAAATTGCCAAAATTTGGCCTTGCTTTACTTGTTCACCCTCTCTCACCAGAAGTTGCTGAATTCGTGACGATGGCGATAATCCTGATGATGGGGCGGACAATTTAACAACTTCGCCTCGCGGTTCCAAACGCCCTACAGCACTAATGCTATTGGTAGATGGCATTACGGGTACAGATGTAGTGAGTTTTCTCAGCTGCTCGATTTTGGCTGTACCTAGTATCCCAGCCGCGATTACTATTGGTACAGCTACAGCGATACCCCACCAAATCTTAGGTTGTTCTTGATTAAGTGCCTGCTCACTTGGCTTTGGCTTTTCAGTCACCCTTGACATAGTATGTTGCCCGTTTACCTGAATTGTGCTGATGGAAGTAAAAATAAAAGGGTTTTTAATCAACAGCCAGCTGCTTAGGACAAACAACAGTGCTTTAAAGCTGGGTATGGCTTAAAATCCATTGCGTGATGAACGCTCAACACTATGGTTTTGCAAAATGGTGTTTTCTATAGCGATGTCTTAGGACAAGACGCTTTGCTTTGCGTCTACGCTCGTACCCTACGGGTAGCAATACTTGTCGGTTAAGGGGGAAAGGGGAAGGGGGAAGGGGAAAGGGGAAAGAAAAAACCTTTAACCTTTACCCTTTAACCTTTTCCCCAAACCCAATTCCGAGTTAAAAATGCTTTAACCAAGCAGTATTGCTACGGGTAGCCGCTATGCGTCTATGTATGCAATACATTGACCTCACTTCCATTCCTCTTGTCTTTTAGAAGAGAAGAATGGAAGTTTGCTTACTTACTTGGGATTAGGTCTGTATTGAAACCGAGAAGCGCTATAGTAGCTGGCTATTCAATAACTCTGAGTATTATTGAGACATGAGTGCAATGGAAATTAGCAGAATTAACAAGCCTAGATATAGAGACGCGATATATCATGTCTCTACACAAAATCCCAAAATGGTATGATGCGATACTGTACTGCTACATCAACTACGGCTACAGTTGTCACAAAATTGACAAAAATAGACTGTTGCCTTGTTTGGATACAATCTTGCTACAAAAGTTAGTCTTCCTTAAGTGAATGAATGATTAACTAACTAAAAAATATCTATCAACTTGAGCATTCCTAACATCAGAGTTTCCTTAACTTTCTGGTCAATGAGTTAGCTGTCTCTAGTTGCTTGCACCTGCCAAGACAACCAACCATTTTGTGATATTTGCTTCAAAGACCTGACTACTCTCCCTGTTGGCGTTTTGGGACTCCATTAAACTCTCGTTGAATGAATTCTACATTTATCTGTGACGCGAAAACGTAACAGAGCCTACAGATGGGGAGATGGGGGAATGATTAAGTTGGAAGGTCGAATAAAACTGTGGTCATATAATTTTCTGCCCAAACTGGACCAAAAGCTTTTTCTAGTACGCGGCGAGTTTTATCGTTTTTCTGCTGTTTGGTGCAGTAATTTTGTTGTCCAGCGAGATTTTGTGTAACTTGTTCAACTGAAACAGGGTGTGAGGCGATCGCTTGGATACAATGAATGTCTAAAAATTCTCGCACACGCGACAGAAACATTGCTTCTTCTTCTGGGGAACCAGGGCGCACAAAGATGCAAAAATCCGAAAAAATATTTCCCCATTCTGGTAATTCACGGGGTTGGGAAAAGTTAAGCAGTGGTAGCTGTGCCAGTGCAGTAGTATAAGATTCTGGTAAGGTGCGCTCTAATTGGATAGGGGAAAGGTCTGCGATCGCTGCACTAATTTGACCTCTACCCCCAACTAAATCGCAACCAAACATCGGCAGATTGTATTCGGGACGGGGAAACATGACGCAGTGCAAAATATCCAGCATATTTCCGATTTTTGCCAGTTCCAAGTGCATTTTGCGAAACTGGGGCGTTTGATAGCACCGATTTTCAATCGTCAGTTTTTCGCCTTCTAGTCTACCTTCCACATACCCCAACTCATCAGGCAAATGGTAGGGCGATAGATCCAGGTGCTGATGCCAAGCTGCCTCAATACAATCAGCTAGCTGACGAATTAGGGGATGTTGTTGCTCACGCAGCGAGGGCATAGAAGTAAATGACATAAGCTAGTTGGGAATGCGAATCTAATGCCCAGTCTACAACCTGTCGTGCCACACCTGTGTGGTCTGCAATATAAGCAAACAGTTCCACACAGCCAACGTAAAGTTATACGACAGATGCTTTTCACAAAGATTATTTATTTTGTAGTCTAGGTTACAGAAATAATTTTAGATTAGCCAATTTGTGAAGGCTAATAGAAAGCTATGAAACTAGATTCTCGTAGACCAGATTTTGCTGTGCAACCAAGAAGGCAGAATCTGGAGGATTTAAATTGGGTAAAACTTTTGCAACTTCCTAACCCCTTTAGTTTTGACGAAGCACTTTTATTATGTCCGGTTTCAACAGATGAGTGGCTAGTCTGGATTCCAGATCATGGGGAGGCGATACTCAGTATCAAACATTTTTGCTACTAAGTATTTTTTAGGCTTACTATTTGATGTTTGAAAATATACTGGAGCGGCAAGGCTAAAATGTTGCAAAAAAATTGTAGCGACTGTCTTAAAAGTCAAGCGATCGTGAACAAAAAACCGGGACTGTGAACATTGACGCAACAGGGGAACGCTGCGCTAGATTCGGTGGTGGCTGGTA
>NZ_JACJSH010000068.1:0-35603 GCF_014698055.1 Nostoc sp. FACHB-133
ATACCCTTAAACGGCTGCCCATATACCTGTTACCGTGGTAGATACATTATGTGTATTTACTTATCTTTACACAATTTGGTTTTTTCACCCTGTCCTACTTATTATGTGCTGATTTTGTTAGCGTGCTAACGTCCAATTTGTCAAATAACAGATTTAAGCCCCTCTATGCAGTTTGAGCATTCTCATCTGATGCTTGCTCTGCAACATTTTTCAAGCGGCTTGATCTGATTTTGCGAATGCGATCGCTATTTCGAACACCGCCCGCCATCTCATATTCGCGGCTGTCTTTGCCGTACTTGATTGCAACCACCATCAGCATCTTCTCAGAAAGCTGACTCAAGTTTTTTTCCATCTCTTCAATTTCAGTTTTAGAAGAGTCAACCACAGACAGAGCTGTATTATAAACATCAAGTTTATTGCGTAACTGCTCAATTGACTCAATCAATTTTTCCAGATTATAATTTTCGTCAAATTTGATGCTTGGAACAATCGATTTTAGTCCGGCGGATCTTAATTGAGCTTTTTCTAAAATGCGGGATGTACGTTTTTGACGAGACATAAAATTACTCCTTTAAGATGCTGCTAAAGCTAGCTTGGCTTAATTAAACTACGTTTCGGTTCAGCAGAACTCGCAGTTTTTGCTTATAAAATTTTCAGGTTATATCAGTAATTTTTCGGTATCTAATTAATATCAAAAGGTAAAATTTAAACCACTCCCAACACGAGGAACACCTTTCCCGGCACGAGGAACACCTTTCCCGGCACGAGGAAGACCACTCCCAATACGAGGAACACTGCTCCCAGCACGAGGAACACCGCTCCCAACACGAGGAACACCGCTCCCGGCACGAGGAAGACCACTCCCAACACGAGGAACACCGCTCCCAGCACAAAGAACACCGCTCCCAGCACAAAGAACACCGCTCCCAGCACAAGGAACACCGCTCTCAGCACAAGGAACACCGCTCCCAGCACAAGGAACACCGCTTCAGTTTGTTGGAGAGTACGTACATGCAAAGCAAAGCGTCTAATGGATGCCTCAAAAATTTGCTTAACTGTCTTAACTGTCCTTGCGTCTTTAATGGCGAGTGCTAGATAATATCAAGCACGGTTTTCAAAAAAGCTGTAAATCCTGAGTTAATCGATATATATAAAAAAAGGCAGAAAAATGGATCTTGATAATTTAGCTCAAATTTCTAAACGAGATTTGGAAATCATTCAACTACATCAGTTTCAACAACCCATCTACTGTTGTAATGTCACTGCAATTGCCTATGCCTTTACCGCATTGGGATATCTGACGACTGTTGATGAGATTTTTTATGCTACCCAACTGCCGATCGCATCGGTTTTAGATGATGGCATGACGTTAGCAGAAACCTACGATACTTGTCGAACTTATCTTGAAAAAAAAGGAATACCTGTGTCCATTCGGGTAGAGCATTTTGATAAACCGAGTATGACGCTCGAAGCATTCACCCGTGAAGTTGAAGCTGCCGTTTGTGATGAAACTGATGTCCACATTCTTAACTTCAATACCCGTATTGCCCATGAAAATCCCAGTTTAGAAGGTGGTCACTTCTCCTTATTGGCAGACTATGACCCGAAAACTCAAGAAATAACCATTGCAGATACAAATCCTAAACGGTATACCCGGTTTTGGAAATGCCCAATTCAACGTATATATGCCGCTTGCGTAGATAAAGATTCCTCATCGAATCGCTCTCGTGGCATGATCGTGCTTCGCAGGCTGGAGAAAGCCAATCTAGCAGCTAACGGAGTGGTTCATCCATCAGAAATCGCCTTGAACGCTCTCCATTCTGAATAAGTGCTTAGAATCACAGCCAATCATTTTTAAAACTTCTAAAAGATCGAATTTGATTTTTTGTGAAACCGCTTCAGAATAAATCATCACAAAGACGCGATAAATCGCCGTCTCTACAATTAGTCTTTTGTAGAGACGGCGATTCATCGCGTCTCTTCTCTTAATTCACGTCATGTTAAGAAATCAAGACTCCATCTCAGCCAATTCTAACCAGCGTTCAGTCGCCACATCGATCGCGTGCTTGAGCTTTTCCACATGATCATACAATTTCTGCACTTGGCTATAATTACCCGGTGACACATTCGCTAGGGTTTTCTCGGTTTCTTCTTTCTCAGCCTCTAACTCGGCAATTTTACCTTCCAACTGCTCAAATTCTTTTTTCTCCCAATTGGATAATCTCCGCCGCTTTGTATTCTCTACATCCTTGGGTGAAGCCGCACCATTATTTTGAACTTCGACATTTTTAGGCTTCTCCTTAGTGTTCGCAGCTTGTTGCTGTGCTTCTTCAGCCTTCTTATAGTCTAGATAAATCGAATAATTACCTGGATATTGCCGGAGATTACCGCCTTCCTCAAAGGAAAATACTGTGTCGATGGTGCGATCGAGAAAGTAGCGATCGTGAGAAACTACAATTACACACCCGACAAAATCTTCTAAATAATCTTCTAATACTGCCAACGTCTGAACATCTAAATCGTTTGTCGGTTCATCTAAAATCAAGACATTGGGCGCACTCATCAAAACCCGCAACAGAAATAAACGGCGTTTTTCACCACCAGAAAGTTTATTAATTGGGGCATACTGTTGATTACCAGGAAACAAAAACCGCTCTAACATTTGTGAAGCGGTAATTTGAGTTCCATCGGTAATTTTGATAAATTCACCTTCTTCTTTGATGTAGTCAATCACGCGCTGATTTTCGTTTAAAGCTGTGAGCAATTCTTCAGAATGCTGGTCAAAATAACCGATGTGAATTGTAGTCCCAATTTCTGCAACACCTGAATCTGGCTGAATCTGACCAGTAATAATATCCATTAAAGTGGATTTACCAGCACCGTTAGCGCCGATAATCCCGATGCGATCTTCTGGACTAAATTCGTAGGTGAAATTATTAATTAAGGTGCGTCCATTGTATGCCTTAGAAACGTTCTTTAATTCAATAACTTTTTTGCCAATGCGACGACCAACTGTAGAAATATCAACTTTACCCTGAACTTCTTTAAATTCAGTATCCCGCAGAGCATGAGCGCGGTCAATTCTAGCTTTTTGCTTAGTACTTCTAGCTTTTGGCCCTTTTTTGAGCCATTCTAACTCGCGTCGCAATAAGCCTTGATGTTTCCGTTGACTACTTATGGCAGATTCTTCAGCTAAAGCTTTCTTTTCGAGGTAATATGAATAGTTACCTGTATAGGTGTAAATGTCGCCTCGGTCAATTTCCACGATCCGATTGGTGACACGATCTAGAAAATAGCGATCGTGGGTAATCAGAAAAAGTGCGCCGCGATAGCGATTTAAATAACTTTGTAACCATTCTACAGAAAGAGCATCCAAATGGTTTGTTGGCTCATCCATAAGCAAAACATCGGGTTCTGCTAACAATGCTGATGCTAGAGCAATGCGCTTGCGATAGCCTCCAGATAAAGTGCCTATCTTGGCATCGAAGTCAGAAATTCCTAATTTGGTGAGGATGATTTTAGCATTAGTTTCTAATTCCCAAGCATCATTTGTATCCATCTTTTGCATCACCGCAGAAAGACGAGACATCAGTTGGGTATCATCTGGATAGTGAGCTAATTTATCTGATAGTTCTTCATACTCACGCACCAAAGCTGTATGTTCACCACTGTCAGCAAAAACTTGCTCTAAAACTGTGTGATTTTCATCTAAATCGGGCTGCTGGGGTAAGTAGATGATTTTAGAACCGGAGTTAATTATAATTTGACCGCTATCAATGGATTCTAACCCAGCAATCATTTTTAATAGGGTTGATTTCCCTGAACCATTAGTACCAATTAAGCCAACCTTATCGGTAGCATCAAGGCTAAAGCTGGCATCTTTTAAAACTTCTTTGATGCCAAAATCTTTTTTAACCGACTGGAGTGTAATAATACTCATAAAATCTAGTAATTTTTCATTGATCGTTAGTTAGTAGGTAAAGTACATACCCTACCTACATTCGCCGAATTCTATACAAATAAATCCAAAGGTAGATGTCCATACATTTCGTTGATTCCGTCTTCGTGGTAAGACTGACAAGATACTAATACTCCACGATGATGTCCAGCATAAGAATCAAGATAGCACAAGCCATTTTTACCGTTTAATTTGATATAAACTGGCCCTTCAGGTGTCAGCAAATTGTTTGGTGGTTCATAACCCAAAGCCAAAGAATAGGTCTTCATAGCCAGTATTCCTTCTTCTGCTGTATCGGCACAAATTCCTAAAATTTGATAATCAGCAAGTTTAGTTACCAAAATTAGGGCATCACGAATTACTACTTTTTCTGATGGCTTGAGAATAGGCGCGATGTCTAGACAGTTAAATTTATTCAGTAATTTTTTCGCTTCTTCGGCGGTGAGATTGTGAGGATTTGGGGTTGACATAAACTTTGATTGATGAGCTTGTTGGTTTTTCTGTTGTGTTTGAGTTGGGACTAGCCCAACTTATACTATTTTGGATTTTAGACTTTCCTGCGGAACGCTACGCGAACGGCTTCTCTCCGAGACGCTGCGCGAACGCTCAATCGAACGATTTTAGATTGCAAATCGTCCAAGTATTGGAGAATTTGTCTGAAAAACAGAGCAAATTCCATAATAGAGAGCTTGTTATCTAATGCCAACTCCTTACGGTTGATTTGGGACATTCCCCAGGTTGAATATGAAGGGTACACCGCTTTTTGAGTCGCCACCCATAACGAGGACTTTGGGCATTTGAGCGCCGCCACTCTTCCAAGCTTCAATTGCTTCTTTTTGTAAAACTAACTGTCCTCCTTGGGCTTTGAGTGTCTCTGCTAAAAGCCTTTGAGCTTCTGCTCTACCTTTGGCGCGATTCACATCCGCTTGTGCTTCTTGTTCTGCTTCCCGTGCTACGTAAACGGCTCTTTGCGCCCGTTGTTCAGCAATTTGTTTTTCTTCCACTGCTCTGGCAAATTCTGGTGAGAATGCTAAATCAACTACGCTAGTATCTAACACAATTATCCCATATTTGTCTAAGCGATCGCCTAACGCTTGATCGAAGTCTTCTTTTAATTCACTTCTTTTAGTAATTGCTTCTTCTACTGTTCTTCTAGCTGCTGCAATTTTAAATGCTTCTTGTGTCTGAGGTGCAATGATTTTTGATACTATATTTGCTAAGGTTCCTTGTTTTCTTCTAACTTCCACTACCTTGATAGGATCGAGACGAAAGTTGATCGCAAATCTCGCAGATAAATTCTGCAAATCTTTTGTAGAACTCTCGGCTGGCACTTCAAATTTTTGAACAGTTAAATCATACACATCTATCACTGAGATAAAAGGCGGTTTCACGTGAATCCCTTCTAATAAAGCGCCATCTCTAGCTTTACCCAAGATGCTGATGACTCCTGCTTCCCCTGGGTTAATAATGATAAAGGAATTTAGCCCCAAAATCACTAGTGTTGCTAACACAATTCCTAAAACTGTGGTTTGCCAATTTCCAAATTGCTGATTTTTCAAATTCCTCTCTCCAATATGAATTTGTCATTTGTCATTGGTCATTTGTCATTTATCATTGGGCATAATTATTTTTATTCTCCCCATTCCCAATTCCCTATTCCCCGTTCCCCATTCCCCATTGTCCATCCTTAGTGATGATATTAACCAATTAGAGCGGTTTCTGGATGGGGAGCGAATGATATTATCCAAGTTTCCACAACTGTTTTAGTTTATTGTTGCAAACATCAGGGATATGCAAAACACAGATATAGTTGTTATTGGTAGCGGTATTGGCGGTTTGAGTTGTGCTGCTCTTTTGGCACGCTATGGCTTTGATGTGATAGTCTGCGAAAGCCACTCCATTGCTGGGGGCGCTGCTCATGGTTTTGAGCGTAATGGTTTCAAGTTCGACTCTGGCCCGTCTCTCTATTCTGGACTATCTTACAGCCCCTCTGCTAACCCTTTGCGACAAGTGTTAGATGCAATTGGTTCTGAATTGCCATGCGTCACCTACGATACTTGGGGTTGTTGTCTACCAGAAGGTGATTTTGACACGGCGGTTGGTGCAGAGCAATTTTGTGAAGTGCTGATGAAATTCTGTGGTGATGATGCTGTTGCTGAATGGCGAGAACTCCAGCGCGTTATGGAACCATTTGCTAAGGCTGCAACTTCTATACCACCAGCCGCATTACGCTTTGATTTTGGTGCAGCTAGAACTGTGGGTCCATTTCTCCCATCTATGACAAAAAATGTGGCGAATATAATTAAGCTGACAGGCCCCTTCAACCGGATTATGGATGGGGTTGTTAAAGACTCCTTTACCCGAAACTGGCTGAATTTGCTGTGCTTTCTCCTTTCTGGATTGCCCGCCGATGGTACTAGCGGCGCAGAGGTAGCATTTATGTTTGCGGACTGGTATCGCCCAGATGCAGTTCTTGAATATCCCATCGGTGGTAGTGGTGCTTTAGTTGACAGCCTTGTACAAGGATTAGAGCGTCACGGTGGGAAGCTGATGCTAGGCGCTCATGTGGAAGAAGTGCTTGTAGAAGGTAATCGTGCGGTGGGTGTACGTCTGCGCGATCGCTCCGAAATTCGCGCAAAACGGGCAGTGATTTCTAATGCCTCGGTTTGGGACACGCTGAAGTTACTACCAGAAAAGGCAATACCTAAACAGTACCGCAGCAAACGACAAGCTACCCCTGAGTGTGATAGCTTTATGCACCTGCATTTAGGCATTGATGCTCAAGGATTACAGTCAAATTTGCGGTGTCATTACATCGTAGTTAATAACTGGGAATTGGGCGTAACAGCACCTCAAAATGTGGTGGTTATCTCTATCCCTTCAGTTCTCGATCCATCTTTAGCGCCAGCAGGTAAACACGTGATTCATGTCTATACACCTGGTAATGAGCCATACTCTATCTGGCAAGGAATGGATAGAAGGAGTCAGGAATATGCCGAACAAAAGCGATCGCGTGCAGAAGTAATGTGGCAAGCGCTACAGCGGATAATTCCAGACATTCGCTCTCGCTGCGAAGTCACCCTTGTTGGTACACCTCTAACTCATGAGCGTTATCTCCGCCGTCACCAAGGTTCTTATGGCCCGGCAATTCAGGCTGGAACTGGTATGTTTCCTGGCCCCAGCACACCCCTACCAGGATTGATGTGCTGTGGCGACTCAACATTTCCCGGCATTGGTTTACCAGCAGTCGCCGCTAGTGGGCTGATTGCTGCCAATACCCTTGCACCAGTTAATAAGCATTTAGCAATGCTTCAAGATATCAAATACATTTAATTTTTCGAGTATAAAATCTAGTTGCCAAGAGAGCCGCACCTGCTGCCAAAACTGCTAGCACACTATCAGGTTCGGGTACGGCAGCAACTTGAGCATCAATTCGTGCAGTTCCAGCAAATAAACCTGTCAAGTCAGAGTTCCCTAATATCTTGGCAAACTCTGGAGAAACCAGCAATTTGACATCAGGGATGGTTAAATTTTGACCATCAAATACCACAGGTTCTGAAATACTCAAATCAAACAAAATTGTATTTAAAGAAAATGTGTCTCTTAAAAAAAATCCGCTAGCATCATTAACAATACGTTCTGGAGCAAAACCAATTGAAAACTCACCAACAGTAATTTGATTATTGAAGGTAACAGTGCCAGTATGCTCGATTGTACCTGAGAGCGGAGTAAAACTGTCGTCGTCGCTAAATGTAAAGTTAGTAGCTGAGTCGATGTTGAAGCCAACTAAATAATTGCTGGGAATTGGTGCAACTGTATTATTGCTACCTGTCAAGTTTAGCCCGATTCTTTTGAGAATATCCTCATGATCGCGATCAATGCTAGTAACTCCTGATATCACTTTAAAAGTTGCAGCTTCTACCTGCATTGGTGCAATTGATATAAAAGCTGCGGTAGTACAACCAACAATCCCTGCAAACTGAGAAAAACGCATATATATCCTTGATGATCTTTGTAGTTTATTTTATCTAATTTTTTTATCTGTTAATTTAAAAACTTATATATTTCCACTAAATAGTTACTCTTAAGAGGTAAAAAAATACTTTTTTAAAGATTGGATGAGGGAAATGTCAAGTTAATATCAAAATTTCAATCATACAGTTATAAATACAAAGTAAAATACATGGGTAGAAATAAATTTCACTTCTTAAAATGAAGTATAAGATATAAGAAGCAAGGCATTATAGATAAAATAATATAAAAATATAGTTACGTTTAATCATACCTAACCTCAATTATTTAGCCTTAAATCTAGTAATAATGATGTGGTCAAAGATAAATTTTTCCTGTAATTCTTGATAAGATTAGGTTAAGAGAATGTTTAAAAAGTCTTATTGTTGGTATCAAAAGTTTTAATCCTCCTAAATCCCCCGATAAATTGGGGTACTTTGATCCGGGTTTCCCCTTTTTAAGGCATAGGGTGGATCTCAAGTTCGTTCACAAACTTGTTCTAATCCACCAGCTTATTTTCTCCAAATTAGAATCTATTTCCTGCCAAAAGCTTGCTGATGAATGTTCTTCTGTTATTGCTGCGAATATTTGAGCTATACTGCCGAAATTTTTCTGAATTAACTGCTTCTCTAGTTTAGGAATATCTAATTTGAGATATTTCAAACGATTGGGTAACTCTACTTGTTCTTTGGTCGGCAAGTTAGTAATCTGCCCAACTTGTTCTAAAATTTTGTCTATCGATGCGACGACTTCTTCAATACTCGGTTTTTTAGTTTGTAATTGTAAATCTTTCTCCTCAAATGTTTCTTCTTGATTGCCTAACTTCACTACTACTATTTTGACGAAGAAAATATTGTAATCAATGCCACTAACTTCACCCACTTGGTTGTGATATTTTCCAATTTTATTAACAAGTACTATGTCTCCTCTCTCAATTTTCTCTTTCATAATTTATACTCTAAATTAAATTGCTAAATAATCTCTTCTACAGAAAATACTACTCTAAAGCCACAAACTCTTAGCCCACCGTCTGACTCATTCCAGCTACGACTGGCGCTGCGACACAGTTCGGCATTGAAACTCCAAGAACCACCACGTAGCACTCGGCGATTAATATCACCGCCAACTTCCCAGGCTGTACCATCTGAAGGTGCATCGCTGTAATTGTTGTGCCACGAGTCAGCGCACCATTCCCAAACTAGCCCGTGCATATCATACAATCCAAAAGCGTTGGCGACTTCAAAACTACCGACGTTAGTTGTTTCTTTACGGAATTTGCTTGTTGGTTCGATAGTGCAACTGACTAACTCAGAGGTAATGGTTTCGCCAAAGTGGAAGGATGTTGTAGTTCCAGCCCGACAAGCGTATTCCCATTCAGCCTCACTGGGTAAACGATAGTCGCGTCCAGTTTTTTCTGATAGTCTGAGACAGAATTCTACAGCCTCATACCAAGATACATTTTCTACTGGTCTATCTAAACCTTTAAATTTTGATGGATTGGGATTTAAAGCTTGTTTGATTTTGGGTAAAGCTGCTACTACTCTCCACTGTGCTTGAGTTACGGGAAATTTTCCCATAAAAAATGGTTCGACGGTAACTTTATGCCGAGGACGTTCATCAGCATCTCCTTCAAACTCCGGTGAACCCATCATGTAAGTACCGCCAGGAATCGATACCATTTCTAAGGTGACAGATTTACCCAATTCTTCCGCAAAGAAGTTGGCATTACCACTCATGCGGTTTACTTCTCTACCACCTGTGTCTACTGTCACTACGTCAAATTCAAAAGTTTCTAAGGGAGGTAATGGTACTATTCTTTTTTGTGGTAGCGGCGGTAATATAGGTTGAGACATCGAAACGATTTTCAGGGCAACAGGTTCAATATTCGATGTTGCAAATTTCAAATCATTGATAACTTCTACTGCTGTTTGATATCTTTCACTGGGTAGATGTTTTAATAATTTCTCTAAAATTCTTCCTAAGTCGTCGCTAATAGTAATACCTTTTTCTTGTAATTTTTCGCGCCACAACCATTTAGCATTCATGGCATCATAAATAGGGTCATTAACCTGTCCAGAAGCATCCTGCAAAGGTAAACATCGAGTTAAAAGACGCACACAAGTTACACCCAAAGCATACAAATCACTACCGTGACAAGCAAATCCAGCCATTTGTTCGGTTGGGGCATAACCAAGGGTATAAATTACTGTCGCTTGTCTTCCTAAACTGGTTTGTGTTAACTGTTTAGCACCGCCAAAATCAATTAATACGGGTTTTTGATCGCTTGCACGGCGGATAATATTTTCTGGTTTGATATCCCGATGAATGACGTTATGGGTATGAATAAATTCCAGAACTGGCAATAAGTCAGCTAAAAGTTCCCAAATCTGTTTTTCACCATAGATTTGTTGCTGAACTTCTTGTAAGAGAGTTTTTCCTTGAATGAATTCTTGGACAAGATACAAACTAGCACCTTGCTCAAAATAAGCTAGTAATCTAGGAATTTGGGTATGATTTTCTCCTAGTTCATACAACCTAAAAGCCTCTTCTTTAAAAAATTCTGCTGCTTTGGTGCGTTGTCCGGTTCCCTGAAATTGGGGGAAAAATTGCTTGATAACGCAAGGCGCATTTAGTCTGTCTACATCCTCTGTAGCATAGGTTCTACTAAATCCACCTTCACCTAAAAGTCTTAATACGCGGTAACGGCTTCTTAGAAGTTTGCCAAAGTTGCTTTGTCCGCAACTCACGCAAAATCTATTGCTAGCAGAGTTGAATGGATTTGAGCAATTGGGATTTTGGCAGATTTGCATAATGAGGGGGAAATAGCATTTTCTCCAAAGTTAGCCCCAATATTATCTAATTGAAAACAGTTATGTAGAGAAGCGAACACGGAAGTTTATTCATGTGCTTAAACTTCTTTTAACACGAGAACAAGAAGATGAATAAATTTTATATATTTATTTATGTTGGGACGTTTTTAACTATTGGTAAATACAAATACATAAGTATGAATAATGTAGAAGAGTTTACATTGCAACGTCTCTTTTAATATAGCTTTTTTTTCCATCCAAAAAAGTTCATGGAGAACCAAGTTATCCATAATTTTGATTATTAATTACAAGTTTTATTTTTAGCTTTTATTTTCTCCAGAAGCGCGAATTAATTCAGCTATAAATGCAACCATCGCAGATACTGAAATCAACATGACACTCAAAGCGTTAATATCAGGCTTGACTCCTGTTCTAATCCGACTAAAAATTTCCATTGGTAGGGTGTTAGAACCGCTACCAGCAGTAAAACTAGAAATGAGAAAGTCATCTAGGCTGAGGACAAAGGCCAAAAGACAACCAGCCAAAATACCAGGCATCAGTTGAGGTAACAATACTTGGATGAAAGCTTGGATTGGTGTAGCACCTAAATCTAGTGCTGCTTCTTCTAAGTGGGGATCTAAATTGGTAAGTCGTGAAGCAACTACAAGTCCGACATAAGCTAGACAAAACACGATATGGGCTGCAACTATCGTCCACAAACTTAGGGGTATGGCAAAGGCGGCTAAACAAACTAGGGTTGCCACTGCGATCGCAATATCGGGAATAATTAATGGTAAGTAAGCAACACCCCGATACAATTTCTTGCCAGGAAATTCGTAACGCGCTAACCCAACCGCCATCAAGGTTCCCAGCACGGCTGAAACCCCAACTGCACAACCAGCAACTATCATACTGTTTTGCAAAGCTGATAAGATGCGATCGTCGCTGAACAACTTGCGATACCAATCGAGAGTGAATCCTTGCCAAGTTGCGCTATAGGGCGACTGATTGAAGCTATAAAAGCTAAGTACCAGTATAGGCAGGTACATGAACACAAATATTACTAGTGAGAAAACCGCCTGCCATGAGACACGCGGTTTTTTGAGAGATGGAGAGATATTCACGTTTATATATATAATTTTTATTGATAGCAATATAAAATATCATATTTAATGTAATAAGTCAACAACTTAACTCTGTTTTCTCCCTTTGGACTACTAGAAATCTAACTCATGGAGGTAGAAAAATTAAATTCTCGTGACTTCCTATTGCCTTTAAATAAGGTTAATAGGAACAGAAATGATTGTTACCTTGAAAAACTTGGATAGAACTTCTAACAAAATTGCTGTTTTTGATTTCAAAATACCTAATTTACCAAAATCTGTCTTTTGGACGGCTAGAGTTTATCTTTTAGAGTACGGAAAGCCGTCCAAAGAGTACCTACACGTTTTATTATTTAATTAATATTTGTAAATTCGATAGTTGATAACCTAAATTGGATATTTATCGCCTAATATGACTATTTAAAGTGAGTTTTGGCAATTTTATAAAGTTATTATTTATCAAAAAATCTATATTCAAAATTACACCAAACAACCAAAAATTAATATTTAGGAATGTATTTACCTCTTTAGGAGTGGGTAATTTCCGTACTAGGATAGACAAGGAATATAGAAGAAACAGCATAAGATTTGAAGGAAATTGTTAATAAGTTTAGTATCTGAAGTTACTTTCTGATGCCAAGTGAATCAATTACAAGCACTACGACAACAGAAATAAAAAACTTCTAATTCTAGTTTTATTTTTTAGGAGGTTTGTGATGAGAATTGCTCAAGTAGCTCCATTATGGGAAAGAGTTCCACCTCCAGCTTATGGAGGTATAGAGTTAGTAGTGGGGTTACTGACCGATGAATTAGTCCGACGCGGACACGAAGTAACTCTATTTGCATCGGGAGATTCTATCAGTCTGGCAAAGCTTGTGTCAGTCCATCCCCGTGCCCTCAGACTCGATCGCACTATCAAAGATTACAGCGTTTATGAAATGCTGAATCTCGCTTCAGTGTATGAACGCGCAGAAGAATTTGATATTATTCACTCCCATATCGGGCATGGGGCACTGGCTTACGCAAATCTCGTCAAAACCCCTACAGTTCATACGTTGCACGGTATTTTTACCCCTGACAACGAAAAGATGTTTAGTTTTGGTAAAAAACAACCTTACGTCAGTATTTCCGATGCACAACGAGAACCAAGGTTAGGGTTGAACTGTATAGCAACGGTCTACAACGGTATTGATGTCAGCAGTTATAATTTTCACGCTCAACCAGAAGATCCGCCTTACTTAGCGTTTTTGGGTCGAATATCTCCTGAAAAGGGAGCGCATTTAGCAATAGAAATTGCAAAACTTGCCGGTTGGTGTTTGAAAATGGCAGGTAAGGTAGATGTCGTTGATGTGGAATACTTTGAGAAGGAAATCAAACCCCACATCGACGGAGAGCAAATTCAGTATTTGGGTGAAGCTAATCATGCTCAAAAAAATGCCCTCATGGGAGGCGCATTTGCAACTCTATTCCCCATTACTTGGCGGGAACCCTTTGGATTAGTGATGGTTGAGTCAATGGCTTCGGGTACGCCAGTGATTGCGATGAACTTGGGGTCTACTCAAGAGGTAATTTCCGACGGTAAGACGGGTTTCCTCTGCAATAATCTTCAAGAGTGCATCAGTGCTGTGGATCGGGTAATAGAGTTAGACCGCTATACTTGTCGTCAATATGTCGAAGACCTTTTCAGCGTTGAGCAAATGACTGATGGCTATGAAGCGGTTTATCAAAAAATAATAGCAGAACGATTTTCTCGGAATGGGCATTCACGCAGTTTGATTAGTTTAAGTAGCGATCGCATTTAATTTGTGTGCTTAAGAGGTTGTTTGAAAAGAAGTTAGCTGTGATTTTAGATACTCATTGATCCCCCCTAACCCTCCTTTTTAAGGGGGGAATCGGAGTCAAAGTCCCCCTTTATAAGGGGGATTTAGGGGGATCTTATTTTTTAAACAAAGACTGCTACCAAATCACGCGATCGCGCCATTTTTCCAATGTCTTCGCCTTAACCCCTGGAACTCTTTCTAAGTCTTGTAAAGATGTAAACTTTTGCTGTTGACGGCTAAGAATTATCTGTTGTGCTAACTTACTACCCGCGCCAGGGAGAGTTTCTAATTCTGCCAAACTTGCAGTGTTAATATTTATTTGTTTAATTGCTTGTAGTTCACTTGATGAAGAACTTTTTATCTGGGGACAGCGTGTTTGTTCTAATTTAACTTTTTCTTGAATTGCTGGTGGTAAGCCGGGTTTAACTTTGGCATAAAGACGAGCAAATTCTCGCACATAGTGAGCCGCAACTATGGGATTTTCAATTACTACAAGTGTCTCATCATTACCATTATTGGCAGCATCTGACCAATTATGAGAACCCGTAATTACTGTTTGGCTATCTATTACACCAAATTTGTGATGCAATAAATCGCCTTTGGGTAAGACAGGTACACCTACAGTAGTAATAGGATTTTGCCAAGGATGGTTATCAACTTCATATTTACATTTATTACTAAGAGCAACTCCCATCATATCTAAGGCTTCACTGTAGGGACGATATGCAAATTGTGGTTCAATTAAAGCGCGAATTTGTACGTTTTGTTGATGGCGATTTTCTAAGATATTGGCAAGTCGCTGATCGGAAAAGACAAATAAGGCCATGTCAACAGACTTAGTTGCTGAATCTAAAGTTTTACCAATTAAGCCATTACTACTGTTACTCCAAGATTGAGTTGGAGAATTTGGCGAAAATTGTACAGTAATTGTGGTTTGATTTAATGTAATTTTTTGAGGCGATCGCATCGGTTTTTGTAAGCCAAATCGACTATCTGGCTTACCTTCTGGCCCATCTCCCCACATAATATTAAACTCTTCTGTAAATAAAGATGCTAATTCTGGGCTGTCAATCTGCAATAAGTTATTGGCATTGCCTAAAGTATTGGAATTTGTAAAATCACCAGATGTATCACTTAACGTAAAATTCGCTGAAGTGATAATTACAATGCGATTATCTACAATCACAAATTTATGGTGCATCAAGCTGCTACCTGCTGAACCATCTGCTTGATCGTCTATCCAGGGAATTTTAGCATTCTGCAAAATTATCAAAGCATCTCTTTGATTGATTTCTGCTGGGCTGAGTTGATTATCTTGGTTAATATCGATAAATTTGCGAAATTCGTTGTAGCGTTCTTGTTCCCTTTTATCTAACTTACTTACTTCAGCAGATGTTAAACTACTCCAAGGTCTGCTGTAGATATTTTCTAAAATTATCCTGACTTTTACCCCAGCTTTTTGTCTATCAACCAGTGCTTGGGCAACTTTGGGTAAACGTAATTCTTGCACCGCCACATCGATCGTAGATTTAGCGTGCATAATAGCATTGACAATTTCTTTTTCTAAATCATCTCCGAAGCGAGTTTGCTGACGGTAAGATTCTTTGTATTCTGAAGACTCAGAATGGTTAAAGTAGACTTGAACTAAAGGGTCTTGTGGTAAAGGTGCTGGACGCTGATTATAAGACTGGACTCGTTGACAACCAGCGAGGGAGAATATTAGTAAAAAGATATATGAAAAATATCTTTGTCTAGAGATAAGTTGCACTGTAATCTGTTAAAAGTGGATTGGGAGTGGACAGATTTATCATTCCCAAAATTTTGTGTTCTGAATTAAGTAAAAAAATAACTTTCTAAACAAAGGGAAAAATCCACTCCTAGATGCAGAATTACAAAGATTTTTTTCAGGATTTATCCACATTCTGAAAAGATCGCCAGCCTATTACCAAAGTGTGTTCTCACCATTATCGGCTATATGCAAATTTATCTAGATTACAGCGCTACTACTCCCACTCGAAAAGAAGCGATCGCAGTTATACAAACAGTCCTGACTCAGCAGTGGGGCAATCCCTCCAGCTTACATGAGTGGGGACAACGGGCTGCAACGGTTGTTGAACAAGCCAGAGTTCAAGTTGCTGGTTTAATTAACGCCGCCAATCCAGAATCGATCATTTTTACCTCTGGTGGCACTGAGGCAAATAATTTAGCGATTATGGGTGTGGCTCGGTTGTATGCTGTTCCTCAACATCTAATTATTTCCAGCGTCGAGCATTCCGCAATTTCAGAAACAGTAAAGTTGCTAGAAATGTGGGGTTGGGAAGTTACGCGCTTGTCTGTAGATGTTAAAGGTAGAGTCAATCCCTTGGATTTAAAGGCGGCGTTGCGACATAACACAGTTTTAGTTTCCATAATTTACGGTCAAAGTGAAGTAGGGACAGTGCAACCGATCGCAGCATTGGGTAAAATTGTGCGATCGCATGGTGCTTTGTTCCATACAGATGCGGTGCAAGCTGCGGGACGTTTACCTATAGATGTGCAACAACTTCCAGTAGACTTACTTAGCCTTTCGAGTCATAAAATATATGGCCCCCAAGGTGCAGGGGCGTTGTATGTGCGTCCTAGTGTGGAATTGATGCCCTTACTAGGTGGTGGTGGGCAAGAAATGGGGCTGCGTTCTGGTACGCAAGCAGTACCGATAATTGCCGGATTTGGTGTAGCAGCAGAATTAGCAGCGCAAGAATTAGCTATAGAAACACCACGATTGATTGAGTTACGCGATCGCGCCTTTGCCCAATTAGCTGAGATTCCTGGTTTAATTCCTACAGGGGACGGCTGCGATCGTTTACCTCACCATGTCAGTATGTGCTTAGAAAACGCCGACGGGAAAAAACTTAGCGGTAAAGCCTTGGTACGACAGCTAAACCTTGCTGGTATCGGCATCAGTGCTGGTGCTGCCTGTCATAGTGGTAAACTTAGCCCTAGCCCGATATTGTTAGCAATGGGTTATTCAGAAAAAGCTGCCTTGGGTGGAATTCGCATCACATTGGGGCGTGATACAACTGAAGCTGATATAGATTGGACGGTGATGGTGTTGAAGCAAGTTTTGCAGAGGCTAGCACCGGATTTATCTTTAGTTAAGCGTTAAACCAGTTGTGGGGTGTAATTTTTCAACCCAGATACAATTGCATCCTTACGCTCAGTGGATAGTAACCTCACCACTAAATTCCTATACTCTCCATGATGTAAGTTATAAAATTTTGATATTTCATTACAAATAGCTCTCTTTTTATAGATAAGAAGTGCTTTTTTATAATCCTTAATTTCTATAACTTTGGCATCTAAGTAAAGCAGCATCTCTCCTATCTAGAATTTGAAATAGCTATCCATAGCCAATCACCTTTACCATGTTGATTCTTTCACCACCGTCACATTTCTTAACAGGATTGTTAAGGCGATCGCAGTTCTCTATGTCACTGCCTGTGACAGTGGTAAACTTAGCCCTAGCATGATATTTTTAGCGATGGATTATTCCGATAAAGCGGCTTTGGGGGAAATTCGCATCACATTGGGGCGTGATCCGACGGAAGCTGATATAGATTGGACAGTAATGGTATTGAAGCAAGTTTTGCAGAGGCTGACACCAAATTTATCTTTAGTTAAGCGTTAAATTATTGGCAACTCTACTAAAATTTAACCCGTGTAAAGTCAAGGAATTCTTCATTGTCAGTGCAGATGGAAAAAATAATGAAATTTATTCAGGGCTTACGGGAAGAAATTAAAATAGAAAATAAGCGAGACTTAATCTAGCACTAGGTTACGAAATACTAGCTAATTTAAAAAAAATATCATGAACACTGCCAAACTCACCACTGATGGCACTCACCAAATAGTTATTTTGCCCGAAGACTTTCAACTTACTGGTACTGAAGTTTATATCAAAAAAATTGGTAACGCCATTGTCCTCATTGCCAAAGATAACCCCTGGCAATCCCTCATAGAGAGTCTAGACAATTTCTCCGATGACTTCATGAATTCTAGAGATCAGCCAGTTATTGACGCTAGAGAAAGTTTTTAAATGCGATACCTGCTTGATACGAACATCTGCATTTACCTGATAAAGCAAAAACCCAAAAAAGTACTGGATAGATTCCAAACTCTTAGCATTTCTGATTTGGGTATCTCCTCCATCACTGTTGCTGAACTCGAATATGGAGTTGCCAAAAGTCAACAGCAAGAGAAAAACCGCATCGCCCTGATGCAATTTCTGCTACCTCTAGAAATTGTCGAATTTAATCAAGCAACTGCAACAATTTACGGCAGCATCAGAAGCGATCTCGAAAGTAAAGGACTTATTATTGGTGCAATGGATATGCTCATAGCTTCTCATGCGGTGAGTTTAGGAGTTACCCTTGTCACCAATAATGTGCGAGAGTTTTCTCGTATTTCTACGCTCCTATTAGAAAACTGGATTGAGTAGTTGTGAATAGGCGAGGTGTTCGGTATTGTTAAACGACTTTTTCCCAAAAGCTAATATTTTGAGTCATAAAGGAGTTCAAGCATGACTTAATTTTTATGACTTTTGAGGCTTTTATTGAATGAATAAATTCAGCATTGGGATTGGGGTGTTTATTGGCTCTACGATTGGCAGCTACATCCCAGTCTTGTGGGGTGGAAGTTTGCTATCGTTCGCCTCGATCTTCTTTAGCGTTATCGGTGGTATTGCAGGAATTTTGCTTGCGTATCGCGTATCAAAATATCTAGGTTTTATCTGATCGGCGCTCTATGCCATTGTCGCTGAAAGTTTTAAACGAGTCTTTTTCTAACAGATAAAATTTTAAGTGTGTCTTCTATGCGATCGCACTTTAAATTTGGAATGTAAAACACCTTTGTGTTTACTCCCTCAATCATAGCCAATACTGGAACAATGGAAGTAATGCTAAAGCGACATAACAAACTATGAGTGAACTTCCTAATACCCTTGAAGATGCGATCGCCCAATCTCGTACAGCCGTCCAAGCTGCCCTTGCAGATGGTTGTGCTCGCATACAGGTTGAGTTCCTGTTTCCAGAACTCAAGTTTATGTCGGTGGCGGAACAATTTCTGCCACTGTTTACAGAATACGATTCCCGTTTGAAGATTTTCTTTGCTGACGCGGGGGCTGCGGCCTTAGCCCGCCGCAATTGGACAGATGCACCATTTCAAATTTTGGATATTGGTACGGGAAGGACTGCTTCCTTGCAAACAAAAATTCAGCCAGAGGATGAAATTTTCTTATTCATCGCCCCCACTTCCGTAGAAGTACCGCAGGTGGAAAAGCTATGTCAAGAAATAGGTGATCGCCCTGTAGTCTTTTTAAATCCCCGTTTAGAAGATTCTGGAACTGTGGGTATTGGTTATGCAGCAAGGCAAACTCGCCTGCGTTTCACCAATACCATTGAATCTTGTTATTACCTGCGCCCCATAGACGAGCAAAGCGCCCTATCTCGCTGCTATCCAGGACAGTGGGAAGTTTGGCTGGAAACCGACGGCGAATATCAAAGAATTGCTGAATTAACCACAAAACCATCGGGTGATGATTTGGATCAAATCCTTTTAAAAGGACAACCGCAAACAACAACGGATACTGCACCTGCGAGAAAGCCCAATGTATTTAAGAGTTTACAACGGTTCTTAAAGGCGTTGAGTAGTTAGGAGAAAGCAGAGGTAGCAGGAGGAAACTCGCTCATCTGCTACCTTATTTTGAGTTTTTTATTTATAAAACAGAAACTTGATGTATTTTGCCAAAGAGACGCGATTAATCGCGTCTCTACAACTTGTTTAATTCGCTTGCAACGGTGCATTCAAGACTTTCTCGATGCGATCACGTGTTTCTAATAAATGCGCTTTGGTGTATTCATCCTCAGAATTAACTCCCTTGAGTTTCTCATCTAATTGTTTGAGTTTATACCAAGCCAGAGTCCGAGCATCTTCTGGGACATATTCTTTTCGCAACACCATATTAGTCAAGATGTCCAGGTATTGGCGCTGCAAGCCTCGCCGTAAACTGGCAATCTTCATTGGTTTACCTTTTGGTTTGATTACTTCTGTCCAGATACCTGATTGCAAAGTGTCAAATAGTTCCGGTAGAGTCAGTGCATTTTCTGCCTTAGTTTTAAGTTCAATATCCTTGAGGCGAGAGAGGCGATCGCCTGAGAGTAAATCTCGCAATACAGAACCCTGCATGAGCAGCACCAAGTCATGAATAGGAAAATCCAAACGACCAACTTGGGGAGAACTACCCCAATGTCGCCAACGGGAAGGTGCTAATTTATTCAGTAGTTCTGGTGAAAAGCTCAGAGCATCTTCTGCAAACAAATATTTTTGCAAGGTTTCTAAAGCTTGTCGTTGTTCTTTAACTGGTACTGCCTCAAATGGTAATCGCTTTTGACCAACTCCAGAGGGGATTTCGCTAGGGTGAATGCGATAAAAAGACTGTCCGCCGATGTATTTAGTGGTGTAATATATTTGTTGAAAATAGTTACCCAATACTGTACTAAAACGTTCGCTGACATCGCTGTAACTATCACCAGCTAATGGGTAACGTTTATCGAGACGTTCCCACATCACCCGCGAATTATTCAACTGCCACTGAGAATAAAGCAGCACATTACCACTGTTATCCCAAGCATCAGCAGTTGGGTCAAGATCATAGACATCTTCATCTGTAGAATAACTCAACTCTGGCTTATAGGATTGTTTGGCAATTTCCTCCAAAATTGGCTTTTCTGCTATGGGAGTTGATGTCTTAATTGGAATGTAGCCGTACTTAATCGCCCATTCATCATAAGGCCCTACCATACTAGGAAAATAATCTCCCTGTTTTGTCCCTTGAGGGGCAATATTTGGGGGAATGTAGTCCATCACAGAAGTTGTCAAACCTTTATTTTTGGTAATTTCCGTATTATTCATCTCCTCTGGTACTAGCAGAGTACTACCACGAAAGTTATGACGTAAACCAAGAGTATGTCCAACTTCGTGAGCGATGATTAAACGTAAATATTGATTGATATATTCTTTCACCTGATCTGGAGTGGCCATGGTATCTGGCAATAGTGACATCGCTATGGAACCAAGGGCAAACTGGTTAGCAGCTTCCATTCCATAGCATAAATCGTACTCGCCTGCCATTTTAGATAAACGGTTCAACAACTCTTGTTGCCCTGGCATCTGCTTGGGTACACCATTGTTTTTGCCATCTAAACCATTGGCGCAAAGTAGACGATTTTGCATCAAAGCTGATAAGGTCGTCTGGCTTTGTGTTTGGCTGGGTTGGACTATTTTGCGATACTCATTTTTAAGCGCCCGGACAAAGCTGGCATCTACGAGAATGTCTGCATCTAAAATTTCTCCAGTCAACGGATTAACGCGGGATGGCCCCATTGCAAAATAACCATCGACTGTGTTAATCCAGCGAATTGTGTTGTAACGAATATCTGCTGGGTCCCATGTTGCATCATCTGGCATCTGGCGGACTTCAATTGCATCCTTGAATCCCGCTTTGAGAAAGGCTTTGTTCCACATTAGGATGCCTTCTTTCATCGCATCGCGGTACTCTAAGGGCACAGCGTTATCAATCCAAAAGACAATCGGTTTTTTGGGGCGAGAAATTAATGCTTTTGGGTCTTGTTTTTCTAAATCCCAGCGATTTATGTAACGGACAAAAGAATCGCCGCGATCGTCTTTGGATAAATCTTGGTAGGCGGTGATGAAATAGCCAATGCGATCGTCAGCAAGGCGCGGTCGATAATCTTTTTCAGGTAGCTGGGAGAGACTATAGTGGACGCGCAAGGTATAGCCACGGTTATCAGCTAACGAGCCAAAACTTGGTGTTTCGCTGTCACGATCGCTGCTACCAGAGAAATTTAAAACTGACTCAATTTCTAAGTTTTGCGGAAAAGCTTTAGCAGTACCAAAATAGGACTGGTCTGTGGTTGCTGGGACTCCTAAACTTGCAGATAATCCGCCTAAATCTGTCAGTAATAAATCGCCCAAATCGATGAGAAGAGTTTTGCGTTGGGGATGAATGCTTTTTATGGAGATGCTGTAGAGTACAGAATCACTAAAAGACCGAGCTAGCGATCGCGCTTGAGGATCTCCCTCACGAGTGCGGAAATTGACATTGCGGATAACAAAGTTTAATTTATCATCTACCCGTTGGAAATAAAACAAAAAATCTTGTAGAGGCATACCACTGTAAATACCCCGTTCACCAATGCCCGATTCTAGGGTTGCCGTAGCGAGATAATTTTTATTGAGTTGCTCTGGCTTAATTTCTAGATAAATTTTATTCTTTTCTTTATTGCGATAAAGAGTGAACAGTCCCCCTGACTTTTGGGTATCTTTCACTACTTCATCAAAAACCTCTAAATCATCCTTTGCTGGTGTTTTGGCAGGCTTAGGCTTTTCTGCGGGTTTTGCAACTTGCAAAAATGGTTGCTGTCCTGCCTTTTTAGAATCTTTTACTACCCAAATAAACGGTTGAGGCTGTGCGTGTTTATTTTGATTAACCACCCAAACTTGCCCTAACGGTAGCCTCTGTTTCTGAGAAATATTGATATTATTTAGCGATAATGCTGAGATTTTAGTTGAAGAAGTTTCTGCCGTTAACTGATTATTGGCTGTAACTACGCCTTTTACAACCCCCACAGCTTTATGGTTCGCTGAAAAATCTGGATCAATTCCATTGACAAATGGTGATTTGGCGTTAGCTGTTGTTATTCCTAAAAATAAACCATGTAACAAAACCATATAAAAAGTTAATCTGTTGTTCATCGCATCAATCCCCCAATAACGATTCGGTAGTTAATTTTTAACTTTTGCAAAGTTATGTAGCCTGCTTTTTGCTGATTCTTTTAGCTGCTTTATATAAAGCAGTAAAGTTTAGACTTCAATTTTAGTTGCCATTTTTCCGCGATGTTCACGCTGTTGTACAGATGGATTTTTCCTAACAATTGCGTCTCTTACAATGGGTAAGTATTATTTTTACATCAGACTAGTAAATATCTGGGGAAAAAAGTATAACAAATCAACCAAAATCGGAAAATTACTTGATTTTTGAAAGAATTTTTCCGATCACACTTATTTACATCAAGAGAAGAAGCTTGATGTAACTAAGGGTTAGCGAGAAGCCACCCTCAAAAACGCCGTCAGTGTAGCCCATCATAGATATCGACAACGCATGATATTTTTCGTGTAGTATTTATTGATACTATTTATTTTTGGTAATGATAAACAAAGTAACAGAGAAAAAATTTTAGTTCCAGATTATCAAAACAGTAATTTAAATGTAACAACGGACACAGAAATGTCAACATATTTATCTCAAGTTTGGCAACTGCTGAGAAATTATGTGAGGGATATAAGCTTACAAGAGATGCCAAAGACCACATCGGTGGAAACTAAAGTCGGTTTATCTCCAGGAAAAAGTATTAAAGAACTAAACAAAAGCGTTAAATTTGCTCAAGGTATACAGGAAGATTTATGGTTTCAAAGACTGCAAGAAAGCTTAGAAAAATGGACAATATCAAAGAGCAGTTTGGCTTCTAAGATAGGCGATCGCATATCGGGGCCGCTACCATCAGATTTATGCTTAAGAGTGTGCAATCGCCAGATGCATGAAGAGATTTATGATTTACTAGGCAATGGAGCGCTGAAATCAGAAATAGTCAACCAAATAATGGAATTGGTTGTGACTAGTCAAAAGATTCACCCAGAAGTGCTTTTCTGGCGGCTAGAAGATTTTTATCGTCGCTGGTGTCAGGGAGAATTCATTGATGCCACACCAGAGGATAACCTGCCTCAGAAAACAAAATTAAAGCTAGCAACTCAAAATATTGCGATCGGGCTGAGACAGGTAGACATCTACACAGGATTGAACGTACTGATTTTACTGTTAGAGTTACACCGCTACGCTCAAGAGCAAGATGAACTCAAAGAAAAAATTACCTTCTATCCCTCAGCCCAACCAGATACAGACAATTTTTTCACATCCCAACTGCTGCGGATCATTAACTATAGCGATGCCCTAGACATTGGCAACTTTAGCAGTATAGTCGGGCAATTCCTCAAAGGTGGTAACTTTCGTAATGCTTACTTGGGCGATGCCAACCTCACCGGAGCAGACTTTAGCGGTGCTGACCTCAGCTTTGCTTATCTCGGCGATGCCAACTTAACTGGCATAAACTTCATAGGTGCTAACCTTAGTGGTGCTAACTTCGGCGATGCCAACCTCAGTGGGGCTAATCTCACTGGTGCTAACCTCACTGGTGCTGACCTCAGCAGCACTAACCTTAGTGGTGCTAACCTTAGCTGTGCCAACCTTAGCCGCGCCGACCTAAATCGCGCCGACCTCAGCAGCGCCGACCTGAATCGCGCCGACCTCAGCAGCACCAACCTCAGCCGCGCCGACCTCAGCAGCACCAACCTCAAATGCGCCGACCTCAGCAACGCCATCCTTTTTGGTGCGAATTTAAGTGAAGCCAACCTCAGCAACGTCAACCTTAACCATGCTGACCTCTGCCGCGCTGACCTCAGTGGTGCTGATTTGAGTCATGCCATCCTCAACGGTACTAACCTCAGCGACACAATTCTTTTCAGCACCAACCTTAGTGATGCCATCCTCATGGCTGCTGACCTTAGCTATGCCAAACTTAATGGTGCCAAACTAAACAATGCCAGACTTAACGGTGCAATGTTCTTAGGCGCAGACCTTAGCGGTGTAGACCTGAGTCAGGTAAGCCTCAACGAAGCTGACCTCAGTGGGGTAATTCTCAGCGAAGCCGACCTCAGTGGTGCCGATCTCACCGACGCGATCCTTTTCGGTACAGACTTCAGCTATGCCAACCTTAACAGTGCTAACCTCAGTGGCAGTAACCTGAGTGGTGCGATTCTCAATGGCGCGAATCTCAGCTACAGTAACCTAAGTTACGCCATTCTCAATGGTGCAGACCTCAGCGATGCCAATATGGAAAAAATGACTTGGGGTAAAAAACAGCAATGGGAAGGTGTGCGGGGATTAAAGACAGCAGTTAATGTCCCGGAGGCATTGAAAGAAGAACTGGGGTTGAACTGAGGACGTGGTGACATCTTTATTTATGTCCTTTGCGTCCTCAATATCTCTGTCGTTTTTAAATTATTCAGATGCTAATGGATATTGATATTCAGGGGGCTATTATTCCGCTTGCTAGAGTGTAAGTCATTCACGTAGAATATAATGCCATTGTTGCGGCAGTTCTCATGACTTCATCTGCGTCGTTTGACACATTAGAGTCTTTACAGGCGGATATCGCTGAATTGATCGCTCGTTTACCGACATTAAAAAATCGGCAGCTTATTCAGCAAGCACTTGCTACTATTGTTCGTCTAGCTGATACCGAAATTGAGCGTCTCGATTGGAAAATATTGTCGGCTGCGTTAGCAGATATGGAGCGAGGTTTCCAGCTTTTTTATGATTATCGACACGTTCGCAAAGTCACCATCTTCGGTTCTGCTCGTCTAGCGCCAGATACGCCAGAGTACCAAATGGCCCTTGAGTTTGCTCGCGCTGTTTCTCAATTAGGATTTATGGTGATGACCGGCGGTGGCAGTGGAATCATGCAGGCAGGTCACGAAGGTGCTGGACGAGAAAATTCCTTTGGATTAAATATTCAATTACCCTTTGAACAAGAAGCAAACCCTTTTATAGAGGGCGATCCCAAGCTAATTATTTTCAAATATTTCTTTACTCGCAAGCTTTTTCTCCTCAAAGAAAGTGATGCTGTAGCCTTATTTCCGGGAGGCTTTGGCACTCAAGATGAAGCTTTTGAATGTATGACATTAAGCCAGAATGGTAAGTTTGGCCCAGTACCTCTAGTTTTAATTGACCATCCTGGTGGTGATTACTGGCGGTCTTGGAGCGAATATATTGATAAGCAATTAGTCCAAAATGGTCTTGTCAGTCCTGAAGACCCCAGCCTTTACACGGTGACAGACAACCTGGATGTGGCTTGTGACGCTATTACTCGTTTTTACCAGGTTTATCACTCATGTAGATATGTAGGTGAGCAATTAGTCATCCGTCTGAAGACAGATATATCAGACTATCTTGTAGAGCAACTCAATGCTGATTTCAGTGACATTATTGTTAAAGGACGGATTGAAAAAAGTCAGGCATTACCTCAAGAAGCACAAGATGAAACGGTTGAACTACCCCGCCTCATTTTGTACTTCAATCAACGCGACTTGGGGCGTTTGTATCAGATGATTGCCACAATTAACCAAATGGGTAATGTTTCATCAGAAGATGCAGCACACCCAGAAAGAAAGTAGAGTTTAGGGGTGGATTTTTCCACCCGTATCCCAATATTTTTGACAGGCTTCACAGGCTTATTGCCAGTTTAATATCTTTTGGATCGCTAAAGATTTGACTCTATGAAAGCGACATCATAACGGAGGCGATCGCAAAAAACTTCTCACCACTCTAATGTCCTTTTTTCAGTAGTAAGTTTTTCTTTACATAGTTTAATTTTATTGTGCCAACTTACTTACGTTAAACAAAATAATTTTCACAACTCAGATAGGATTGTTATCTTCACAGTTTATCTCAGGCTAGATAGACGAAAAAATGTTAGATGATTTTGATATCTTCATAATTTAACTTAGCTGATATGTCTGCTTTAGGATGACTTTGAAAGAGGTATTGAAGAGAAATTTACAATGTATCTAAATTATTGTCAATTTTTTAATAAAAAATGATGAAATATGAAGAGTCAATTCGCTTTGCCTCCTTTATACTGGCTTTCAAGAGACATGGCTCTCAGAGTCAGTCTTTTTTTGTAAAAAGTATAACGAAAATCATGTGATTCACCTTACTTTCAGATGTCTAATGCACCAGTTATTGTGACTCAATGCTGATCTGCATAAAAAAGCGTGTATATTAGCACAGGAAATAATATAGAACATCCTAAACACATATAGAGGAATAAAATATGCTGGAATTATTGGGTTCAGGTTTGGTGTCACTCTGGCTGGAAATGGCCGGGGTACAAATCAAGCCTTTAGATGCCTTAGATGCTTTAACTTGGCAAAGTAGCCCTGGCTTAGTTCTTGCCCCCGATCCCAATCCAACTGGGGCAACTACGGTGCAAGAATATCTGAAAAAGCTCATCACATCAAAAGTGGTGGCGCAAAATCTGGCTGAGAGTCAGGGCATTTGGATGCAGTCGGGGCCAATGCTGATGGCAAATCATCAAGGTACGACACCTCTCCCTGCTGCCTCTTTAACCAAAATTGCCACTTCACTAGTTGCTTTGAAAACTTGGGGCCCAGATTACCAATTTGATACTTTGGTGAGTATCACCGGGCCAGTGGTAAATGGAGTTGTGCAGGGCGATTTGGTGATTACAGGCGGTGGCGATCCTTTGTTTGTTTGGGAAGAAGCGATCGCTCTTGGTAATACTCTTAATAAAATGGGTATCAAGCAGATAAAGGGAAATTTAATCATTAATGGCACTTTTGCCATGAATTTCCAACGGCAGCCGATGCTGGCGGGTATGATGCTCAAGCAAACGCTAAATCGTGCAACTTGGGGCCGCCCTGCTATTTACATACATTCAATTATGGCTAAGGGAACGCCCAAGCCTCAAGTAGTTATTTCGGGTACGGTGAAAGTTGAGGCACAACCAAACCCCCAACAAACTTTGTTACTGCGTCATCGCTCCTTACCCTTGAAGCAACTAATCAAGGAAATGAATGTTTACAGTAACAACGATATGGCAGAGATGCTAGCAGATTCAGTGGGAGGAGCAGCTGTAGTCCAATCCACTGCTGCTAACCTTGCTAGGGTGCCACAAGTAGAAATTCAGTTAATTAATGGTTCTGGACTAGGCCCCGAAAATCGCATTTCCCCCAGGGCTGTTTGTGCGATGTTTATGGCTATTCAAAGTGAGGCATCTGCCCATCAGCTAAATCTGAGTGACTTGTTCCCCATGTCTGGGTTTGATCACCGAGGAACAGTACACGCCAGACACATTCCTCTTGCTACTGTGATCAAAACTGGCACTCTTCGGGATGTGAGTGCTTTAGCCGGAGTCATGCCCACACGCGATCGCGGTTTAGTTTGGTTTGCTATTATCAACCGTGGGACAAATGTTTGGGGTTTGCGGACTGGACAAGATCAACTACTGCAAAGTGTTGTAAAACAGTTACAACTACCTCTAACCGTTCCTAATGCCCTCATTCCCCACTCAGCAATCAACTCTTTACCCCAGCTAGGTGCAATCAGTCGGAATGAAATTTTATTCAAAAGTTAGTTCATCATCCGATCGGGTTTTGAACCAAAAGTGAGTATGGGTGTCCCACATCTCCTTTTTATCGGTGTCCTACTTTGAAACTTCTAGTTTTATTAGCAATCCAAAAGTTTTATTGATGGGTAAAAACCGAACTTGTAAAGGGTGAATGTCCATAATAGCTTTTGGGTTAAATTTTCCATTAACTTGATTATAGGTAACTCGTAAAATGCCCTAACCACACTATTGGGAAGGCAAGCGAAACCTGAAGTAAAAATAACTGTAAATAGATTTGTCACGACTAAGCAACAATTAAGCTTATAAATTAGGTTGTGATTATGCGATTTCCCAAATTACCCAGATCCATACGTCAACTCAGTAGTTATGTTTTAGCGATCGCGCTCGGAGTTGTGCTAACGGTTAGCACATTGCAGGTGTTGCCCTCTCAAGCCGAACCCGCACCCCCAATAACAGATGGAGATACTTCACAACTGATTGCCCAACGACAATCACCAGCCACAGCTGCGATCGGTACTAGTAGCTTTGTCACCGCAGCAGTGAATCGTGTTGGTTCAGCAGTTGTTCGCATTGATACTGAGCGAACAATTACTCGTCGCGTTGATCCATTTATGGAAGACCCATTTTTCCGTCGGTTTTTTGGTGACGGTTTCTCCCAACAAATGCCGCCTTCTGAGCAGTTACGCGGTTTAGGCTCAGGTTTCATTATTGACAAGAGCGGCTTAGTTATGACTAACGCTCATGTGGTCGATAAGGCTGATAAGGTAACAGTCCGACTCAAAGATGGCCGCACCTTTGAAGGAAAAGTTCAAGGCATTGATGAAGTTACAGATTTGGCAGTAGTCAAGATTAATGCAGGTAACGATTTACCAGTCGCACCCTTGGGTTCTTCCACTAATGTTCAAGTCGGAGATTGGGCGATCGCAGTTGGTAATCCTTTAGGATTTGATAACACCGTTACTTTGGGAATTGTCAGTACTCTCAAACGTTCCAGCGCCCAAGTTGGCATTAGCGACAAACGCTTAGATTTCATTCAAACCGATGCCGCCATTAATCCAGGTAACTCTGGCGGGCCGCTATTAAATGGCCAAGGTGAAGTGATTGGCATTAACACAGCGATTCGTCCCGACGCTATGGGTATTGGGTTTGCCATTCCTATTGATAAAGCGAAAGCGATCGCAGCGCAACTGCAACGTGATGGCAAAGTTGCTCACCCCTATTTAGGCGTGCAAATGCTAACTTTAACACCCGCTCTTGCCAAGCAAAATAACACCGATCCCAACTCTCCTATTCAAATACCAGAAATTAATGGTGTTTTTGTAATGCGAGTAGTCCCCAATTCTCCAGCTGCATCTGCCGGTATCCGGCGCGGGGATGTAATTCTGCAAGTTGATGGTAAAGCTATTACTAGCGCTGAACAATTGCAGAACGTTGTGGAAGACAGTCGTCTTGGTCAAGTATTACAGGTGAAAGTGCAACGTGGTAATCAGACACAGCAGCTTTCAGTCCGCACAGCTGAGTTGCAAAATGCTTCGTAGGAGCAATAGCCAATTTTAATTCTGTGGAATAGTTAAAAGGGCGGTTAGAAACCGCGTCTACACGAAACTTTACCCACCTCCGTGGGTTTCAAACCCTTAATTTTTTCTTAGTCCGCCTCCGCGGACTTTGCCTGTTTAGCCACGAATTCCATTCGCTTAAAGCTTACCAACAGCTAATACTAGACCTTCATGGGCTAATATTGCTTCAGGAAAGGCAGATTTAATATCGACTTGAACCCGATCAAGAAAATCATCATGGTCATCTGGGTGATGATGAGAAATAGCTACCCGTTGTACACCAGCATTCAAAGCTGCATTCACCGCAGCTTGCCAGAGTAAATCAGCAGAGTCATGGTTGTGAGACGTAGGGGGAGTGTAAGTGGCATTGGCAATCAGCAAATCAACGCCTTTAATAAACTCTAAAATCCGCTCTCGCTCCACTTGCTCGGCATTCTGGTGCAAATCCGTGACGTAGGCAACACTATAATCTTGCCAACTAACTCGGTAGCCAACTGAGCGCTGAGTTTGATTGATTAATGCGGTTGTAATGATGACATCATCTAGCTTTACATCACTGTCTGGAATGAGATTATAAAACTGCAATTCCGACTGCATTACCTGTAAAGGATAAGGAAAGTGGGGCTGGAGCATCTGATCGTACAAACATTGTTTGATTGAGGCTCCATTTGAAGCAGCTGTGCCGTAAATATGAAAGCAATTTTCTCCAATAAATGCAGGAGCAAAAAAGGGAAACCCTTGAATCCGATTTGATTGACAGTTGGTAAAAAATAAATGGGCTTGTATTGGCTGTTGTAGTTCTTGCCAAGTTTTACCTAGTATGCGTAAGCCAGTACCGCCATCAAAAATCAGGCGTTTTCCACCTACAAATATTTCTACACAAGCAGTATTACCGCCATAGCGGTTGGTGCTGGTGTCTGGGGTAGGAATCAAACCCCGTACACCCCAAAATTGCACAATAAACTCATCTGCTGGGCTACTTGGCAGGGTAGCAGACTTTTCAGGTATGTAGCTCTGGGAATCCGACAACTCAAAATTTGACATTTTCCTTCAAATTAGACCTTAACGAGCAGGTCATCGTAGCGCCGAACTTCCAACAGCCTGTTTTTTTCGTCCACAATGACTACCGTAGGAGAGTAATTTTTTAACTCTTCTGGAGTGAACTGCCCGTAAGTCATTATAATCAAGCGATCGCCAATAATGCCTAGACGTGCCGCACCCCCATTTAGCTCAATTACTCCTGAATGGGCTGGAGCCGGGATCGCATAAGTAATAAAACGCTGACCGTTGGCACTATTAACTACTTGGACTTGCTCATA
This sequence comes from Nostoc sp. FACHB-133, assembly GCF_014698055.1. Classification (NCBI taxonomy): domain Bacteria; kingdom Bacillati; phylum Cyanobacteriota; class Cyanophyceae; order Nostocales; family Nostocaceae; genus Nostoc; species Nostoc sp. FACHB-133. The sequence goes on from NZ_JACJSH010000068.1 coordinate 30,899, forward strand.
AGGTAAGATCCCAGCTTTTTCCAAAAGGATTTCATCGATGCTGATACTACCCACGTAGTTGATATTCGCCCCCGTAAGGGTGCAATTATGAATTTTTGCCAAAAGGAGAGTACGCTGCATTTTGGTTTAGGATTTAGTGGCAGTTTCGTAACAAACGAAATTTATGAGTAGAGACACGATTAATCGCGTCTGTAAAGGAGTTAGGATTGAGGAATATAAGTTTATAACTCTTAACTCTTAACTCCTAACTCCTAACTCTTCTATTATCCTCTATAAGCTTTGACGGATTTTTCTACTAAAGCTGCAACCTTGTCCACATCTTGCCAACCGAGAATTTCAGTCACCTTTTTTTCCAAATTTTTATAACTACGGAAAAATTCGGCAATTTCATCTAAGCGGTGTGGCGCTACGTCTTTCAGGGATTTGACCTGAGTATAGCGGGGATCTTTGTCAGGAACACAAAGGATTTTTTCATCGCGATCGCCACCGTCAATCATCTCCAAGAAGCCAATTGGTCGCGCAGCAATAATACAGCCGGGAAAGGTTGGCTCGTCAATTATGACCATACCATCTAGGGGATCGCCATCTTCAGCCAAAGTATTGGGTACAAAGCCGTAGTCATAAGGATATTTTACCGAGGAATAAAGTACTCGGTCTAGAGCAAAAGCTTCTAGTTCCTTGTCGTATTCGTATTTATTTTTACTTCCGCCAGTAATTTCAATCAGAACGTTGATTAAACCAGGTTTCGGTTGAGCAGGAATACGAGATAAATCCACAAAAAAGTCCTCTGATAACAGTGAATCATGGGGGCACTCAGTCAGCTTCGCTCCCCGTGTAGAATTTTAGGGCAATATGGATCTCTGATGGGGAATTGGGAATTGGGAATGGGGAATGGGGAATGGGGAATGGGGAATGGGGAATGGGGAGTGGGGAATGGGGAATGGGGAGTGGGGAATGGGGAATGGGGAGTGGGGAAGAGAATTGTTCAATAATTCTTCGTCTCCCTTGTCTCCCTTGTCCTCCTCATCTCACCACTCCTCGGAAAAATGGAAAAAGCGTTGCGAAGTTACTTCGCAACACTTTTTCCAAGAGGGTATTATTTTCTCCCGCCCTTGATTGCTGTTGGGGAGATTTCTGCCCCTACTCTGTCAAGACACCCGAAACCTGGAGTCACACTATACAACTTCAGGTTATTCCTGATGAAATGCTACTGGAAAACTTTATCAATCTTTACTTCCTTGTAGGTTTTGGATCAGGGGTTGCTGGTTATTTTGAACATTAGTTGAAGAATAGTGGGCGATGACAAATACGGGTAGGGTAAGAGTCAATAGAGCGATCGCAGTTCCCACAATGTCTGCCAAACGTTGGGAATATGTGTCGGTAGAATTGGCAGACTGGCTATTTGAATTCATACAAAGTTGAAGTTATTCGTAACACTGTGTAGGTCTACTCTCTGATTGAGAGTCTTAATGCTATGTTAGCTATTTTTAAACTGTAAAATGTGTAGCATCTTACAATCTAAACCAGTTATACAACTGTCATAATAGCCTTTTTATACATGGAGTTCTTAATACAAAGTTACAACTAAACAAATCATGTTTTATTTTGTAATTAATATTTTCAGATGTTTCCCTGTATGGTGTGATGGTTTGCATACGCAAATCCAATTTTGACAGCATCATAAATTACATTTTTTCGCTGCTTAAAGATTAATTAGCAAAACATATTTGTCTGATACTTCATGAGTATAACATCCTAAAATGCCTTTGATAAGGTCATTTTACTGGAATTGTTAATTTGTGATACAGGACACAAAACAGCAATTGCACTGAATATCTATCAATGGTTTCGATTTTTATCCGGTAGTTATACACACAAATATTTGACACCAAAGAAGAAATAATAGGAATGTTTTTTATAACCAATCATAATTACCGAAGAAATACAGATACATTAACTGTGTTAGGCTGCATAGATTCAGTGATAACACTAAACAAATATTTCAGAATTTAAATTTTCAAATCTGTGTAATATCACTGCATTTTTGTCAATCTATATATAGGTAGAGTAAATAATATTTTAGAAGGTGGCATATCAGCTAAAAAAACCGCCACTAAATATAATAGGGCGGTCTGGTTAAGCAATCGGAGGGTAATTACAGATTACTCTGCTAATAATTGAAATTGCTGTAACGAAGTTTGCATTAGATTGGGCATTGGGCATTGGGCATGGGAAGAGGCAGAGGGAAATGAAGAAGCAGGGGAGCAGGGGGAAAAGGGGAAAACTTTCTCCCCTGCTCCCTTGCTTCTTCACCAGTTACCAGTTCTTAGTTCCTTCCATAAACACTAATTGGTTCTTTGATAAATCGGGTATAAAGATGCTTAAAGGTAGACTTAATTACGCGGGGCATACCAAAATCAATGGGTATTAAATTGTCTGGTAGCCGCCAATCTTCTATTTTTAATAAGTCGGGATTTAAATGTGGAAACTCTATGTCAGCTAGTTCTGGACAAACTCCTAACCTTTGAGAAGCTGCAACTGTGGGCACTTGTTCAGGAGGAACATTGAGAATTTCTACCATTGCCCGATCTAAGGCAAATATATCTGATGCGGCTGCTAAAATTCCCAGTTGGCGAGGTTCACCATTACTAGGGCCATTTCCTTCATGACCGATGATGCCATCTAATATGGTTAAGTTAGGGTTAATAGCCCTAGCAGTTTCTACTAACATTTCACCAAATCTATTCGCATCTTTTCCAGCTTCCATGTGCCACCAAGCTTTCATTTTGCCAGGGACGCAACCAAACAAGTTTTTTACGCCCAGTGTCAATGTCAGCTGGGCATGGGATTTAACTTTAGGTAGGTTAATCACTACATCTGCTTCCATTGCTTCTTTAGACAGTCGCAGATGGTTAAAATTGTCGCTAATTGTTTGGTAACGCTGACCATGAAAATCGATGATGGGAAGATTGAGTTCTTCTAAAATAGGCAGATAGCCATTTGCTACTGCTACGCCCTTGGCACTACCAAAAGCAGGACTATCACCCAAAAAGGGCTTACCGCCAACTTCAATTACCATTTGGGCAACTTCATAAACTAGTTCGGCACAGGTGATACACTCTTTACCAGGACGTGATCCTGTAAGTAGATTAGGTTTGAGTAAAACGCGATCGCCTTTTTTTACAAACGCTGCCATTCCTCCAAAAGGTTCCAGCAGTGTAACTAAAGATTCTCGTAAAGCCTCTCGTTCATAAGATGTAGCCCGGATGAGACTGACAGATGATTTTTGAGTCTGCATGGATAATAAATTACCAGTAATGAAGATATTCTTCTATCTTCCTATTTATACCAATTCTCTAAAATCTCGCGTACTAGTACAGCACGCTGTAAATAAACCACCAATTCCAAATCAACGAAAAGCTTACGCTGTATTCATTCATAATTTTTAATTTTTAATTTTTAATTCCGCCTTGCGGCACTAGCTTAACCTCTGCCGTAACCAAAAAGCCAATAAAGGTAACGCTAGTTGATAACCTTGTTCAGCACTATAAATTAAACCTTTGTTCTGTAATCCAGTCAGCGATCCCTGAAGGCTACCACCTCTTGAAAGACCATGTTTTTGAATATATTCTTTACTTTGTGGTTTATCTGTAGGATCTAAAGCCAAAGATTCTAAAAGATGCACCTGATTGGCTGGCAATAACATGAGTAAAGATTCAAAAACTAAAGACAAGTCTTTGAGTAATCCTTCTATTGCCTGCTGTACTGCTACTTCACTAATTAACCCATCAGGATAAGAAAAAGTTTGTAGGCGGCGAATTATTGCCATTGCGTCGCCAATGTGTCCTTGGACAGCATCTAAAAATAATTGTAGTGCTTGGGAGCGAGAATCAAATTTCATTCCTTGTATATGCAATATCTCCCTCGCCCACAATGCCAAAACGTCATTAGCTAAGGGAGCTAACTGTATAGTTTCCAGGGGATAGTTTGTCTCATCTGGATGATGGCTGATCTCAGCTATGGTTGCTACTAAGACGTAGCTGACATGAGTTTGTACATTGATTTCTCGTCTGAATGTGGCTTCCCACAAACCATTACGATCCCAAGAGCGAATGTGCGGAAAACTCTGCAAAATCAGCACTACCCGCTTATTTAAACTAATAGCCATAATTTGGAGCAAATTGAGCAAAATTTCAAATGCTTGCCATAACTGCTTTTGGTTCAGGGAACGCAATGACTTAAGTTTGCCTTCTGGATGAAAGACAAAAAACTCATTGCCAAAGTTGCTTACCCAGTCTTGAATTTGTGCTGCTTCCCAGTTTTGGCTAATTGTCTCTGTTAGCAGTAGGATAAATCGCTCTCCATCTGTAGCGCGGATGCAGTCTATCTCCAAGACGATCGCACCAACTTCTTGAGCAGCCCCTCGCACTAAAGTTCGTCGCCCACTACCAGGTACGCCAGTAATTAGCAAGTCTCCATCTTGGGCTAGTACTTCGACAATTCGCTGAAATTCTAGCGATCGCCCAACTAATTGTAAAGGAGTAGACAAATCCAAATTCACCTAGTTTTTGCCCTTGGTTTTAATCCCCACTTAACGGCCAGCATAAGTAAGCCGTGGGAAAAATTTATAAGTATGTAACAAAAAATTAAGCAGAAGAATTGGAGTTAAATCTTATACGCTGTGTACTATATTTTCCCTTCTCTG
>NZ_JACJSH010000069.1:0-32906 GCF_014698055.1 Nostoc sp. FACHB-133
ATACCCTTAAACGGCTGCCCATATACCTGTTACCGTGGTAGATACATTATGTGTATTTACTTATCTTTACACAATTTGGTTTTTTCACCCTGTCCTACTTACAATCCCTCGTTTCTGTCCACGACGATCAAAAACGGGTGTGCCAAAGCGGATCATTGGCTTCAAGGGTTGTTGAACCTGACCTCGTTCAATGTTGAGGTCAAGGGGAGAGACAAACACTTCTCCTTGATTCAGTTGCAAAGTGTCATTAAACCAGTAGCGCTTGGCTTGCACTTGCAGTTTTTCTTCGGGGACAATCTCTGGTTCACCCTGTTTGAAGTTGACTCTGACAACTTCTTTACCTGATTGATCCAAAAAACGAATTTGGTCGTAAAGTTTTTTATATTGAGAAAATGATAAAAATTCTCTGGATAGTGCCTGTTTATCTGCATCTACTCCTTCTAAAATTCTCTGTAGCTCGTTTTGTTTAGAAATGACAATCAAATCTGAAACAACGGAGTAAAAGTCTCCGCTAATTACTTTTGTTTGTAAATCTACCTTGTCAAATTCATTAGTTTTTAATACAATTTTCTCCGTCTGTACCTGTTGGTAATAAATAGTTACTACAACACTTCCAACGAAGGCCGATAATGGTAAAAAAACGGCTAAAAAATGTTTGATTAAAATTCGTGAATGGCTCTGTGGTGACATATCTGATACTTAAGTACGATTTAGAAAAAAATCGGGCTAAAAATCAGCTAAGTTCCAGCTACGCCATATTTTCAGAGTCAAGGTTGAGAAAAAGTTTTTTCTCTTGGTAGGTATAGCTAATCAGCCCAGCTACCAAATTCACCATGAAATTGAATATTCTGCGACTTCTGGAATGTTCTAGTTGAACTATATTCCACCCTTTTTTGCTATTGTGGGTTAGACACTCTCATAGTCAGTACCGAAAAATTACCTAATTAGAAAATTACACTTGCAATTGCTTTTCAATACTGAAAATAAAGAGAAGCTATGGCTACGACAGGCTAGTCGGCATAGCTAAAAATGGTTCTTTATTCTGTCGCTGCGATCGCACATCAATAGATTACGTACAATCTATCTAGAATCAGATTTGGCAAAACCGCTCATGTTAAACTACAATCCGCTACATTGTTTGCCATCTTCCGAAGAGCTACCCGACTCAAATGATACCCCTGTGGATAATGAAGTCCAAAATTTAATTCCCGGCTTGCTGAAAACGACACTGGCTTTAGTTTGGTGCGATCGCTGGGATTGGTTTTTTGGTGTTGATATGGGTATTTATTATCACCCAGACAAACCAGCCATTGTCCCTGATGGGTTTCTCAGCTTAGGAGTTAAACGTGTAATTGATGAGGACTTACGCCTAAGTTATGTGCTATGGGAAGAAAAAAAGCTGCCAATTTTAGCACTAGAAGTTGTTTCTCAAATATATCGGGAAGAACATAGCAGCAAGAAAGAACTCTATGCCAAAGAATTAGGAATTTTGTACTATGTTGTGTATAGTCCCCTTCGCCGGAAAAAGACACCTTTGGAGGTGTATCACCTAGTTGATGGGGAATATATCTTAATGTCAGGAAATCCCATTTGGCTACCAGAAATTGGTTTAGGAATTGGACGGGAACGGGGAATTTATCAAGGTATAGTCCGGGAATGGTTGTACTGGTATGACGAGGAAGGGCAAAAATTGCTCACACCAGAAGAACGTATTAGAGAAGCGGAAGAACGCGCAGCTTTTGAAGAAGAGCGACGAGTGGAAGCAGAACAAAAAGTGAAAATGTTAATTGAAAGGTTGAATGCGCTTGGTCTCGATCCAGAAACTTTGTTATAGGTTCACCAAATTTCGTAATTTTTACTGTCTTAATGTTAATTAGCTTCCTGGGTAGGGAATTATATTTATAAGCAACTAATAGCTTAACGGTATAAATCGTAATGACTTGTTGCTAAATAAATATATTTATCAAAACCTGCATCAAAAATATGGAAGTTAAATTAGGATTTGGAGCAGTCCCAAAACCTCAATATGTCTTTATCAGCAAAGAATCCGATCACTGCTGGTATATGCTTGCTGAAGATGAAAAACGCATCCCAATTTATGAAAGAGCCTTGACTGGGGTAATTACAGAGATAGAAGTTAATAAAAAGGTTGAAACTAAATTCGGGCCAGTTGAAAAAAACGATTTATATATTTTGGCAGATAAACCTTATATTATCCGTTCAGGTAGCGACTCTTTCTTTTCTAAAAGTTTATTGTTATCTTTAGATACCCTTACTTATAAAGAATTGTGTAATCCACTAACGATCGCCGTTAGTCCTGGAGATAGTAATGTGGTTTTTTGTAAAATTTACGATCCAATAACTTATCGTTCTGTAGGTGTTAGTTGGGATGGACATAAGGAATTAGACTGGCAAGCTTTAGGACAAAAAGTAAGTTTAAAAATTAATAGAATTCACAATTATAATCAAGATAAAAATCAATCTCAACCAGAAGCAAGTGACAATATAAAAACGCCTGAACAGCGTGATGTTTTTATAGCTAAAACTGACACATATTTAGCCCAATTAAATTGGACTCCAGAGCAGGGAAGGGATTATTTGCAGCAGAAATATGGTAAGCGATCGCGTCTACAACTCACTGATACAGAAATTCTGGATTTCATTGATTACCTGAAGCTACAAGTAACCTAAAATTGCTAAACTTAGATTCTGTGAAGTTTTTCCCGTTGACTAGCAACTTCCAAGCAACCTTGAATTGCATCTTGCAGCATTTCTAATAGATGTTCGTAGCTGTCTCCCCAAGTGTGACATCCCGGTAGGGCAGGTACAGAAGCACACCACACACCATCTTCTTACCAGATAAGTGCTTTAATTTTCATTACCAATCATCTCCACAAGATTGCGACTAATATTTTAGCGTCAAGCCGAGTGTGTAGGCGCAGCCCGTCGTAGACATCGCTTGTCCATTGCATTGAGGTGTTAGCCTCCCACAGGGATCGCACCCAACACGAAAAGGATTGAGAACTGCATTCATTACAGTATCAAATTTATACCTTCTGAATGTTCATTAGTTAGTATATCTGGGAAACATAAGTATAAGGTGATGCCTTGATTTTATGTTTAACCCGTAGACAAGTACTAACCAAATACTAATCACAATCAGGAGTATTTCATGATTCCACTGATTTTGGGTGCTGCTGCTTTGGCTACTGGAGCCTTCGGAGCGCTAAAAGGTGCTGAAGGCATTGGCAATATGAATCAGGCAAAGGAAATCGGTGAACAAGCTCAACAAAAATACGAAAGGAGCTTGCAAAACTTAAAAGCAGCCTGGGAAATTACTAACCAGTCAGCAGAAGTTTATGGTCAAATGCAGCTTCGTATCAAGCAGAGTACAATTTCAAACTTTATAGCTTTTATTGAAAGAATTGGTCAGCGAGCTTCCCAAAACAATCTGGACATTCTAACTGGATTAGACATCTCCACTCAGCAAATTCAGGAGTACAAAAAAGAAGTTATCAAAGCTGAACAGTGGGTAAAAGGTGGTGTATCAGCAGCCGTGGCAGCCTCAGCAGCAGGTTCGACTGCAATTACCTTAGCAAGGAATGTTGGTACTGTTACTGTTTCCAAGTTTTTTGGATTGTGGGCTAGTGAAGTCGCTATCTCACAAGTTGGTGGTGCTGCGGCTTGGACTGGAGCCATAACTTGGTTAGGTGGTGGTACTAGTATGGCGGTTGGTGGTGCTGTATTGGGTGGTATTACACTCGGCCCGGCGTTAATGGTTGGGGGTTTTCAACTTGCTGGTAAGGGTGAGGAAGCTTTGACTAAAGCGCGGGAGTATGAAGCTAGGGTAAACATAGAAATTGCCAATATTGAAGCAGCTCAAGATTTTCTATTACAGGTTAAACGGCGAACAGTGGAACTGGCTAATTTAGTGTGTAATTTAAACAACCGTGCTAAATCCGCACTTCAAGAGCTTGAAGCCCAATCTTTTAATCGCGATCGCGATGCTAGCAAAATTTCAAGAGGTAGCACTTTTAATTAAAGCACTTGCAGAAATTATGAAAATTCCTATTTTAGATAATGAAGGACTGTTAAACCCTTCTACTTTAACCATCCAAGCTAAATACAAAACTCTGGGAGTTATTTAACAATGGTTTTATCAAGTATCGGTACAATATGTACTGCGGTTAATGCCACAAAATCGTTAGTAACTATTGTTTCCAGTTACAAGCAAATTGGAGAACAAGAACAGACTAAAAGGCGTGGGATAGCAGCTTTGGAAAAAACACAATGTGTTGATGCAGTTTCTTTAGCCTATACTGAATACAAGATAATTGCTGAACAAGAACAGACAAAGAGACGAGAAATTGAAGCTTGGAAAAACGAAACAATCACCAAAATTAACGCCCAGCGAGAGTTGCTGATGGCGTATCTAGATCGCTCTTTTGATGAACGTGCAGAAAACTTTCGCGCTTTGTTTGCTGTCGTTGATAATGCGATTGCATCCGGCAATAATGAACAACTAGCCCTTACATTAAACTCAATTACAGAAATAGCTAAATCCTGCCCATTCAAAGAACTTGCAAATTTAGCTTCTGTTCGCGCTGCTCTAGATGATCCAGATCACGAATGGACATTTTGATTTTATAACAGTGCGATCGCTCTCCCAAAACTTTCTAAAAAGCCTGCCTACGTAGACTTTTTTCATGTACTGCAAAACTTCCAGGCTAGAGGCGCTCTGAGAGCATAGCGATCGCCACTATAATCAGGTTGCATTGCAATATCTTGCAATAAAATATATTGTCAAGATAAATTTCACAAGACAATGAGTAAAGAAAATATTACGTTTCGGATAGATAGCGATCGCAATTCATTGCAACTGCGATCGCAGCTACATACTTAATGAGGCGGTAGCCGCTTATCTAGAAATGTATCAGTGGCAAATTGAGGAAATTCAAAAGGGTATTGTTGAAGCGGATGCTGGAGACTTTGCTAGTGATGAAGAAGTAAAAGCGACTTTCGCAAGACTCACCAATGTATATTAAGTGAGCGATTTAGTTGACTGGCAATAGTCCGCCGTTCACTTTTGCCCAAGCCTTCAACCTCTTCAATCAGATGTTCTACATCAATTTCATGCCAGCGATGCGATCGCAATAGTTGGGCTGTCTCTTCAATCCACAAATTAAAATCTGCCTTATAAGTTGCGCTCATAGCCTTTATTGATTAGCTGCATAGCTTAGGCAAGCCAAAATATCCTCTTGTGTCAAATAAGGAAAGTCATCAAGCAATTCCTCGTAGGTCATGCCAGAGGCAAGATAAGATAAAACATCGTATACAGTAATTCGCATTCTTCGAATACAAGGCTTACCACCTCGTTTTCCTGGTTCGATTGTAATAATGTTTTGATACTGCACAGCTATCAATCCTCAAAAATCTTCATCGTCAACAAAAAATTCCGCATCGTCTTCTAATCGAGAATTACGCTGTCCAATACCAGCAAGTCCCCACAGAGGTTGCAGCAGTGCCATGCCAATTAACCCTAAACAAGCACTAAAAGCTAACACTAAACCCAGTGGTATCTGAATCGATTGGAATGTTAAGAATTTTAACGATACGGGTGTGGCATTTTGAACTGAAATAACTGCGATCGCGATTATCCAAACCGCTACAACTAGAGATGTCAAAAAAGGAGCGATTTTCATAGTTTGAGCAAAGTTAGGAGTGAGATAACTGTTAATAGGAGTTAAGAATTATTAATTTAAAAATCTTAACTTTTAACTGCTAATTCTTATCCCTCTAATTTAGCAATGACACTCTTTAACTCTTGGGCAATTTGGGTGAGTTTTTCGGGAGTGTTGGTTTCTAGGTAGACGCGCACCAGTGGTTCTGTACCGGAGGGACGCAATAAAACCCAGCTACCTTCTTCTAAATACAGCTTAATACCGTCTTTACGCCCGACTTCCTTGACTTTAATTCCTGCTACCTCTGGAGGTGGATTTTTAGTAAAGGAGTCGATAACGGCGGTTTTATGAGCCTCTGTGAGGTGCAAGTCTAGGCGGTTGTTGTAAAGTGGCCCATCGGCTTCAGCGATCGCTTCCTTAACCATCTGACTTAAAGGTTTACCTTCATAAGCGATCGCTTCTGCCACCAGCATATCGGCTAATACCCCGTCTTTTTCGGGAATATGCCCAATAATACTCAAACCGCCTGATTCTTCTCCACCAATTAATACGGCAGTTTCCCGCATTTTTTCACCGATGTATTTAAAACCAACTGCTGTTTCGTAAATTTGCAGCCCATTTTTAGCAGCGAAATTATCCAGCAGGTGGGTTGTAGCCACAGTGCGGACTATCGCGCCGGTTTTACCTTTGTTTTTAATTAAATGACGTGCTAGAACTAACAACACAGTATTCGGAGTGAGGACAGTTCCTTGTTCATCAACAATACCAAAGCGATCGCTATCTCCATCCGTCGCCAAGCCCAAATCAGCTTGATCGCGGACTACAGCTTCCACTAACTCAACTAATTGTTCTCCTTTGGGTTCTGGCATTCCACCGCCAAATAAAACATCCCTCCAATCGTGGAAACTCTCTAGCAGAACACCACTATGTTGCAAAACTTCATCTAAATAGCCACGGGAGGTAGAATACAAAGCATCGTACTTTACCTTTAAATTAGCCCTTTTGATCTTTTCTATATCAAGTAGAGTGTAGATAAATTGTAGGTAATCAGGTTTGGGATCAAAAATTGAAATTGAACCTGATGGGTTACTTCCAGGTAACTCATCCGATGCACTTTCTATATTTGCCACAATAGTATCAGTAATCTCTGGAGTGGCAGGCCCAGCATAATCGGGTATATATTTAATTCCACAGTAAGGTGCTGGATTATGACTAGCAGTAAACATTAACGCCCCTGCGGAATTTAGGTGACGGGCGTTGTAGGCAATTACTGGTGTGGGGCAATCCCGAACAGTAATTTTCACAGTCCAACCCAAGTCTGCCAGTACTTGGGCCGCAGTTTTGGCAAACTGGTCAGCTAAAAAGCGAGTATCGTAGGCAATAAGTACTGGTCTATCTTTTGTGTAGGCTGTTTCCAAGTAAGTGGCAATTGCCCTTGTTACTTTTCGCACGTTGGGGAAAGTAAAATCATCGGCAATAATCCCTCGCCATCCATCGGTACCAAATTTTATCTTGCTAGACATTTTTGCCGCTTGCTCCCGTACATTATCAGTACTATAAAAGCTTCCTGCAAAGCGTGTGTAGCAGCAACTATCCCCCGAAGTTCTTTTCTAAGTAAGCCTTAGTTGAAACTTCGCCCCACCGTATTTTCTCTCACTGTTTCTGAGCAATGTCAACCCCCGATCGACCTTTTGCCAGTTATCACCTTTGGTCTCTAGTTGCCCCAGCGACCGGGCAAGAACGCTGGCATTGCCAGATGAGACGGGGGTTTATCAAAGCACGGCAACACGAACCACAAGTCAAAGCACTCCTAGCGCAAGCCACTGCACCCCAGCGCATTGGCATACTCGCGCAAAAAGGTGTTTATGAGTTTCATCATCATAGGCATCTGCTGAAGCAATCAGATGGTGTAGAAAGAGTTGCACAGCTACTTAAATTAGGCAATTCAAGCGTTCAAGTCCAGCAACGCGTGCTGCAAATTTTGCAAAAATATCATAATGCGCCATTGCTTTTGGATAAAGATATTATCCAATTAACTCCGGGTGATGAAGGTTTTCCTAAGCCAATAGTAGTTGAACAAGAGGATTATTGCTTTCGGTTATATGCGGCTATGGACTGCGTTTTCATTGAATCTGATAGGACTTTACATATTTTAGATTTCAAAACAGGTAAGTCAGCTTTTGACAAACGACAGGCATTAGTTTATTTGCTAGCTGCTCGTTATCTTTACCCTGAACACGAAGCTGTCGCATCATTTTATAATTTAGAAATATGTAAAAAGTCTGAGTTAATTAGCATCAATAATTACGAGTTAGAATCTTTAAAATTTGAGTTAGCTAATATTGCCCATAAGCACCAGCACGATTTGCAAAAATATCAGGAAAAAACTACTAATTTCAGTAAGATTTTTCCTGCAAATCCTGGCTCCCACTGCCGCTTTTGCCCATTTAACTCCATCTGTGAGTTTGCCGATTTTAAGCAAACTCAATCATATCCACAGCCAAGTTTAAGAGTTAATAGCTAGTGGGGATGGATGTCCCCACCCATCCCCACTAGAAAATGTGCTTGTCTTTTCCTACTGCCCAATACCTAAATTCAAAAGGGCGGCAATTCTTTAAGAATTGTGAAGCGAATATGATTTATCGCCAAATCACCGATGGGGATATCTTCTTTGGTTAGCCGCGCACCTTGACTTGTCACGGTTTCAAAAGTGATACCTTTGCCAATTTCAATGTGATACCAGCATAAGCCCATAAAAAAGCGCGTCGGATAAGGGCCACCTTCACCCACATCATCAGGATTTGATTCCATTGGCAACCAGCCAAAATTTGGGACGTAGAATTCCAGCCAAACATGATTAAAGTCTGGTTGTAGTGGTACTCCTAGTAAGTCACTATGGGGAGGACATTTGTACCTACCTACGGTGCGGCAGGGGATGCCATTTAAACGAGATAGGGCAAGCAATACGCCGACATATTCGCCACAGGAACCAACGCCGCGTTCTAAAACTATATCTGGCGTGTCAATGTAAGGCTTGATACCGTAAGATAACTGGTCGTATACGTAGTTGCGGATGCTATGCATTTTCCGTAGCACATTGGTTTCAGAACCAATTGCTTCTCTGGCGGCACGGCGAACAATGGTAGTATCCATTGCTAAATCGTCGTCATCTACTAGGTAGCGTGTTTGTAATTCTGGAGATAGTTCAGGTATATCTTCAACATCTCTAGGTGTGATGCGATACTTAATTCCTCGAACTTCGACAAGTGCTTTCCAGCCAAATATATGCCGTTCACCTGGAGCAAGAGAATCAAATTTAAAGACTGCTACACGTTGCCCTTCTATTACTTCTTCTGTAAAGGGTATACCAATTGCTTCAACGTGTTTCACCTTTTGACGCTCAGTTTCCGATGGTAGGGCGATGCGCCATTCTACATCAGGTAAATACACCTCGTCTAAGGGTGCAATTTCCTCAGCATAAGACATTTCAATGAGATAGCCATTAGAGAGAGCGTAGCGCTTATCTGGTTGGTAATGATAATGCAGGGGATGAATAAAAGTGCGATCGCGGAATGTTAGCTCATGACTCGGATCGGCATTGGGGTTATCCCGGATATAAGGCTCTTCTGAGGCGTAGGCAACGTAAATACTTTCTTTACCGGTTTCGCCATTTTTATGTATTGCTATGCCTGTAGGACATTCAAACGGTGTCAGGACACTAAATTGAAGTTCTCCTGTTGCCCTGTCCATTGCGTACACTGATTGTTCGGTGCGATCGCAAATCCATAGCATTGCTTGGTTAACTGCTAAATTCTCTATCCCAACTCCAGGGGCATAAAATCTGGTAATCTCTTTTCGTGTTTCGCGGTCATAAACCAAAATGTAGCCCAGCCGTTGGCAGCTGACATAAACTGTTGTTTCCCAAACAGCAACGCCGTCAGCCGGATAAGGCAATGTCACAAAATGTTCCAGACCCAAAGCATTGAGCTTGCACAAGTAAACACTATTTTCTCGGCTCACCCACAGGGAATCTTCCCATACCGCTAAACCAGTGACATCGGTAAATTCTTTAACTTGATGGGGATTGAGAATTTTGCTGTTGTCAGAGGTGGGATCAATCTCCAGTAGATGCCCTTTAATACTGTCAATGGCAATAAGTCTATCTTTAATGAAAGTAATGCCACACAGGGTAGCAGCAGTAAGCGGTCGAATTGTTTTTTGCCCAAACATCTGGCTAACGGTCAAAGTGGGGAGTGCAAAACTCATATTAAGCATATTTATTGAATGGTTTAGCACGCCTGGGTAATTCAAAATTCAAAATTCAGCTGGAAAAGTTTGCTAGATTGGGAAACCCTAATGGCACTCCAGTTTACTTGAGCGGCGAAATACGCAAGGGACTGGCTCAACTTTCCGCAAAATTAAAAATGAAGAAATGCAATCGTGCCATACATCCTGGCTATTGACTACGGGATGAAATGAAAGGAATGGCAGCCTAAAATTAATTGTGACATATCCTCTGTAACAAAGCTTTAAAGCTCTATTACTCATAATTATCGGTAAAATGTGTTCCGATTAACTCTTTCGTGAGAAATAATACTATGTCAAAATTGGAGGATTTACAAATGTTAAGAAATACATATATATTTATTTATCAAGAAAAGCAGCAGAAAAAATCTTCTTACTCTTGAACTGCTGCCACCAGAGCAAGCGTGGGTTTAAGACCCCACTTAAGCATAGTTCAGTGACTTCAATGACTTAAATTCATCCGGGGTCTAATCCCCAACAGAAAAGTTCCTTCGCCTCCTTCACATAACTAGGCGATCGCCTTAATGTAACTTTAGAAGATGGAATTCCTGCCATCACTAAATTATGATCGAATTTTGTAACCATTTGCTGTGACCTACACGATGTCTGCTAATTCTCTGCCTGAAGGTGCCGCCGTTTGGCATAGTTTAGAAGTTGATAAAGCACTAGAACTGCTCGATAGTAATGCAGACAGTGGCTTAACACCCCAAGAAATTCAACAGAGGTTGCAAAAATACGGCCCCAACGAACTTGAAGAAAGTGCTGGCCGTAGTGCTTGGGAAATTCTGCTAGATCAGTTCAAGAACATTATGTTGTTGATGCTGATTGGCGTAGCTCTGATTTCTGGGTTTTTAGACCTGATGGCTTTGCGCGAGGGCGGATTGAAGCCTGGTGAAGTGCCATTTAAAGATACGATTGCTATCTTAGCAATTGTGATTCTCAATGGCATACTCGGCTATGTCCAAGAAAGCCGTGCCGAAAAAGCCTTGGCAGCCCTGAAAAAAATGACTTCTCCCTTAGTACGGGTCATCCGCGACACCAGACTGGTGGAGATAGCAGCCAAGGAACTAGTTCCAGGGGATGTAATGCTGCTGGAAGCTGGAATGCAGATAGCTGCGGATGGACGTTTGATAGAACAGTCTAATTTACAAGTGCGTGAGTCGGCATTGACTGGTGAAGCCGAAGCGGTGAATAAACAGGCATCACTAAAATTGCCAGAGGAAACATCATTAGGCGATCGCCTTAATGTCGTGTATCAAGGAACCGAAGTAGTCCAAGGACGCGGTAAGGTTCTGGTGACTAACACCGGCATGACAACAGAATTAGGCAAAATTGCTGCGATGTTGCAGGCGGTGGAAAGTGAACCTACGCCATTACAGCAACGTATGACTCAACTGGGTAATGTCCTAGTGACGGGTTCTTTAATTCTGGTGGCGATCGTCGTCGTTGGTGGTGTCATCAAGGACGGAGGTTTTAAAAACATCCAAGAACTTTTGGAAGTTTCCTTGAGTATGGCGGTTGCTGTGGTACCAGAAGGTTTACCAGCTGTAATTACCGTTACATTGGCACTGGGAACCCAGCGAATGGTGCGCCAAAATGCCTTGATTCGCAAACTGCCAGCAGTAGAAACATTAGGTTCTGTAACCACCATCTGTTCTGATAAAACCGGCACTCTGACTCAAAATAAAATGGTCGTGCAATCGGTTTATACCAATGACAAAACTTTTCGTGTCACCGGCGAAGGTTATGCTCCTACAGGGGACTTTCAGTTAGATGGTCAAAAAGTTTCCTTAGAGGAATCTCCAGAAATTTCCGCGTTATCAGTCGCCTGTGCTGTTTGCAATGATTCAGTGTTGCAAAAAGAACAAGGTGAATGGGCAATTTTGGGAGATCCGACAGAGGGGGCATTAGTTACCCTGGCGGGAAAAGCCGGAATCGAAAAAGACCAGTGGAACAGTAAGTTACCTCGCGTCGCTGAGTTCCCCTTTTCTTCGGAACGCAAGCGGATGAGCGTGATTTCTCAAGTGGAGGGAGTCGCCACAGGTGAAGCGTCTTCGAGAGGCGTTGACCCAGCGATCGCCGATTTTCTCCAATCTGAACCTTACTTAATGTTTACCAAAGGTTCTCCAGAGCTAACCTTGGCACGTTCCACTCAGATTTATTTGGGCAATCACTCAGCCCCCTTAACTGAAGAACAACGCCAGAAAATTTTGGCACAAAATGACCTGATGGCAAGTAAAGGTCTACGGGTACTAGGTTTTGCCTACAAATCTCTTGCGGAAATTCCACCGGAAGGTTCAGATGAAGCATCTGAGCAAGGCTTGGTATGGCTGGGATTGGTGGGAATGCTGGATGCGCCACGCCCAGAGGTGAGGGCAGCAGTCCAAGAATGTCGAGATGCAGGTATTCGCCCAGTGATGATTACTGGCGACCACCAATTAACAGCACGAGCGATCGCTACCGATTTGGGAATTGCCCAAGAAGGCGATCGTGTTCTCACAGGTCAAGAATTGCAACGGATGAGTGACGAGGAACTAGAGCAAAACGTTGACCTAGTGAGCATTTATGCCAGAGTTTCCCCAGAACACAAACTGCGAATTGTCCAAGCATTGCAACGTCGGGGACGATTTGTAGCAATGACGGGCGATGGTGTTAACGATGCCCCAGCCCTTAAACAAGCCGACATCGGTATTGCAATGGGCATTACCGGCACCGATGTCAGTAAAGAAGCCAGCGATATGGTGTTACTTGATGACAACTTCGCCACCATTGTTAGCGCCACTAAGGAAGGTAGAGTTGTTTATACCAACATCCGCCGCTTTATTAAATACATCTTGGGCAGTAACATTGGCGAAGTTCTCACAATTGCAGCCGCACCCTTAATTGGTTTGGGAGGCGTTCCCCTGACTCCCTTACAAATTTTGTGGATGAACTTGGTTACAGACGGTTTACCAGCCTTGGCATTAGCTGTGGAACCTCCAGAACCAGATGTGATGCAACGTCCGCCTTTTAGTCCCCGCGAGAGTATTTTTGCTAGGGGATTAGGTTCTTACATGATTCGCATTGGGATCATTTTTGCCATTATCACCATTGCCTTAATGTGGTGGGCTTATCAACATACCCATGCTGCTGGGTATCAGGGGAATCCCGAAGCTTGGAAAACAATGGTATTTACTACCTTGTGTATCGCCCAAATGGGACATGCGATCGCCATTCGCTCTAACAATCGGCTGGTCATTGAGATGAATCCCTTCTCTAATATATTTGTACTAGCGGCTGTTGTCGTCACCACGATTTTGCAGTTGATGCTAGTTTATGTCCCACCCCTGCGAGATTTCTTTGGTACTCACTACCTGAATATGCAGGAATTGGGCGTTTGTATTGGTTTCAGTGCTTTAATGTTTGTCTGGATTGAAGCAGAGAAGATATTTCTGCGGATTATGGGCAAGAAGGCTGTCTGAAAAGGAAATTTTAGGTTTTAGATTTTAGATTTTAGATTTATCTTCAATCCAAAATCTGAAATTTAAAATCCAAAATTGAACTTATGTACCTGAAAACTCTAAACCTCCGACAATTTCGCAATTATCAAGACCAAAAGGTTGAATTTACTGCTGCCAAAACAATTTTGGTAGGTAATAACGCTCAGGGAAAATCGAATTTGTTGGAGGCGGTGGAGTTGCTGGCGACATTGCGATCGCACCGCATGACCCGCGATCGCGATTTGGTTCAAGAAGGGGAAGCTATAGCCCAAATTAATGCCACCCTTGAGCGACAAACAGGCGTTAGTGACCTTACCTTAACGCTCCGGCGCAATGGTCGCCGGAGCGTTGCTCTCAATGGTGAGTCTATCCGCCGTCAAATGGATTTTCTTGGCGTTCTCAACGCAGTGCAGTTTTCCAGCCTGGATTTAGACCTAGTACGCGGCGGCCCGGAGGGTCGCCGCAACTGGTTGGATACACTCTTAATTCAACTCGAACCAGTTTATGCTCACATTTTGCAGCAGTATAATCATGTATTACGTCAGCGCAATGCCTTTTTAAAACGCCATGTAGAGACTTTGGATGCAACGTCTCTACACTCAGAACTAGCAGTGTGGGATGCACAGTTAGCTACCACAGGAACCAGAGTAATTAGAAGACGCGATCGCGCCATCCAAAGATTAGCTCCTATTGCTAGTGCTTGGCACGCCAGTATTAGCGGCAGTACAGAAGTTCTACAAATTAAATATGTACCTAATATTCCTTTAGAGGATAACCAGCCAGAAGAAGTACAGCAAGCTTTTTTAGCAAAAATTCAGCAGCGAGCCGTTGCTGAAATGCACCAAGGTACTACTCTTGTCGGCCCCCATCGAGACGAAATAGAATTAACTATTAACCAGACACCCGCTCGTCAATACGGTTCTCAAGGTCAACAACGAACGCTGGTTCTAGCTTTAAAATTAGCCGAATTACAATTAATTGAAGAAGTCGTCAAAGAGCCACCATTACTATTACTTGATGATGTTCTTGCCGAACTAGATTTATCCCGCCAAAATCAATTGCTTGATGCTATTCAAGACCGCTTTCAAACCCTAATTACTACCACTCACTTGGGTTCTTTTGATTCCCAGTGGTTAAAGTCCTCCCAAATTCTTTTTGTGAAAGCAGGAGAAATAATCCAAAATTAATGATGATTTAGGATTAGCCCTTTCAAGATGACTCTAAAATCTCTTTTTTTCTCTGTGTTGGGCCAGTTGCTACAACGGTGACAATCCCTGCAACGTACTGGCTTCTCTACACCTCTGAGGTTTAAAGGTAGTTTATTTAACTACCTAACAACTATAAAACACATAGATGAAAAGGGATTTGTTAACCGTTTAATTCCTTAAAAATGGCTGATTGACAATAGTTAATATTTATGTGGCAGGCTGAAATCCTAATTTTTATTGACGTTTTTCTAACCTTTTAAAAACGTTGAGAATCAGAAAAGTCAGTAGAGTACCAATCAATCCTAACTGCCACAAACCACAACCGGCAGCAATTCCCAATGCAGCCGAAACCCAAATAGCTGCTGCTGATGTGAGTCCGTGAATTTCAAGTTGCTGTGATTCTTGAGAAGATTGGCGCACAATTTCTCCAGCACCGAGAAATCCTACACCGGCTGCAATTCCTTGAATGACGCGGCTAAGTGCATCAGGACTATTTTGCAATCCTCCTGTTTGCATAATTATCAAGGTAAACACAGCTGAACCTAGACTCACCAGCGTGTGAGTTCTTAAACCGGCTGGTTTGCGGCTAATTTGGCGTTCTAAGCCGATAATCGCTCCGATAAATAACGCAAAACATAATCTGAAGCTGATATTTAGCCAATCATTAGTTGCAATGTAGTAAGTGTTTGGCAATGTTTAGTCTGGTGTAAATAATTTTAAATAAGTTAAGTGGGGGTAAATAATTGTCGTTGGCATAAGGCAATAGGCATTAGGGTTTTAGCCTAGTTCATTTTTCTTTACATAGTTTGATTTTATTGTGCCAACTTACTTACATAGTACAGCACGGGGAAATCCAGTTACCATCTCAATTAACAAGACTTGGGAAAAATACCTTTGTTAAAGGTTGGCAAATTTCCGCTAGAGTGTACTAGGTTAATTATTAATATTTTTACAAAATAGTGCAAAAGTATTTTACTCTTTATATTAGTGGAGTCTAATTCAACGGTTGTAATTGAAAGTTTATATCATCTAGTCATCTGCTTTGTTTTTTGAACTTAATCTTGGATTAATAGGCAATAAGGGTTTTGTAAAAAATCAAATATAAGTACTAAGTTTAGATTCTTTCAATTCAGGGATACTTTTTTAGATGTAAATCAACATCTTCCATTCTGAAGATTATTTTCCAATTAAGATATTTTGTTATCAAAACTGAATAAATTTTCCGTTATTAAATTATGACAGCGATCGCAATCTGGGTAAACGACATAAATTTTAGCTTGATTAAATAGTTATCTCAACTATTTTAAATAAATGAACTATAAAATTTTACCTCAAATTGCTAGATTTAACCCATACACTAAATAATTAAATGTGATACTAACATTTACAACTCGCTCAAACAACTAAACCCCCGGTTTCAGGGAAGAGAGGCTAAATGAAGGACAATATTTGATTTACAAAGAGTTGAAGTAAGTAAGTTGGTGCGAAAAGACTCAAGTATGTTACGAAACCTGAATAGACTTAAAGCCCTTACTAATGACCAATACTTCTCTACGAGACGCGAGGGGAACGCTCAGTACAAGTGACCAATGAAAATGACAGCCTGTGCCAATTAGCTTTAATTGCGCCGACCTACTGACAGTAATATATGGCGTGATTAGCAATTAACCACTAATAAGGTCAGCAAATTAAATGTAAATACTGGAAACTCCTCCTAGTAGAGAGTCAGTGGATTTACGGCTGATAACGTACCAGAAGGAAATACCTGTGGCTACAAATAGACAACTAACAAATTGAGTGGACAAACTCTACTGGCTAGACCAAATTAAATTACAAGACCGCGCCAAAGTAGGTGACAAAGCATTTTACTTGAGCAGAATCATGCAGCGTGGCTATCCGGTGGTGTCTGGTTTTGTCGTTTCGGCAGAAATTTTGCGGCAATTTCTTGAAAATCTCAATAGTTCAGAGTCATTAGTGGCTGACTTACCCCATTCTTCGTTACATCTAGATGTTGCTAATTGGCGGCAACTTCAGCAGGTAGCTGGTCGCTTGCGTCAAGAAATTCTCACTGCGACTGTGCCGCAGCAGTGGGTGAGTACAATTTTTCAAGCTGCTAAGGAATGGCAAACTAGCTGTTTGATTCTTCGACCTACCTTATCAATATCAAATGCTACTCCAGGTATAAAGAATATATCTGGTTTGCTGGAGTCGGTGTTTTGCCAGTGCGAACCTGAAGCGATCGCTTGGGCATTAAAGCGCACTTGGAGTCAGATATTTCGTGCTAGAAGTCTCCTATATTGGCAACGAGCAGGAATTAATCTGCAACAAATAAATCTAGCAGTCTTGGTGCAACCTGTTGAGAATGCGATCGCTAGTGGTTTGCTCAAAGCCAACTCCTCTGGGTGGGAAATTGAGGCTACTTGGGGATTAGGAGTTGCGATCGATCTTGGTGAAGTCCAGCCAGATATTTACTACATTCAACAGGCAACTGGGGTTGTGCTTGAGCAACAGTTAGGCAATAAAATGCTGGCTTATGGGGTGAATGATGCAGCGCCTGAAGCTTTTTTGCAACCCACACCTAACTCAGTGCTAACACCAGATCATATTTCTCTGAGTACCTACGTAATTCAAGAAGCCCAACAAGAACAGTACGCTTTACAAGAAGAATATTTACAACAATTAATTGCTCTGGGAACCCAACTAGTAAGTGAACTAGGTAAAACTTTTACCATTAAATGGACTATTGCTCAACAAAGCACATCTAACAGGCTCTACATCACACAAGTTAGTTCTCCCCAATCTGTAATTCCCCACGGACAATTCATTAGGGGACTAGGAGCAGCAGGGGGACGTGTTGTGGCTAATGCCTTAGTAATTCCTCATTCACAACAGAAACCCGAACAACTACCCAAGGGTGTGATTTTAGTAGTACCAACAATCACTCCTGATTGGCTACCATTACTACACCAAGTTGCTGGTATTATCACAGAACAAGGCGGATTAACCAGCCATGCCGCAATTCTTGCTAGAGAATTAAGGATCACAGCAGTAGTAAACGCAACATCCGCTACAACCTTAATCCAAACGGGCGAACGACTACTGCTTGATGGCGACAGAGGAGAAGTTTATCGCATCAAAGGAGACTCAAAGGAGGAGATGGAGAAAGAGAGAGAAGAAAAACTTCTTTCCCCACATCACCCCAACCCAAAAGCGCCCTATCCTACTTTCACTTCTCATCTACCCATGATTGCTACCCAACTACTGGTTAACTTGAGTCAGTCCAGTTTAATAGAACAAGTGCAAAGCTTCCCTGTGGATGGCGTAGGATTATTGCGCTCAGAATTAATGATATTAAATATATTGGACGGACAACATCCCAATAGTTGGATTTTAGACGGTCGTCAGGCAGAATTATTAGAGTTATGGTCTGAGCAGATTATGCAATTTGCTCGTGCTTTTGCACCAAGACCAGTTTTTTATCGTTCCTTAGATTGGCGATCGCAGGATTTACCATCATTGAGTGATAATTTAGAATATTCATCCCAGTCGATGTTGGGTGAACGCGGCACTTTCAGCTATTTACGAAATCCCGCAGTGTTTGAGTTAGAACTGCAAGCTTTAGCGAGGGTACAGCAGGCTGGTTACAGCAATGTCAACCTATTATTACCTTTTGTGCGGACTGTAGAAGAATTTGTCTTTTGCCGTCGCAAAGTTGAGCAAGCTCTTTTAACCGAGGTGTCGCAGTTTCAATTGTGGATGATGGCGGAAGTGCCAAGCGTACTATTTTTGCTGCCAGAATATGTGAAAGCAGGTGCAGCCGGAATTTCCATTGGTACAAATGACCTAACCCAATTATTGCTCGGAGTGGATCGAGAACAAGGACAGCTAGCAAAAGTATTTAATGAACGTCATCCCGCAGTTATGGGTGCGATCGCTCAACTGATCCAAATGGCTAAAAGTGCCGGTATACCTTGTTCAATCTGCGGTCAAGCACCAGCCCTTTATCCAGAAATCATCGATAAATTAGTGGAATGGGGTATAACTTCCATTTCTGTTGAACCGGAAGCAGTGGAGCGAACATATCAGGCGATCGCTCGTGCTGAACAACGCCTAATTTTAGCAGCAGCGCGTCGTCAACAATAGGCGCAAGGGCATAAGAAACACCTGATGAATAAATTTATTAAGAAGTATTATCTCTCATAATACTTTGTCACACAATAAATTACAGTATTTTACACAAGAAAAGCTTTTTAAGTAGATGGGCGTGAATAAATATAATATGTTCTGTCATTGATTGCCAACAATGATTTTTTTTAGGTTAGCTCGCACTAAAAGCTGACGAAATTATTTTGAAATATTTTCCGAAAGGCAAGGTATTTTCTCTGTAGTCTATATAGATTTTATTTTTATGCGCTAGGGCGGAAACTAGTCAAAATCTTTGGAAATCCTATTCATAGTTTAGATTTGCTTTGGCAAAACAGAGATATTTTTAATAAATTTTGATTGATTTGGAGTTGAATTTATGAATAAAAAAATTCTCGTATTTATTACAACAGCAATCGTGGCTTGTATTTCCATTGCTAGTCTGACAGCAACAATTGTAACTTGGAATTCGTGGACAGATTCACAAACTTCAAAAGCTGTAGCTCAAAAAACTAATAGTTGCCCTGGTGCTTCAACAAAGACGTGCTTGGATATTGATGTTTATGAAGCTCTAAATCTCATGCCAAGAGAAAATAGACCATTATTAAATCCAAGACTTGAAGCTCAATACGGTGGAACTTCTTCTCCTCCCAATCCATTAGTTATTAAATCAGGAGAATCGGTAAACTTTTTTATTGGCCCTCAATACTTCTTACCTGCATCCTATCAAGAAAATGGTACAAAGTATGTTCCTCATGTTGGTACTGGTACCACATGGCCAATTTTATATCCTAGCTCAACACTTTTTACGAATAATAAGGTGACATTTAACTCCGGCATTTCATCAAATCCGCAAACAGTAGTAAAACAATTTTCACACGCAGGCCCAACGGATGAGCCTCCTTCCCCTGCTTCTGCTCAATACTTAATTGCTAGTGGCCCCATAACTTATAATAATCTGGGAGAGTTTGTGGCAACAGCAAGAATTCAAATGATCAGACACTTTTGGATAGGTTGCTCTCCTTCTAGCTGGTTATTCGTACCGAACAAAAATGACTTATGTTCCGTTGGACAATCGCAAGGAGGACATAGTGCCTCAAATCAAGATAAGCTGATTGATATCACTGTTTCTCGCCTGATTAAAGTAGTTCCTAGTATCACGATTAATCCTAATTTACCGATTAATCCTAGTTTCCCAATTAAATTAAATCCATAAGGGACTTCCAGAGGAAATACTTTTCAAGCGTCCCTAAAGCAGCGAATAGTAATCATCGTTGGTGTTGTATATAGCAAATTCAGCTTTATATAACACCGTCAAAATGTTTGTTCAATATCGATAAATTGCTACAACAGGTGTGCTATATGGAATCTGTTCAAAGGGAGCAGCGTAAACCGTGCCACCATTTAATAAGGTATGAGCAGCAACAAAATCCAACAAATCTTCATCACCAGTTTCTTTTTCTGGGTGCAAATAAACCGTTTCCGAAGTTGGATCGAATAAACCCCACTGTTGTTGACCAACTGCAACTAATAATAAATCCACTCGTTGGTAATAAGCTGCTGAGACAATTTCTTTCAGGTTGTTAGATGCTTTGCCAGTATCACCACCAAACAATTAGTGAAATTGCTCTAAAAACCCTTCTTGAGACTTCTGGAAATCAGCCTCGACAATCGGCCAAGCTTGGTCATGCAACTCTTGGGCGCTGAGAATTTCTGGATTACCAGTGATCGCTTCATCCATCAAATGTTGGTAAGTATTTGCCTGTCTATATAAAGGCAAGAGATACTCTACCCCAGCCAGTACCAAAGGCGCTTTTTGCAATTTCAGTTTTTCGTGTAATGCGCGATCGATAATCTGAAAGAATTGTAGTATGTATTCTTGTTGTTTATCTCTGTCAGGACTTCCCTGACCGTGAAATGTGCCTGATTGTGAAAAAGGATTAGTGGTTCCTACTTTTGATGGTGCGAGGTGGAACTCACCTTCTTGAGCAGTCTCGTCTATTTGCAGAGCTTCATCTCGACTTTTAGGGAGATTTTCTACTTCCAACTCATTAACACTGTAGCGTGTTCCTTCAAAGAATCTGACATCTTTTTGGCTCAAAGCCAGGATATAGAAGCGACCATTGCCATTTAAAATTGGCAGCAGTGGCTTGATATGAAATCGGTCTGTAACCACGACCAACTCTTGAAAATCAATTGGCAGCGTATAATAGCGAAAAATATTTTCAGAAATAAAAATCGCTAACCCTGGTTCTCCCTTTTGCTCCCAAAACTCTTGGGTATCAATTTCATGGGATTTTTCCAATAATGCGATCGCATCTTTTTCCTCCAAACCCGCATCAATTAAACGAGTCTCCGCTTCCTTGACCAAGTTTTTAAAGCGAATTGGATTTTGTCGCACTTCTGGCCCGGCTGGGTGCATTGGCATATAAATTGAAACACAATTCCCTTTAGGCTGTTCTATTAATGTCTTTATTTCTTCTCTAGAAATTAACTCCATAAGATACCCCTCCTATAAACGGATCAAAAATATCAGATCAGACCATCGATATTCAACAATCTGATAGGACGCTATTCTCAGATGGTGGTGGTCAAAGTTCGACCGTTTGCTTCTGAGTTTATTTCACCTTAAGGAGGGTTTAATTGCATCTTTCTTTTGATAGGCAATATTCATCAATAGAATTACTAATGAAAACCCCAATTTAAAATCTGAAATCGCCAGGAACATCAAATGTTTGGCGTGTTAGAGTTAGTGCTTTCTGACTTGATACCGATTCTACTACCTGGCTTGCTAAGACCTAAAGTTACTCGTTTCATAATCCAGTACAAACCTGCAAGTACCACAAAAGTGATAGCAATAATTACCAAGGGTTGTTTTCCCAAAATTTCTTCTACCCCTTTAGTAAGTAAGGCATCGGGTTGAGTAATAAAATCCCAACTGTTGAAACGTAAAAATCGCCCCCAATAAACACCAACAGCGCAGAGAAAATGTGTAATTAACTCAACGCGCCAAATCCATTGACTCTTACCGATGCGATGTAGGTAGTAACCCCAATTAATTAACGATATTACGTAAGCTTCAAATCCACCGAGAATTACTAGTAAATACAGAGGTATGAGTATTAAAGTAATCATCCACACAGATTGAATTGTGCGGATATCATCTATCAAGTGGATTACATCGGTCAACAAATACGGTGCATTTGGTAAGAAAGCATAGAAAACTAAGAATCCTAGCCACCAAAGCCAAGTGCCACCGCGCCTCATGCGAAATAGCCACACACTCAAAGCCAAAGGTATAAAAGCCAGAAATAAATTCCAAGTCATCCAACTCATATTAATTTGCAATACTTGTATAATTCTGGCTATCAATTCTTCTTTCATAGGTGCTAACTCAGAAGATGTTTGATTGTTTTAGATTGACTCTGTAATGTTAGTGTTAATAACCTCAGTGATTGACTGATGAAATTTTTTACCCCCAAGGAAATTTATTTACTCTAAGACCAGACAAGGCTTTTGTGTCGCTTAAAAGGAAATGCACACTTAATATTATGTCTGAAATTTCTAGTTTTTATGTGTTTCATACTGGGGGATGAAATTTATCAATCAATCAGCTTAAATCACTAGTATAGCCAGAAAATCATCAGGGTAAAATCTACCACTGAGACGAAGCCTGAGCAACTAAAACGCCACGAATAACTTCTAGTGGACTTTTTTAATTGCAATGTTGCCCCTGTCCTGGGTATCATACATATTTATTCCATTTTGTCCTGCGAGAGTTCCAGAAGCACCTTAAAACTTTTGCCAAGACCACACCCCAAACTCTCTCAGTTTACAGGGCTATGCTGTACATACAAGTCTTCTAGAGTCGTTTCACAGGCTTTTGATCCGCTTAAAAAAAGAGGTGGTTTCATACGAAGAAAGAAAAATACATAAGTCTAGATTTTTCATTTTGTGGCACGGCTTTTCCCCCTCTCCAAACCTCTCTCCGCTTCGGGGAGAGGCTTTGAAACACCGTTTTAGTTTTTCTCTACTTGTATAAAACCACCCTAAAAAAAGGCTACGGTGTACACACAAGTCTTTAAAAGTTGCCCCACAAGCTTTTGATCCCCCCAACCCCCCTTAAAAAAGGGAGCAAAAACCTCTCAAATTCCTCCAATTTATCGGAGGATTTAGGAGGAGCTACAACATTTTGGTTTTGTAGAGAGATGTGTACACAGTAGCTAAAAAAAGGGGACAAAAGAAGCTCTCAAATCACTAACGTACTAGTACTCGACTACGGGGGCCGATCGCTTGTTTGGGTGAAGCGGGTATTGTGCAGCTATTGGTAGAATCCTGTGAACAAGCAGCTTGAACAAGGGTTGCAGGGTTAACCATTACTTGATTACCCTCTAAGGAATTACCGTTACTGAATTCCATATTAGGTGTAGTAGAAAGTGACGGAGAATTACTCCTTGTAGCTGTCGGGGAAGCGATCGCACTTCCACCATCAACTATTGGTGTAACAGTAAATTCATTTCTACCATCAACTATTGGTGTAACAGTAAATTCACTTCCACTATCAACTATTGGTGTAACAGTGAATTCACTTCCACCATCAACTATCGTTGGCAGAGTAGATGTACTACCACCGCTAATTACTGGCGGGAGAGTAGGTGTACTATCACCACTAACTACGGGTGCTGGAGTAGGCGTATTACCACCAACGGGTGTAGGAGTTATGAGGGTTGCATTTGCAGGTACTTTGATTGTTATTCTCGCTAGGGGGGAGTTAGTCATTTCCAAAGATGTCACCTTTGGCGAACCTGGGATATCGGACTTGAAATCAAAGACCGTGGGGGTTGCACCACCATTGCGATCGCTATATCTGACTCCATATCCACTCACTTCAAAGGTTCCTTGATATTGATTTCCGGTTTTTGGATCGGTGACAGTACCAGTGTATAAGGCTTTTGTGAGATTAAATTCATCCTGAACTACTCCTTGAAATGTGGTTCCTGCTAATCTTCCCTGATATTTATAAGGTGTTAACTCACCGCCAGAGAGAATTGGCGAATTCAGAACGCCATTAAAGGAGACAATCGGAATGCCTTTAAAGTCAACAAAGTAATGCAAACTACCATCAGAGCGTGTTTGTACCTTCACATAGTCTGACTTGTATACAGGAACGTAATTAGGATTGTTCTTAGTACCTAAATTCCGTGAGTAAGTCCCCGCGTCATCTGTATCAACACGAGTTGTACTGCCATTGAAATTAGGATTAATGCTGGGAAGCTGGATAGTACCTGATAATGTACCAGTGCTTTGAATGGTGATTTGAGCAAAAGCACTTGTTCCAGATGAAGCGATGATGGCTGCGGCTAAACTACTGCTGCTCAGAACAACACAACCCAACTTAGTTGATGAATGTAATTTCATGAAAAATTTGCTCCTTTAATCACATATCAAAAAAAATACGCACGGGCGATCCTTGCTCCCATTGGGTGATGAAAGCATTTCGTACCGAACAATACAGTATTAAAACAGCGTATTTTATTACATTTACGTCAGTACAAAATTAAAACCGGAAAGTTGCTCTTAATGCTCCAACGACTAAAGTATCGTTAGCAGCATTGTGATCGGGATTGAAAATGACGAATAAACCTGGAGTCAGGGCGATATTATCACTCAGTTGGGCGCGGTAAAAAAGTTCTACGTGAATTGATGTGTCACTACGTCCACCTGCTGTTCCCCCATCAGAAAATTTGGGAAAATTGAAGCCATCGGGTAAAGTACTCGAAGTAATTTTGGGCGGTTGTCCGACGAGAACGCCGCCTAAATTTCCAGGACGCAGCAAATTGGGAAAGGCCGCGAACACCATCCAGTTTGTAGTTTCTACATTTCCAGAAAGATTGAATGGTTTGGAAGAAGTAAAGCCACCCCAACCGCCCAATTGCAAGTTAGGGTTGATTCGCCAAGCAACCGTCGCGCCAATGGCTTGAGTATCAAAAGCTGTTGCATCTGCAAAAGGCGAAATCAGTTGAGAATCGCCGATACCACCTCCTAATAAGCCATCTGGGGAGTGGGAATAAAGATAATGTACGCCGATATCGATGTTATTGGTGGGTGCTAAACTTAACTGAGCGCCAGCAGTAAATCTACCGCCGAATAGTCCGCCCTGATTGATGTTGCCAGAAAAACTAGGGATTTCTGCACTATAAACGCCTTGTAAACTGATGCGATCGCTAATTTGCCAATCAAAGCCTATACCGCCAGTGCCGTTGCCAATACTTAAAATCGGGTTACGCTGACCAAATAGCGAAATTGCACCGTCGCTAGAACCTTCTAAAGGACTAATACCCCGAAAGGTGTTGATGGGGTTGACTCCCGCCGTACCTACGACAATTCCGAAGTTATCCGAGACGACAAATCGATAAGATAAGTCACTAACAACTAGATTGTTGTCTGTATTTGACTCGAAACCCAAACGCCCCATATTGGTAGAGAGCAACGCTGCATTAGAACCCAAATTACCCGCAGACAACCCTGTTAACAGCAAATCTCGTCCTGTAAATGAAGTTGCTAAGGTTAGTTGGGTGCTACTTGTGAAAGTCAGATTGGTTTTTCCCTGACGTTCAGAGACTCCATCTCTAGGAAACAAATCCACATCGGGGCTATTGGTTCCCTGAACGCTAAAAACGGCTTGACCAAATAATCTGGTAGTTGTGGAAAACTGATTGGCTTGTAATTCAGTAGTCCGGTTTTCTACAGCCTCAACATGCTGCTGTAATTGCTGCAACTCTGCTTTGAATTCGCTTTGCAACCTTTGCAGCAGGATTAAATCTTCACTATTAACAGTATTAATTTTATTATTAGCGTAGGCGTAGCCCGCACTTCTCTGCGAGACGCTCCGCGAACGGCTGCGCTCAGTGACCACCGCAGGCATCGCTTCGTTAATCTTCTCTAAACAAGCGTTTAAACCAGCCGCAAATTCATAACGACTGATTGTGCGGTTTCCCAGATAATTCCCATCGTGGTATCCCGCAATGCAGCCATAGCGTTCTACTAGAGATTGCAAAGCATCAAAAGCCCAGTCGGAAGGTTGCACGTCTTTAAGTTGTGACACCGATGTGACTTGAGACATTTGGTTGTCTGAGTCAGGAGGCTGAGGAGCTAGAGAGAATTCTTCTGTGTTTTCCTGGTTCTGTGCAACTTCTGTTACAGCTTGAGTATTTTTTAACTCAGGTAAATTTGGGGAATTTATAAATTGAATTTTTTCTCTGCTTTTTTTAAGTATATTTTCGTACTTATGCTTTATAGCTAATGAAGTAGTTATATCTGGCTGCACAAATTCAGGTGGTGTAATTTCAGCAGGCGAAACAACTTGAGATAAATTTTCTTGTGTTGACTGCTGCACCAGATTATCTGGCGTGATTACAGGCTGTTCTGGTAAATTAAGGGCAGAGATTGGCCCTGTTGCTAGCACACCCGCCATCAGTAGACTAATATCACTCATGGTATTTCATTTGACTTGCACCAATATTTCTTTTGACAGACAAAGTTGGTGTATATCAGGAAAATTTATGAAAAAAGAGTGATAAAAATTACTATGGCTGGGGTTGGGGAGCAGGGGGCAGTGAAGGCAGGGGAAGCAGGGGGACAAGGGGGAATTATTGAACAAGTCTCTCTCTTGTCTCCCTTGTCTCTTCTTCATGTTCAATGCCCAATGCCCAATTCCCAATGCCCAATTCCCCAGATAAATTATTCTGGCTGGCTACAATACTTATTCATCTGATTGACTAACGTATCTGACTGCTTGCCAAGAGTTGTAGCTGTTGTCAGTGCTGAGTCAATTTCGGTTCTAGCCTTTTGGATTTTTTCTCTACCCGATTCTGAAGCTTCTGCTGTCTTGGTTGCACCAAGCGCTCTACCGGCTTTGGCGATCGCTTGACTAAGATTCTGAAAAATATTGACAAAACCGCTTTGAAATTCTTTCAGCTTGGGATCTTTTAAATTCAGTTCCTTAATCGATTTAGTCACAAATTCTAAATCTTTAGACAGTTGTATGCTGGTGATGACTTGCCTTCCTTTATTGTTATCAATCAGAGAAGTTCCGGCATTTACAACTCGAATCAGTCGCTGGCACTGAGAAACTTTATTTTCGCTGCAACTGCTAACGAACAAAGCGATGCTCAGGCTAACAGGAGCAATAACAGTATATTTATGTAAAACAGACATTAACACCCCAACAGCAATAAAACCCAAAATATAGTATCTAATATTACGGGCAATGGGCAGAGAGAATAGTGGATAAGTCTTTAAACTCCACTTCTGTGCCCATGTCCCAATATTTGTCGGGTTTTGGGGAATGGGGTTGCGGGAAAGGGGAAAGAAAAAACCTTTAACCTTTTCCCTTTAACCTTTTCCCAAACCCAATGCCGAGTTAAAAATGGTTAACCGAGCAGTATTGGCCCATGCCCCAATCTCAAATTACCAATCTATTGGCAAACCTAACTGGTCTAAAGTAACACCATCTTGCAAAAGTGGCTGAATATTGCTATCTATTTGAATTCGACCACCAGACAGCACCAAAGCGCGTTGCGTAACTCTACCTAACCAATTTAGGTCATGGGAGGCAATTAACATCACCTGCACTGGCAACTTTAACAATACTTGCGCTAAATGTCGTCGCCATGCTGGATCGAGACCGTTAGTCGGCTCATCCAAAATTAGAATTGTCGGGTCTAGGGCTAAAATTGAGGCTAGAGCAGCAAGGCGTTTTTGCCCACCAGAAAGTTCGTGAGCGGAACGATTAGCGTAGGCTTCTAGTCCGAAATCAGCTAATAACTGCCGGGCGCGATCGCTAGCCTCGGCTGGTGACATTCCGTAGTTGCGTGGGCCAAAGGTAATATCTTCCAAGATGGTGGGCATAAATAGTTGGTCGTTGGCATCTTGAAAGCTAAAGCCAATTTGACGACGTATTTGGGGTAGAGTTTTAGGCTCTAAGGGGATGCCATTAATAATAATTTTCCCCGTTTGGGGTTGTTTTAAGCCGATTAAGTTCTCTAGCAAGGTGCTTTTTCCAGAACCAGTTGCTCCCATCAAGGCGACGCGATCGCCTTTATTCAAAGTAAAAGAAATTTCTTGTAATACCGGCTCCTGGCGAGAATAGGCATAGGCCAAGTTCTCAACTTCAACGACAGTTGCGTGGGGGTTGTGGGTTGGTGGTTGGGGATTAGATGTTAATGATTTCAAGATTCACAAACTCAAGATTGCGGAGTGAGGATTGGGTTAAATTTTGTAAGAAGTTAGGGTTACAGTAGCAGCGATCGCACAAGCTAGTAATACGGCAAAACGCTCTTTCGGTCTGAGAGGAGAATCGATGGGCAATTGCCCGTTGTAACCGCGAGCTACCATTGCCCCATAGACTCGTTCTGCCCTATCCAGACTGCGGAGATACAAGGCTCCAATCATGGCAGCACTGGCGTAGCGCAACCATCCCGTAGTTCCATTCAGACCACGTAATTGAGCGCTGCGCTGCATCCGCATTACTTCTGAGAGCAAAATTTCCATATATTGCCCAGCTAACAACAAGTTTTCCTTTAAAGGTGCTGGTACGGGTAAGCCTTTCAGGGCAATACCAAAGCTGTGGGGCGGTAAGGTTAACAAAAAACTATTCATAGTAACTAGACAAACCAGCGAACGAAGCAGTAAAAAGCTGGCTCTTTCCCATCCCAAAGGCAAGGCTAGCAATGACAAAAAAATCAATTCTGTACCGAGTAATCCTCCCAAGTGGCGAATTGATACGCGCAACAGCCAAGCCCACAAAAGTGCGATCGCGGCATATACACCTAAGCAATACCAAGCATGATATTTTAATAACGCTGCTCCTACCACAATCACTAGAGACAGCTGCAAACGTAATGGCAAAGAAAGTTTAAGCATTCTTCGGTTTCACCACCTTGGCAATCCCAAAGGCTACAGCAAAGCAAACTGTAGCTCCCATAAGTCCAGCGATACTAGTACCAATTGGCCCCAAACCCTTAATACTATAGTCAGCTAAGGGAGTCGGCACAATTACCCGGACTTTCGCAGCTAAATCAATGAAACCTGTATTTTCAGCGACTTTTTCCAAACCATCAGGCCAGGCTGAGGCAAAGAGTGACAGCACTCCTGCAATCAAGAAAATGGTGACAATTGGCACTGACCAGCCGCGAAATTCCTGCTGTTCCCCTGGTAACAAATCTGGTCGGGCTGTAGCTAAATAAGTCAGCACACCTCCAGTAATTATCCCTTCGCCAATGCCAATCAAAATATGTACGCCAGACATAGCTGGTAAAACTATGGCTACAGGTGCAGTACCAGAGAGGGCTAACTCAATAGCACAAGCTATAGCAGCTACCACTACACTTACACCAGCAGCTATACCAGCAGCTAAGGGTAAACGCCCTTTAAATCCCCCCAACAGCCGTTGCAAGGTTTGGGTTAAAATCCAGCCTACCCAAACACCAACTACTGCCATATTGAAAATGTTTGCTCCCAAGGCTGTAATGCCACCATCAGCAAATAGCACAGCTTGAATAATTAAAACTGTGGCAATACACAACGTCCCTGCCCACGGACTACCCAAAACGATCGCAGCTAAGGTTCCTCCTAATAAGTGACCACTAGTACCTCCAGCTACCGGAAAATTGATCATCTGGGCGGCAAAAATGAAGGCAGTGGTTAATCCCAGTATGGGCGCACGACGGATACCAAAAGCTTCTTGCGATCGCTCGAAGGCAATAAAAAGTGCTGCTACACTGGCTAAACCAGTAGCCCCTGCCACCGGAACAGAAACAAATCCATCAGGAATATGCATGATCTACCCTGTATTTTTTAGATGTTTATTTACTCAATACCAGCAATAAACAAAGGCATTAGATTAATAACAAACAAAATTTTCACCTTTTTTGCAATGCCCTTTTGGGGGATTTTATGCTGTTACTTTTGAGAGATTTACAATCCAATGGCTGCTAAATAGTATACTTAATTTACATGAATATTAATTTTTGTTAATTTTATTTTTATATATGTCGATAAATTATTGGAAAAGTGTAAAACTCTTGACTTTAATAAGATATTATGTATTTAATTGGCGCATTCTGAATGCCAAAAATCTTGCTAGTATTGTGCTTTTTATCTATGAGACTGCTACACGAACATTTTGGATTTTGAATTGCTTTACGACTCTTATGGTTGATAGTACAATCGCCATTTAAAGCGGGTTTCATAGATTTTAACTACATTTTTTATGGACACACAGCATTATTATGACCTAAAAATATTTAACTATATAGCTAAATATCAAAGTAATTTAGCTGGATTCAATAATAACTCAGGATTCAGAATTCCATTAGTTCTTAATCTGTACTCATTACTTTTTTGTTGACCACCAATTTTAAAATTTGGTAAGCTAGTATTTTTTTAACTTATAGTTATTAACCAATTAATGATTTTAGATTAGTATAACTAATATAACAATCTAAAAAAGTCTTTACATAGTCTCTACCAACTGTATATTTGCTGACTTCGCTGGCTTAATGGTACAGTATTGATGATTTTTTGGGATAAAAAATTGTGTAAGCGTTGATACGTAACACAAAATAGTGGTTAAACTTAAAATTCAGTTGAAGAAGGCAGAAAGCTTAATTTAGAAGGGGTTTGAATCCCCTCCTAAATGGGATGAAACTTAGCTAGCGCGTCACTAATGTTAAATAATCACAACGGGGGATTTGAGATTTGGATTTTTGTTCTTAGATTTTAGAACGAACTTAAATCTCAAACGTCAAATCTACAAATCCATTTGTATAAGGCCTGGCAATGAGAATTATTTTCAAAGGTGCATTTTATTTTTACAAAAAAATTATCTCGTTGCTACCTACATCTACTGACCCTTGTGTACAGATTGTAGATACTAGTTCTGCCTCAAAACACAAGCACTGGTATAATTATTGGCAAGCTCGCCTTCCACCTTCCTGGCTTCACCCTTTGCTGATTTTGATGTGGTTGCTCATCGGCATTAGCTTACGCCTAACCAACTTGACAGCAAAGTCTCCTTGGACTGATGAGTTTTCCACCTTAGTGTTTAGCTTGGGTAACAATTTTTTATCAGTACCCTTAGATCAAGCGATCGCACCCGATATCTTATTACAACCACTACAACCAAACCCAGCAGCTACTATTGGTGATGTGGTTCATAACTTAGCTACACAAGATAGTCATCCACCTCTGTATTTTGTGCTGGCTTACCTATGGATGAAATTATTTCCTAGTGAAGGAGGATTAGTATCGCTATTTGCAGCGCGATCGCTACCTGCTATATTCGGTGTTGCCTCAATCCCGTGTGTTTACGTCTTAGGTAAGGTAGCATTTCGTTCGCGGTTAGTGGGGCAATTGGCTGCTGCCATGATCACAGTATCACCCTACGCCGTATTTTTAGCACAAGAAGCACGTCATTACACTTTGGCAATCTTATGGGTGATTGGTTCTCTTACCTGCTTAGTAATTGCCACACGTCATATTCAAAACCGCACACCTTTACCTATATGGGTAGCACTTTCCTGGGTAGCAATTAATGCTTTAGGTATTGCTACTCATTATTTTTTCACCTTCACCCTTTATACAGAAGCCGTAGTTTTGATTTCTCTTGCTTGGCTGCAATTGCAAACTAGCACCAAATTTTCTCTCCTCTTCTCTTCTCTCTGGCGGCGCATTTATGCCGTTGCGGTAGGTACTTTGGTGGCGGGTTTAATTTGGATACCAATCTTATTAGAGAACAAAAATCGTGGGATTTTGACCGAGTGGATTCGAGGTTCGCGCGTTGGACTAGATTGGTTAAGCCCAATTTTTCAAGCTTTAGGAACATTGATTGCAATGATTTCCCTGTTACCGGTTGAATCTTCACAGCTATTGGTGGTGATTCCTTCTGGAATAGTGATGCTGACTTTCTTTATTTGGGCAGTACCAATTTTGCTGCGTGGGATCAAAATTCAACTAAAGCATCCAGAAAACCGAATTATGATTCAGGTGTTTATTGGAGTTGCAGTCAGTGCGATCGCTTTATTTTTGACCTTTACGTACTTTTTGGGTATTGACCTGACCAGAGGCGCTAGATATAACTTTGTTTACTATCCTGCGATCGTTGTCTTACTAGGTGCAAGTCTTGCAGTTTGTTGGCATCCTCCCAAAGAATTGATGGAAAGAGAACAAGGGAAAAATGGCATAGAAAGCATAGGTAAATGGAGAATAAACGGTAAAAAAGCCGTGATGTTAATTTGGCTGATGGGATTTTTTAGTGCAGTCACAGTAATCTGCAATCTCGGCTATCAAAAATATTATCGCCCTGACCTGTTTGTGCAACTCATCCAACAAATATCCCCAGTACCAGTACTGATTGCCACTACTCACAAAAGTTATATACACACTGGGGAAATGATGGGAGTAGCTAGGGAGTTGAAACTTGCCAATTCGCCCCAAAATTCTTTGTTTCTCCTTGCCCATCAATATCAAGATCCGAATACTTCCACCATTGCTCTAGAAAATACTTTAAAGACGCTACCACGACCTTTTGACTTGTGGTCGGTAAACTTTCATGCCCCAGTAGCAGAAGCCGTCAAAACATGCGTCGCTGATACTAAATCTTTGCCAAGCGTAGACGGCTATGAATACGAACTTTATCATTGCCAATAAGAAGCAGGGGGCAGGGGAGCAGGGAGCAGGGGAGCAGAGGACAAGGGGACAAGGGGACAAGAGGTGAGAACTTGAAACAAGTCTTTCCCCTTGTCCCCAATTCTCCTTGTCCCCAAGTCCTCTTCCCAATGCCCAATTCCCAATCCCCAATGCCCAACGTAGATGCATCTTGTGGAAGTTCCTCAAAAATCGATATCCATAGGAGACTAGAGAAAGAAGAACAAAATATATGTGATACGTTTTCAAGCGCTGAAGGCTGTAACTACTTTAAGGAGGATTTAAGTAGGACAGGGTGAAAAAACCAAATTGTGTAAAGATAAGTAAATACACATAATGTATCTACCACGGTAACAGGTATATGGGCAGCCGTTTAAGGGTAT
>NZ_JACJSH010000007.1:0-248403 GCF_014698055.1 Nostoc sp. FACHB-133
ATACCCTTAAACGGCTGCCCATATACCTGTTACCGTGGTAGATACATTATGTGTATTTACTTATCTTTACACAATTTGGTTTTTTCACCCTGTCCTACTTATTTCCATCGTACAATTATTACCCGTGTTCCTTCTCCCACTACAGACTGAATCTCAAACTCGTTAGCAAGTCGTTTAGCACCGCTCAATCCCATACCCAATCCGCTACCCGTGGTAAACCCATCCTTCAGCGCCAGATCAATATCGGGAATTCCCGGGCCCCGATCTTCAAAGGTCAGCCGGAGTCCTCTTCGTCTCCCTTCCTGAAGCGTTTCTAGCTTGACTGTGCCACCTCCCCCATAGTCTAGGGTATTGCGGGCTAACTCACTGGCGGCGGTGACAATTTTAGTTTGGTCTACTAAGCCAAAGCCAATCTCCACGGCCAGATGGCGCACGGCTTGCCGAACTAAGACTACATCTGTAGAAGATTGAATGTCGATTGTTTCAGTCTTCTGCATCGTCATCTGCACGCCATTGAGTGGCAATCACCTGATTTGTGGTTTCATTGAGTGACGATCGCAACAGTGCCATTCCCTTTTCTACATTTAAGGCAGTGCGAATGCCTGTCAGCGACAGCCCCAATTCCACCAGCGTAATTGCCACAGCAGGCTGCATCCCAACGACAACTGTTTGGGCATCCAATACCCGTGATATTCTGGCAATGTTGCCTAAAATCCTCCCAATGAAGGAATCGACAATTTCTAATCCAGAAATATCGATCAAGACACCGTGAGCGTGAGTTTGAGTGATGCGGTTGGTCAAGTCATCCTGTAAAGTCATGGCAAGGCGATCATACATATCCACTTGGATTGTCACCAGCAGGAAATTGCCCATTTTGAGTATAGGAATACGTTCCATTGGTTCCTACCTATTTGGGTTGAGAGCGAGTAATGGTCGCTCCCAAACGTTTTAGCGCTATGAGAAAGGCATCGGCTAAGGTTGCCTTCGTTGTGATATCAGTCAAATCAATACCGAGATAAACGATTGTTTGGGCAATTTGAGGACGAATACCACTGATCATACAATCAGCTCCCATAAGACGGGCAGCAGTAACGGTCTTGAGCAGATGTTGAGCTGTGAGGGTATCCACGGTGGGAACCCCGGTAATGTCAATAATGGCAATTTCTGACCCGGTTTCAACAATTTTCTGCAACAATGACTCCATCATCATTTGCGTGCGGGCACTATCCAGGGTGCCAATAATGGGTAATGCCAGAATTCCGTCCCAGAGTTTAATCACTGGGGTAGACAGCTCCATCAACTCTTCCTGCTGTCGCAAAATCACCTCTTCCCGGGCCTTTTGATACACTTCAATTGTCAGCAATCCCAGTTGATCCAGTAAGTTGGTGGCTAGCCAAATCTCTTCACCCAACTCAATGGGGTCTTTCAATTGCTGACGCATTCGGTTGAAGAGGGGTTGCTTGAACGAAAAGACGAATGTAGCTGTTTCCGCCGGTGTGAAGCCTTTTTGCGATCGCGATCGAGAAATGCTGTTTAGTATCTCCCGCATATCTTGCCACACCCCTGCCTGAATATTGGTCAACTTGCCATGCCCAACGGCACTCCGAAACAAGCTCAGGAATTCCCGGCACTCCTCCTTTAGCTCGGCTTCTTTAATCAAGCCTTTCCGAATATTGACATTGGCTAACTCCTGCGTCCACTCTGACAGCAAGTCTGCCTCGAAGGTTTCCAGGATTTCTGGTATCTTACTTTCGCTCATTGTTCCTATAAGGGCAACCACTTTGATTAGTCCAAAATCAGTGTATGCTGATTCAGACCAACGTGAAAGCCGTTCGTTGGCAGCTCACATTAAACTAGTGATCGCTTCTACTAGTTCTTCGAGATCAATCGGTTGGGATAAGTGTCTTTAAAAACCTGCTGCGAGAGCTTGTTTTTGATCGGATTCTCCAGCATAAGCTGTTAACGATGCTTATCTTAAAAACTTCAGGAAAGGCGGAAACGACGCGATACACTTTTCGCTGCGGTATTTATAGTAATTCAGCCACACTGATTTGATTGCTGCGATCGCGGTTTTGTTGAGCTTTGGTAAAAGCATTATGCTTATACACTCAATGGTACGGTATCGGACGGACTCTCAACGTCAAATAACCGATTATAAATTGAGTAACTTTCCTTGTATTCAGGAATTTCAACTGGGATGTCACCTGAATTGCTCGTGAACCTAGATATGTTTACCCATCAGTTACAGTTATTACAAGGGTATTTAGCTAACTTGCACCAAGATACGAACACCGCAGTACAGCCAGAAGCCGATTTGCTGTTAGCGGCCTTGAAGGAACTTGAGACTGCTTCAAAAACCCTAGAAATAGCTACAGAGAAACTGTTCGAGCAAAGTCAAAAATTGGTAAATGTACAAGCGCGGCTTAGAGAGGAATACAAGCGCTACCAAGACCTATTCGAGTTCATACCAAATGCTTATTTAGTAAGTGACACACAAGGGAAAATTCAGTCAGCTAATAGTGCGGCTGCCATACTATTCAATCTTCAACAGCGATTTTTGGTAAACAAACCGTTAATCTGTTTTATCGCAGTCGAAGAACGTCAAGCGTTTCGTTGCCTACTAAACCAAATACACGAGTGTGAATGTGACTATGTGCAAGAGTCGATATTACACATACAGCCCCGTAAATGTGAGCCTTTTGAGGCTGCTATAACTGTAGCTTTAAAGGTAATTTAACAGGCTGGCGCTGGATGGTGCGCGACATCCATCATGTATCGCAACAGCCTTTATTAGCGCTAGAAAGATGAGAAAGAGTTTTATCTCTTTAGCTTAAAGTTTAGCAGGCGATCGTATTCCTGTTTGATTACCCCATAACACTCGCAGGAAATCTCTTCTAGTCCTTGCCGATCAATGGTTTTGATTTGATTTCGACTGTATTGAATGAGACCTTTGTCTTGTAATAAACTGGCGGTCTCGCTGATACTAGCGCGGCGAACGCCCAGCATGTGAGAGAGGAACTCATGCGATAGGAACAGTATGATCTGAGTCGAGACGGTCACTGGACTCGAGCAGCCAACGGGCCATGCGTTGTTCTATAGTATGAAGGCGGTTGCAGGCAACGTTCTGCGAGATTTGCGCCATATAAGCCTGCGTGTATTTCAGCATCACGTCGCGCAGCGACTTATTGGTGTCGAACTCATGGAGCAGCAAATCTGCTTTCATTTTTACCGCTTTGCCCGGTACCTGGACAATATACTCAGTCTGCGTCGTTTCCCGACCGCCCATGAAGGCGTTGATCCCTACCATCTCGCGGCTTCCGACCACTCCGGCTTCAACTGTGATGCCATCTATCATTGTAATGGTGACTGAGATCAAGCAGGTGAGAGGGAAGTAGACTTCTTCTATGGTTTCGCCGGGTCGGTTGAGGATCTCGCCGTATGAAAGCTCAACCTGCTCCATATTTTTTTGAGCTGCTTGTACAAATCAGGAGGCAAAGCAGCAAGCAGAAGGTTTTCAGTAGTCATATTTCTGTTTAAGTTTGTTTCTTAGCTATTGTTGATCCTCCTAACTTTGAAAATAAATAATACAGCAACTTACATTACACTATCCGGCGTGGGATTTCATCCAATACTTGTCGGTTAAAGGGAAAAGAACCTTATATATCTAGCCCTCCACTCCTTTTCCCTTTAACCTAGTAATATTGAAGAGGCAATAGGTAAAGAAGGCTTTTTGAGTTGTACTAAGTTTTTTCAAAAATCAAATATAATTTACTACATTCCCATACAGGCTAAGGATCAAACCAAAATGGCAGTAAGCAATTTTGGGTAGAAATCAGCTAATATAGTTGTTTGTTATGGAGCAAATGCGCTTGTGTGAAGCAGATCCTCCTTTAAAATCGCAAAGCTTCCCAGCCGTAAACACTCAGGAAGATGGTGATTCAGCATCGCCATCTGAAGAAGCCTTTTTCTTTGAGCGATCGCTCGATCTGCTGTCGGTCATTGGCCTGGATGGCTACTTTAAACGGATCAACCCTGTCTTTACCCAAACCCTCGGTTACTCAGAAGCAGAATTCTTAGCCAGTCCTTTTCTGGACTTTGTGCATCCAGATGACCACTCTGCCACACTGCGAGAAATGGAGAAGTTGAATACGGGAGTACCAACGCTCTATTTCGAGAATCGTTACCGGACGAAGGATGGCAGCTACCGATGGCTGGCATGGACAGCATCACCGCAGATTGACCGAGGAGTGATGTACTGCGTTGCCCGTGACATGACCCAGCAAAAAGAGACGGAAGCCGCTCTACAACACGCTAACCAAGAACTAGAACAGCGCGTTGCCGAACGAACTGCCCAGTTAGAGCAGGTAAATGCAGCACTGCGGGAGAGCGAAGAGCGCAACCAGTTGGCAATGGAAGTTGCCTGGATGTTTGCCTTTGACTGGCAGCCAAACCTTGATGTGGTCAAGCGATCGCCTCAATCTGCTTCCATCCTGGGGTTAAGGTCGTCATCGGCACAACAGGACACAGGTACCAGTTATTTTCAACAAGTCCATCCTGACGATCACGATCGCCTTTTGGCAGGCTTACAGGCACTTGCACCTGAGAACAGTACTTACAAAATCACCTATCGATTCGTGCGCCCGGATGGTCAAATCGTGATATTGGAGGAAAGCGGACGCGCGCTGTTTGACCAACAGGGACAGTTAACCCGATTGATTGGTATGACGGCAGATGTGACAGAACGTCAGCGACTAGAAGCCGAATTAGAGGAAAGTCGGGCAACCTTGCACAGACAACTGGCTGAAATTGAAACCATCTACCAGTCTGCTCCGATAGGGTTGAACGTTCTCGATACCGATCTGCGCTTTGTGCGGATTAACCAGCGATTGGCAGAAATCAATGGATTTTCCATAGAGGAACACATTGGGCGAACAATTCGATAGTTGCTACCTAACATTGCAGATACTGCCGAAGAGTTGCTGCGCCCGATCTTAGAAACGGGAGAACCACTACTAAACGTCGAAATTCGGGGGGAAACTCCAGCACAACCAGGAGTACAGCGTGTCTGGCTAGAAAGCTTCTTGCCGTTAAAGGATGGCGATCGCGTAATTGGTATCAATACCGTTTGTGAAGATATCACCGAACAGATTCAAGTCGAGGAAGCCCTACGCCAGAGTGAAGAACGATTCCGCAGTATGGCAGACAATGCACCTGTAATGGTTTGGGTCACTGATGCCACCGGATACTGCACTTACCTCAGCCAAAGCTGGTACGAATTCACAGGGCAAACCGAAGCAACGGGACTGGGTTTTGGTTGGCTGGACGCGTTGCATCCAGAGGATTGTGCATTTGCTAGAGAAAAATTTGTAAGCTCTAATAGTCGTCACGAAGCCTTTCGGGCAGAATACCGTTTACGCCGTCAGGACGGGGAGTATCAGTGGGCGATCGATGCAGCAAGCCCCTGGTTTGGGGCGGATCGTCAATATAAGGGCTACATCGGTTCAGTTATTGACATCACCGATCGCAAACAGGCAGAGGAAGCCCTGCGGGAGAATGAAGACCGTTTACGTATGGCAATCACCTCTGCCCAATTGGGAACCTGGGATTGGAATCTCATTACAGGAGAATTGAAATGGGATACAGGCTGCAAAGCGATGTTTGGGCTATCGCCCGATGGTGAGAGTAGCATTGAGTTATTTTTTGAGGGCTTACATCCCGATGACCGCGATCGCCTTCAGGAAATTATTCAAGCGGCGCTCAACCCA
Source organism: Nostoc sp. FACHB-133 (assembly GCF_014698055.1). Taxonomy (NCBI): domain Bacteria; kingdom Bacillati; phylum Cyanobacteriota; class Cyanophyceae; order Nostocales; family Nostocaceae; genus Nostoc; species Nostoc sp. FACHB-133. The sequence goes on from NZ_JACJSH010000007.1 coordinate 5,766, forward strand.
GTATCAGGTGGCTTTTATGACACCGAGTATCGGACAATCGGCATTGAGGATAAAGTTGAACGCTGGCTTAAGGCAAAAGGCCAAGCCTACTATGATGCAAAAGGAAAACCACTACGTTTCAGTGGTACGGTATTGAATATTACAGAGCAAAAACAAGCCGAAGCCCAACGGGAACAGCTACTTCGACAAGAGCAAGCGGCACGGGAAGCAGCAGAACGTGCCAACCGCATGAAAGATGAATTTCTTGCTGTTCTCTCCCACGAACTACGAACACCGCTTAACCCGATTTTGGGCTGGGCAAAACTACTACAATCACCCCTTGTCAGTTCCGACAAACTCCAGAAGGGGTTAAGCGCGATCGAGCGCAATGCCAAGCAACAGGCGCAACTTGTTGAGGATCTCCTCGATATCTCTCGGATAATTCGTGGCAAACTCACCCTTAGCTTTGGAGCTATCGATTTATCTGAGCCGATCGCGGCGGCTTTAGAAACCGTTAGTTTAGCCGCAGAAGCAAAAGCGATTCAGTTTGAGGTGTTGCTTGATCCATCGGTAGGGCAGGTGAGAGGGGATGCAGACAGGCTGCAACAGGTGGTCTGGAATTTACTGTCGAATGCGATTAAATTCAACTCTATAAGGGGACGGGTGACGGTGCAACTCACCTCTGTTGATCGTCATGCTCAAATTCAGGTAAGTGATACCGGAAAGGGCATCCAACCCGAATTTTTGCCTCATGTCTTTGAGTTATTCCAACAGCAAGACAGTTCTACGACTCGTTCTTTTGGCGGATTGGGCTTAGGGCTGGCGATCGCTCGTCAGGTGGTCGAAGCGCATGGCGGCACCATTACGGCTGTAAGTGCCGGCGAAGGGCTTGGGGCAACCTTTACGGTGCAGTTGCCATTAATGCCTGTACCAAGTCCCGATGCTCCTGATTACCTCAACAATCAAACGCTGAATTTAGCGAATCTGCGAGCGATAGTGGTAGATGATGAGGCAGATTCTCTAGAACTGGTTAAGGTTGTACTGGAGCAGGAAGGCGCGACCGTGCGGGCAGTCTCCTCTGCTACTGAAGCCTTGCGGTTACTGACCCAAGCTCAATTCGATCTGCTCATCAGCGATATTGGGATGCCAGAAATGGACGGCTACACCTTCATTCGTCAGGTTCGCGCTTTACCGCCTCAATTCAACCGGGATATTCCAGCGATCGGACTGACCGCCTATGCAGGTGAAACGAATCGACAGAAAATCCTCGTTGCCGGATTTCAAGTGCATCTGGCAAAACCGCTCTACCCGCAATGCCTGCTGGATGCGATCGCAACGGTTATCATCCCATGACAACTTATCCTGCATCTGATCGGTGAATCAAACTGTAAATTCCAACTAAAATTCAAGAACTTGAGATTTAATAGCTGGTTTTATGTTGATGATTTTAAATCATACAAAGTACATATAGCTATATAGGCATATAGCTCAAAGCTTGACAGAACCATAGACAGAAGAAAACTGTGAATCTGGCAAAGATTGTATTGCATTCATATTTGTTTCACTACGTAGAGTCTGTTGCTATCTTGCCTAATAGCTAATGAACCGTTCCCCGTAAAGCCTCAGTATCAATGGGTTTGATCAGGTAAACTAACATGGGTTGAAATAATTTATTAAGTTTTGAAACTTCTCTGACGCAATTCAACTACATAGCTATAAAGTTATTGAGTAGTAATTGCTCTTACTCAAAGTTTCAGAGGTTTTAACATGGGTCGTCATTCCGAGAATTCTCTGCAAGAATCTAGAAATCGCACAACATTACTGGCATCAGATACCAACATAATACCCAAGGATTCACGGCAGCGATCGCAGCAATTCATGCAGAACTTACAGGATGAAATTTGCACAGTCTTAGAGCAACTGGATGGAAAAGCACGCTTTCAACAAGACCATTGGGAACGAGCAGAAGGCGGAGAAGGACGTACTCGCGTGATTCGAGAAGGGCGGGTATTTGAACAGGGTGGTGTGAACTTTTCGGCAGTTTGGGGAAATAGCCTACCTCCAGCAATTTTGGCTCAACGTCCAGAAGCAGCCGGACATGAGTTTTTTGTCACAGGAACCTCAATGGTATTGCATCCCCGTAATCCCTACGTACCAACGGTACATCTCAACTACCGCTACTTTGAGGCAGGCCCGATTTGGTGGTTTGGTGGTGGGGCTGATTTAACACCATACTACCCCTTTGCCGAGGATGCAATTCACTTTCATCAGACGCTCAAAAATGCCTGTGATGTTCACCATGAAGAGTATTACCCAGCTTTTAAACTTTGGTGTGATGAATACTTCCACTTAAAACATCGCCAAGAACAACGAGGCATTGGCGGCATCTTCTTTGACTATCAGGATGCTAGTGGCAAGCTTTATGTTGGTTCTCAAACAGATAGTCCCGCAGCACTCTACAGTCAGCAAGTAGGAACGGTATCTCGGAACTGGGAAGATATCTTTGCCTTTGTGCAGTCTTGCGGTCAAGCATTTATACCCGCTTATTTGCCCATTGTTGAACGGCGACAGGGAATAGAATATGGCGATCGCCAACGTCAGTTCCAACTGTACCGTCGGGGTCGTTATGCAGAGTTTAATCTGCTGTATGACCGGGGAACTGTTTTTGGTCTGCAAACCAATGGGAGAACTGAATCCATACTCATGTCTCTACCACCTCTAGCACGCTGGGAATATTGCTATGAACCAGAACCAGGCACACCCGAAGCACAACTTACCGAAATATTTCTCCAGCCCAAAGATTGGACTAATGTGACTTTTGTCCAAAAATAACAACATTTTTAGTAATAAGGGTTTCACCATGAGCAGCCATTTAGATGTTCGCTTGCGAGAAGGCACGAAACATTCTCACACAATGACGGAAAACACGGCGTTTATGAAATGCTTTCTCAAAGGTGTAGTAGAAAAGAGCTTTTTTCGCAAATTGTTGGCGGATCTCTACTTTGTCTACAGCGCTTTGGAAGAAGAACTACAGCGCTATCAGCATCACCCGATTGTTGGGATGATGTACTTTCTTGAACTGCATCGTCAGGCAAATTTGGAGAAAGATTTAGCCTTTTATTACGGTGAAAATTGGCGATCGCAGATTGTTCCCTCTCCAGCGGGTCAGGTATATGTTGATCGCATTCGTGTCGTTGCCAATACACAACCGGAGTTACTGATTGCTCATGCCTATACTCGCTACATGGGAGATTTATCGGGTGGGCAAGCATTGAAAAATATTGCGCGATCGGCAATGGATTTACCAAGCGATCGCGGTACTGCAATGCATGAATTTGAACAGATTCCTACCCCGGAAGCTAGACGGGAATTTAAAGAGCAGTACCGTCAAGCATTGAATTTTCTAATTCTAAATGAAACAATGATTCAGAAGATTGTAGACGAGGCAAACTATGCCTTTACTCTGAATAGAGATGTTATTCATGAGTTGGAAGCAGATGTGAAGGCTGTGATTGGTGAGCATATCTTTGACCTGATTACTCGCCAAGATCAAGTTGGTAGCACATACACTGCTTCTGAAAGTGCTGGGGTCAAGATGATGAGAGTGGATTACAGCATTTAGCTATGTAGATGCATAGTAATATTTTCGACGTTGCAGAACAGTGGGATCAATTGAGGCAAGCGGGGGGAGAATTTTGGAAGTTGCTAAATCATTCTGCAACTATGCAACGCCATATTTTGATAGCTTCTTCGCCTCAGCGCTTCATGATATCTCTGCGTTTTCGTATCTTTTCCCAATCCCCAATCTGATTAAATTTGTGGTTGTTGAGGAAGTATTTCGTGAGATTTAATTCATTACAAACTTTGCCAGAGAACCCCCAGTCTCTACGGCTAGATTGGGTGGCAGTAGTATTTTTTACTACTATTCATGCACTGGCATTGCTGGCTCCTTGGTTTTTCTCCTGGAGTGCATTGGGTATAGCTGTGTTTCTACACTGGCTATTTGGCAGTATCGGGGTTTGCTTAGGCTACCACCGACTATTGAGTCATCGCAGTTTTAAAGTACCTCGGTGGTTAGAATATGCGATCGCCATTTTGGGTGCGCTATCTTTACAGGGAGGGCCGATCTTCTGGGTGGCTGGACATCGTTTGCATCATGCTCATACTGAAGACGAATACAAAGATCCTTACTCTGCGCGCCGAGGTTTTTGGTGGAGTCACATGCTGTGGATTTTTTATCCACGTCCAGAATTCTTTAAATATGAGCGCTATCAGCGATTTGCTCCTGATTTAGCGCGAGATCCCTTTTACCGTTGGCTCAATCGCTACTTTCTACTACTGCAAATTCCAGTTGGATTGTTGCTTTATGCACTTGGCGGTTGGTCATTCGTTATCTATGGTGTGTTTTTCAGATATGTGATTCTCTGGCATACGACTTGGTTGATCAACTCAGTCACTCATATGTGGGGATACCGCACTTTTGACAGCAATGATAATTCTCGTAATCTTTGGTGGGCAGCTATTCTCACCTATGGCGAAGGGTGGCATAATAATCATCATGCCTATCCTCATGTAGCCAAATGTGGTTGGCGCTGGTGGGAAATCGATATGACTTGGTGGGCAATTGGATTGTTGAAAACAGTCGGTTTGGCAAAAGATGTCAACCTGCCACCTGATCAGGCGATAAAAGCTGAAGATTTGTAGATTTTGTGGCAATCTGTAGGTATAAGAGTGGAAGTTGTTTTGCCAGATTTACCCCTTTCCTCAACCTCAAGCATTTATTTTTAATGACTATCTATGCAAAGCTTTCAGTTGAAGCTATAGCTCTGGCTACTCCTAGTGTTGCTAGCTAGTTCTTTGTTTTTGTTCCTCAACTCCACAATATCAGCGCTCTCTTATCTAGAGAGCGCTTTTCTCGTTTACAAGTTAAGGACAAAGTTTCACATGGAAATCCCCAAGTAGTTGTTGATGAGATGCCGATGCTGTACAGCCATTAATTCTTGCTTGCGTATTTGACCGCAAGTGACAGAGGTCTTTTTAGCCTAGAATGCCAATGTACTCGTAAATGTGGCAGCAAGTCATGAAATACCCGCTCAAAAAGCTCTGCTGGAAAACTGAGAAACTTTTGTGACAATACTTGTTGTGAAACTTTGACTGCTTTTCCCCACAACAATTCCTGTTGGTCAAACATCCGAGTCAGTTCTTGCAGCGATCGCATTTTCCCCAATTCCCAATCCCTAATTAAATTTTTCTAATAATCATTCTCTATTTTGTGGCATAAATTTAGTGAATGCGGATGATATGTACATAGCAGCATTGATCACTAAAGATTGATTTATGAATAACTCCACCTATCAGCTAGACGATTTCGCTTTAACATTACCGATTCCCCAATTAGCTCGGATCACTGCCCAGAAATTTGCTAACCAACAGCCAAATTCGGAAAAAGCAGAGCAAGTTCGGCTGAATACGCTAGCTGTGTGGGTGGTGAATGACTACTTGGAAATGATGGATATTCCTACCAACCTCCAAGCTAGCGACAGCTGGAACCCCATCATGCGCCTCTGTGGAAATGTTGCTGACTTAGAATTGCCCTCAGTTGGTCGTCTAGAGTGTCGCCCTGTCCATCAGCATCAACAGATATGTTCCATTCCCCCAGAGACCTGGGAAGAACGGGTGGGTTATTTAGTAGTTCAATTTGATGAATTACTCCAAGAAGCAAGGCTGCTTGGTTTTATTGCCAGTGTCGCAACTGAAACACTGCCTTTAAAACAACTACAACCATTGGAAGCATTTATCGACCACTTGGGAGAATTGCGTCAATCTCCAGTTAGTTCACTCGTGAATTTGAGTCAGTGGTTTACTGGTATATTTGAGGCAGGTTGGCAAACAATTGAATCTTTGTGGAACTTGCCGGAACTTAGACCAGTTTATGCCTTTCGTAGTACCGAGACTTTAGAACTCAATGCCCTCAATCAACCAGAATCAATTACTAAACGCGCAAAACTAATTGATTTAGGTATCCAAATTCTTAACCAACCCGTTATGTTGATTGTGGAAATCAGTCCAGAAAAAGATCAACAAACCAGTATTCATCTGCAATTGCACGCCACTGGGAATCAAATCTACTTACCACCCGGAGTTCATCTCACCGTTCTAGATAGTTCGGGAGCAGTATTTCTAGATGCTCAATCGAGAAAATCAGACAACTACATTCAGTTACAGTTTCGCGGTGAACCTACAGAACAATTTAGTGTTAGGGTAGCCATTAATGATACTAGCATTACTGAGCATTTTCGGATTTAAAACATCCAGTTATTTTCCCTCTTGTCGGTAATTTATTAAGTGCTAATTGGTTAATTAAAAATTAAAAATTAAAAATTCAAGCCAGTTTTGGGGATTTTGAAAAAAGTCTGTAAAAGCTTGTGGAGCTTGTTATGAGACATTAGAACAGGGGATGATTTTGCACAGAGGGATAGTGAGGTCATGGGTAAGTTAGTGGTTCTGAAGTTCGGAGAGGGTAGTTTTGAGCAGGGATTTGCTGTCACCCTCCAAATTGGTGAAGAACATGAGCGGGCGGCAACAGAAATCACGGGGAAACTACCTTCATTTCCTGAAATGCCGCTCTATTATAGTCATTGGCAGTCTAGTTATCGGCAGATAGGCAATCGTTATCGTCTCCATGCTGACAAAATGCAGGTGACGAATGTCTCGATGATTCAAGACTGCGAAAACACTTCCCGTATCTTACGGGCCCGCTTTAATACCTGGTTGCGAGCAGAAGAATTTCGCCCTTTAAGGGAAAAATGGTTAGAAAGATTGTCGTCCGAAGAAGAAGTACGAGTAATTTTGCAAACAGAAAATAGCCAATTGCAGCTATTGCCTTGGCATCTGTGGGAGTTGTTAGAACGCTACCCCAAGGCTGAAATCGCTCTTTCTTCACCATCCTACGATCGCATTCACAAGCCACGCCCAAAAAATCCATTAGTCAATATTTTGGCAATTGTGGGCAATAGTCAGGGGATTGATACTGAGGCCGATCAAGCTTTACTCCAACAGTGTGGTAACGCAGAAGTCTGCTTTTTGGTCGAACCACAACGTAAAGACTTAACCGAGCATCTTTGGGGAAAAAACTGGGATATTCTCTTCTTTGCTGGGCACAGTTCCAGTAACAAAAATGGAGAAAGTGGACGAATTTACCTGAATAAGACTGATAGTCTGACCATTGGCGAATTAAAATATGCTCTGAAGAAAGCCATTGAGAACGGCTTGCAACTAGCTATCTTCAACTCCTGTGATGGATTAGGATTAGCGCGAGAATTGGCTGATTTGCAAATTCCTCAAATAATCATCATGCGTGAACCAGTCCCAGACCAGGTTGCGAAGGAATTCTTAAAGTATTTTCTCCAAGGCTTTGGTGGTGGCGAGTCTTTATATCAAGCGGTACGCCAAGCACGGGAACGATTGCAAGGACTTGAGGATCGATTTCCCTGTGCAACTTGGCTACCAATGATTTGCCAAAATCCAGCACAGATACCACCCACTTGGGATGAATTAAGGTCTCCAACAAAATCTAAAGATACCCCGAATTTAGTTTTGTCTACCAAACGCAGATTAGCAACAACTTTGTTATCCACTTTGGCGATTACAGGTTTGGTTTTTGGGGTGAGATGCGTAGGATGGCTAGAAAGTGTAGAAATTCCCGCCTTTGACCAGATGATGCGATCGCGCCCTGCGGAGCCACAAGATTCGCGTCTGCTGGTAATTGCAATTGATGATGACGATCTGGCAATTCAAAGACAGAATAATGAGTCCTTGATTGGAGCTTCCATTTCCGAAAAATCTCTCAACAAAGTACTGGCAAAACTGAATAAATATCAACCCCGCGCGATCGGCTTGGATATTTACCGTGATTTTCAAGCCAAACAACCAGATTTAATTACTCGTCTTCAAAAAACTCAAAATTTGGTTGGCGTATGTAAAGGAAGTGATAGCACAGCAAACATCACTGGTATTAAGCCAGCACCAGAAATCCCCACAACAAATCTGGGATTCAGTGACTTTATTCACGATTCTGATGGAGTTATCCGTCGCCATCTCCTGTTCATGAACCAGGAGCCGACATCATTGTGTCCTGCTACCTTTGCATTCAGTCTACAACTAGCTTCCTTGTATCTGCGTCCTTTAGGAATTCAACCAAAGTTCACCCCTGAAGGGAATTTGCAACTCGGTAAAACTATTTTTCCGAATCTGAAGTCTCGCACTGGCGGCTATCACGATATTGATGCTAATGGTGGTCAAATCTTACTTAACTACCGTTCTCCAAAACAGATAGTCCAACAGGTGAAACTAACCCAATTTTTAGCTAGTCCAATTAACCCCAGTGCTATTAAAGACAAGATTGTTTTGATTGGTGTGACAGCAAGGGGGGATTCTCCAGACACTTGGCCCACACCATACGGGGCTCCTTTAGATGAGCAAATGCCAGGAGTGTTAGTACAAGCCCACATGATCAGCCAGATCCTCAGTGCTGTGCAGGATGGGCGGCCATTACTGCGAGTTTGGTCGCTGTGGGCTGAGGTGGCCTGGATTTGGGTTTGGTCTTTGATAGGAGGAGTTTTGGCTTGGCGAAAGTTTTCCTTACCTTGGTTGGCATTGGCAGTTAGCATTACCTTTGGTGTTCTCTATATAGTTTGCTTTGGTCTATTAATTTCGGGTACTTGGGTGCCATTTATCCCGTCGATTTTGTCCCTAGTAGCCACGGTTAGCCTGCTGTCAATTTATAATTCAGCCACAAAAGTGCAGGTAGAGAATGGGCAATAGGGAAAGATTTTTTTGATTAAATTTTGAGATAAGCAGCAGATAAATCTACCAGGCTTACATAGTTCAAGAAGGGTTTTTATGAAGTCAAATTCACAACCGATAAAACTGTTTTTAGTAGTAGCTTTTAGCTGTACCAATTTATTAGTTAGCCTGACTCCAGTACTGGCGAAACCAAACGTCGGTTCTTCAACTAGCGGTGGACTACGCCTACGCTCTGAAGCTAAAACAAGCCATACTAAATCCACAACCTTTAATCAACCAGCGATTCCATCTGGCCCTCCTCCTGGAGGCCGCGTTCGTGGTGGAGCAAAGCGCAACATAAATGGATGCCAAATTACTAAACATGACTTGACTGCTTTAGTGTCCTTTACTCAGGAAGCTAACTCAGTAATCAATGTCTGGGGAAAGACAACGCTAGAACACCCAAGTTGGTTTTTCTATGTGCCATATACTAAAGATTTTCCTTATGCAGTTGAATTTGTGCTGCAAGATCAAGACTCTAACGAGATTTATAAAAAACCGATCGTTCTACCAGAGAAAGCAGGAGTTATCAGTGTGTCTCTACCTACCACTTCTCCTGGCTTGGCACTAGACAAACAATATCGCTGGTTTTTTACCATTAGCTGTGATCAGGAAAAGAATGCTCCCCCGACTTACGTCGAAGGGGTAATACAAAGAGTCGAACTCAATCCCGCCGTAGTTAAAGAGCTAGAAACGACAGAACTTTTGAAGCGCTATGCTATCTATGCCCAAAACGGGATATGGTACGACGCACTTACCACACTGGCTCAACTACGCCAGAAAAATCCTAAAGATGCAAAATTACAAGCAGAGTGGCAGAATTTGTTAGGCAGCATCAATTTAGATGATGTTGCAGCAGAACCGATTTTCTCGGAGCAACCTTAGACTAAGAAACACATTTCTAGAGCAACTAATACCAATTATTTATGAAGCTGCATAGAATTCGCTCCCCCCTAGCCTCCCTTATTAAGGGTGGAACCGGAAAAACATCTATCAAAGTCCACTTTTTAAGGGGGATTTAGGGGGAATGAGATATCTAAATTTTATTGTTATTTTTTCTTTCCCTAAAGTAACAAAAGAGGGATAAGAAATTTTTTATTTCTATGGTTATTTATTAGTGTAGATGAGAATTAACGAAATATTAGCAATTAATGTAATCTTCTAAAAATATAATTTTTCAAAAATTAGAGAAATTTACTGATGTTGTTGAACTCTCAATAAGGTGAAGCTAAAAACAAACATCAAAAATAATTTATGACTCGGATAGGATGTCCTACTCCAACCCCATCTAAAGGAAGAATAGGTAGGGTTAAGTTTTAACAGCAGGGATGCTCTCTTATGCTTATTGTTCAAGTAAAGATAAGTTTTAGAAATGAAAGGCGATCAAACAATGCTGGCTTTAAGTTGTATAACTGTACTCACCCTAACCCTAATGAGCTGCGGAGGAAAAGTCAAAGTTGAATCACGCGTTAATTCTGGCACGCATATTTCTGCGTCAGGTAGCGTTGATATTTCATCAACAAAAGAAGGTGCAGAAGCAGAATGCCGACAAATCGAGAAGCTGGCAACAAATTCAAGCTCCGATGCACAGATTCTTGGCATGTTCCTTCCCAAGTCAGAGATGAATCCGCACATAGATCGAAAAATTACTGAGATTAGACAACATCTTGATCAACTTCAATCAGTGAGTATTAGCGATGTTACCGTCGTTTCACTTCGCTCAGAATATGTTTCAATGATGCAGTCCGCACTTCAGCCCGTTGAAGCTTGGTCAGCAAGTAAAGTTGATACCCAGCGTCAGCAAATTAGTAAAGCTTTCAGCACTCAAATATCAAAAGCAATTAATTTCCGTATTATGCGGATGTTTATAGGAAAATGCCAGCTTGGGGATGAGTGAGGAGCGTTCCGTTAGGTTGCCGGAGGCATCGCCACCATCACCCCATCCTTTCACCTTCACCCAATCACCTGACCTAACCCATTCATCACTGGAGTGGGCTTAATTTTGCGATTTAAGCAGCCTTGAGTGCGGTTTAGTACCTTGAAGATGCTGTAGGGGATTGAGGGAGAGGTAACAGTGGCAACAGTGGACAAGTTGAATTAAGAAATTAAGCCAAAGGGTAATTATTTAGTCACGCACGATCCCTTCCCTATATATATTGATTTCCGTCTAGCTACTTGCCTTTATCCAAAATGCAAAATTGATTAATCTTCTTTTTGTCAAATATCATCATCAATCCGTTGTTCCCGATTAATATCAGGACGATCTACTGTCCAATTTTCCTCTATTTCAGGAGATTCAGAAATCATCACCAACTCAGTCTCTTTTTTCTGATTATTTCCCCATTCATCTAAAACATCTTTGATTAAAACTTCTTGCAACCATATCTTAGCTACAACAGTCAGGGGTAGTGCTAGAAATAATCCTAAAAAGCCAAAGAAAGTGACGAAAAATAGTTGGGCAATTAAGGTTATGGCGGGCAGCAATGAGACTTGATGTGCCATCACCACAGGCGTAATGAAATTGCTCTCAACCTGTTGAATGATAAAGTAGAGAATAAAGACAGCGATCGCTTTCCAAGGTTCATCTAAGAAGGCGATCGCCATTGCTGGGATTACGCTCATCGTTGGGCCCAGGTTGGGAATCAAGTTAAAAAATCCCGCTAAAATCGCCAAAGCGAGTGCTGCCTTTACACCCAAAATTGATAAACCAACTAGACTCATTATCCCCACTACACAGATGGCAATGAAAGCACCTGTAATCCATCCCTCCAAAGAGACTTCGCACTTATTTAAAATTCCTTCCACCCGCCGCCGATAAAATGAGGGGAAAAGCCGCACAAATACTTTCCGATAGGCTAGAGGATCGGCTAACATCATTCCTGTTAAAACCAACACCAGCAAAATCTTAAGAACGACTTCTAAAGAGCCAGATACAAAGGCGAAGGAATTTCCCAGCACCCGATTGACGAATGGTTGTGCTTGTTGGATGAGGCTGTTGATATCTGGGATATAGGGAACTAACTCATTAGGAATGCGAGTTCTCAGAGCATCAAGCCAAGTATTAAAGCGCCCAAACCCTTTAGGAACCTGATAGGTTAGTTCTTGAAACTGCTGTGCAAATGGTGGGACAATAAGCCAGAAAAAACCCACAATGCCTGCGAAAAAGATCGCTACTGCCAGGAGAACGGCGAATCCACGCTTCATCCCAAAGCGTTGAAAGCGTTTTGCTAGCCGATTCAAGGTTGTGGCTAACACAACTGCGGCGAACATAAGCAAAAGCACTTCCCGGATTTGCCACAGGATGTATAAAGAAAGAACTATGGCGATTAAGCCGATCCATTGACCGAGGTTCACAGGCTAACTCCCAACGGTTGGCGAGATGCAATTTTGTTGTAATTCAGCTAGGTTAGCTGATTTTAGTCACTTGTGCGTAGATCGTTTGAGTTAATTTTGTTTCTGTGCTTGAAATCGCCACAGTAGCGCGATCGCTATAATTACAATTGGCAACAATACTATAATTAGCGCGTTGGTTCCTGTCGCCGGAATTGATAGACTTGGCCCCAAATATTTAATTAATAGTGATAACAAAGCCGACAGTAAAAGCAGTTTTAGAACAAATCCTAGTTGATTTCTCATAAAAGTACGGCATAAAATTTTTTGTGGTACATACGAGTTGGCACTGTACCGTTCAGTTTCTACAATAAACCTACAGATACAATCCTTTCCAACTTTCTTTAGGAAATGCGTTCGCTTTTTTACGTCAAACTCAACCAGCCAAAAATTTGTTCTACAGTCAGTTCCAACTCGATACCCTCTAGGATGGGTAATTTATCTGCACCTCGTATAATTCCACCCTCTGTCCAGGAAACACCCCCAGCACACTTTCGTCTTCGGGGTTGATTAACCAGTTTAATTCAGTACGATTGCGCGAACGGTGAAAAGCAATTAAATGCCGCAGATGTGCAAAATATCTTCAGTCGCGTCACTGGCGGCAGTGTTTCCAACGTTGATGGTTTAATTAAAGCCAATAGTAGCGCTAATCTGTTTTTGCTCAATCCTAGTGGGATTATTTTTGGCGCAAATGCTCTAAAAGCGGCTTCTGTTTGTGGTAGTCCTAACAGCTACTTTTGACCACTCCCCGCACACCAGAAAGCTAGCTTCCCGCCAAGAAAATTATTGTCGAGACGTTTGCTTTGGCATTCACTCCAACCCTAAATGGAGTTTGAGAGCAGCATCTACTAATTGCATCAACTCTTCATTTAAACTATTTACCACCTCTGACACAATCCTTCGCTTAGAAATTGTTCGTACCTGCTGCGCCTGTACTTTGGAAGCTAATGGTAAACCACTATTCTCTGGATTCAGTAAAACCTCGAACGGGTAAACACGGCTAACATTGGATGTAAGCGGTAAAATTGTTACCGTGCTAGCTGCACGATTATTGGCATCATTACTGACTATCAGCACTGGGCGGCGTTTATCCATCTCAGAGCCTACAGCCGGGCTGAGATTAGCGTAATAAATATCACCACGCTTCATCGGTTAATCCATCTGTAATCGTGATATCCCAATCATTCTCAACTTCAGCAGATGCTTCTCGGTAAGCCTCTTCTAGTTCCTGTGTTCGCAACAACTGCAATGCCTTTTCAATGACTTGGGAGCGAGATTTACAGTCATGAGCTACTTTGTAACCTTCAATAAATTGCACTAGGGACGCTGGTAAGGAAATTGATAATTTTTCAACTTGCATAGTCTTACCAAACAGTAGCAAAAATATTCTTACTTAACGGTAGTCTATAAAGTAGTAATAAATCAAGTACGAATTTCTCTATGTTGGGGTAGTGTGAAGGTGCTATGCAAAGGCGAAATACAAAAATCAATTCCTTAACTTTCCCTAACTTATCCTCATCGACTCCTAGAAATTTTACTAATAGAGTGAAAGTGTTCAAGAAAAACCGACTCTTGTCAAAGCCAAAACAAGCAGACCTTTCAGAAAATCTTGAACCAATTATTAGTGAAAACAAGGAGCAATTTATTATGAAAAAATCTACTCTTGTCAAAGCAACAATGGGTGCTGTCTTATTGTTAACTACAGGTCTATTCAGTGTTACCAATGTTAATTCGAGTCAGGCACATTCAGCAAACCAAAAACTCAGGTATGGACAAACATACAAGCTCGTTAATGGTTACGACAATTGGCAAGGAGGTTATTTAGACACGCGGGGAAGAGGCTGTTCTGAGAATCTGCTGTGTGTTTCTACAGCCAACAACCCCAACAGAGATAACGGTAGTGGGTCTTGGAAGATTCTATCAAAAACTGGCAAAACAGGAGTTGTTGAGTCGCTCGATGACGTTTACCTGCAAAATCAATATGAGCAAGGTGCTGGTGGTTACTTAGACACGCGGGGAAGAAACTGTTCTGAGAATCTGCTGTGTGTCTCTACAGCTAACAACCCCAACAGAGATAGTGGTAGCGGAACCTGGAAAATAATTTCTAAATACAAATCTTCAAATGACTTACGTGAAGATCAGCCTGTTCAACTTGTGAATGGTTATGGTAATGGTCAAGGAGGTTACTTAGATACCAGAGGTAGAGGTTGTGATGGAAATTTGTTGTGTGTCTCAACGGCTGCTGGCGCAGATAGAGATAGTGGTAGCGGAACTTGGAAATTTATTAAGCATTGACATCCTCCCACCGCTAATCAGGATTACCTGATATAGCGGGGATTCCAAAGATCGCTCTTTGGGTTTCCTCTTTCCACGACCCGGCTTACTTGGAGGGATTTCTCCACCCATGCTCTTGTCGATGTCTCCAGAGGCGATTAACGTTTCTGTGTACCCCAAGGAAATTGTGCAACAAGCTGTTGCACAATTTGCTCATCTGCGTAAGCTTCAGCAAAAGCCGTGAGAGAGTGCCGCTCAATCGAAGGCAAGGGGAAGTTCGATGATGGGTTAGCGTTAAGCAAACCGTTATAAGCATCGTAATTCAATGAAGAGTGAAAGTAGCACCATGCTATGTATGCACTGACAAAAGTTCTTTGTTCTCATTGTCAGCGCACCGCTACGAACGGTATTAAATGTAAAGGAATTTGTGTAGCTGACAATGACTATTAAGGGAGAACCCTAAATTTGCAATCATGGGCAGGCAAGATGCCTAACCCACAAAAGTTTGATGAAATTTGGTTATACAAATTAGATGTGTTTTCGCTTAATGCTGTAGCTCACAGAATTAAACAATCCGGTTGACAATTGTCCACACTTCTAAATCAGAGCGGACATAAGGAACGGAGATTGTTTTGAACCCAGTAATGAAAGGCTTATAATAAATCTGCCAATACATTGGACTCAGTTCATTGGCACAAGCTTTAAGAAAACGGACTTCTGCCGCCAATTCTCCAGCCAGTTGATTAATGCGTTGAGCATGAACCTGTGCCACTTCTTTCGCTTCTTCTAGCTGCTGTTGTTGGGTAAGTTGTTTTGATTCAACTTGCCAACGCACTAATTTATTTTGTTTTTGTTTGATTTGGACTTCCAAAGCTGCGATCGCAGCATCAATGCCCTGGATTTCAACTGATAATTGAGCATTTTCCCTGGCTTGACGGCGATATGCTTCAACCATTGCCTGGGGTGAATCATTCTCGCTAGAGATGACATTATTAATAGTGAGTGCAGCGCGTTCTTCTAAAAGAATTTCAATTTGAGAGTTAAGCGCCGCCATTTCAGCCTGAATTTGCTCCATAAATCGAGTTTTAAGTGCTGAGTTTTAAGTGCTGAATAAAATCTTAAAAGCTTTTTGCGCCTTGGGTATCGAGAGAAAGCGATCGCACCTCGGCTGTAATTCCTTCTTCTTGCCAAGCAGCTAACATCGCCGCCTCCACAGCCTCTGAGTGTAATTGATCTGCCAAAGCTAACAGTGTCGGCCCCGCACCACTAATTACCATACCATAAGCACCAGCACTAACAGCGGCAATGTTGAGAGCATCATAACCAGGAATCAAAGCTTTCCGATAGGGTTGATGCAACTTATCTTGCAAAGCTGTCTTTAACCATTGTCCGTTACCAGTTTCCAAGCCGCGCAACAGTAACCCCAAATGTGCCGTATTGAAAATCGCATCAGCGCGACTCACCTCAGTTGGCAAAACGCCCCGCGCCTCTGAAGTGGAAAGTTCAAAATTAGGAATAGCCACAACTGGTACAACATCTTTATGCCAGGGAACATCACAAATTTCCCAGGCTGTGCCACTGGTAGCAGCCAGACGGCATCCTCCCAACAAAGCTGGTACTACATTATCAGGATGTCCTTCCATTGCGATCGCTAACTCCATCACCTGCGACTGAGAAAGAGTAGCACCCTCAAGTTGATTGGCAGCAACTAATCCGCCCACAATTGCTGTTGCCGAACTACCCAAACCCCTCGCCAGTGGGACACCTAACTTAATCTCTATTTTCACAGTCGGCGGCGTTTGCTCTATATGTTGATAGAATTTGACAAACGCCTGGTAGAGGAGATTGCTTTCATCAGTTTGAACTCGTTCAGCTTCCGTACCAGTGACATGAATAATTAGCCCACCCTCTTCTAGGCGAGTGAATTTGAACTCGTTGTACAGCTTTAAAGCCGCACCGATGCAATCAAAACCAGGCCCCAAATTAGCAGTTGTGGCAGGAACAGTAACAGTGATGGCAGAAACAACAGACATTGGCAAAACTCACTAATCATCAATCAGCATCTCATAATAAGTGGTTGAATTTCATCCCTTCGAGGGGTGAGTGCGTCAAACAGGTAAAATGATTTCAAGAAAACTCTTCAGCAGAACTACAACGCTGAGAGTTAACCTAAAAATATTTTATGGTGCGATCGCAGGAGGCAAAAAATGGGCTTGGCTGGATTAAGAATTGTGTTGGTAGAACCAGCTGGGCCGATAAATATCGGGGCGATCGCCAGGGTAATGAAAAATTTCGGGTTATATAATTTAGTATTAGTGAACCCCCAATGCGATCCGCTCTCGACGGAAGCTTTGATGATGGCTGTTCACGCTCAGGAAATTATAGAATCTGCGGTATTAGTGGCAACCTTACCAGAAGCATTGCATGGATGTGTACGAGCGATCGCTACCACTGGTCGTGTTCGCAGTTTAGAAACACCTTTAGAAAACCCCCGCATTGCACTACCCTGGTTACTGGAGGAACCAGAAAAACCCACAGCACTAATTTTTGGCAGGGAAGACCGGGGATTAAGCAATGAAGAATTAAATTATGCCCAGAGGTTTGTTGGTATTCCCACCAGTAAAGATTATGTAGCCCTAAATTTAGCTACTGCTGTGGCAATCTGCTGTTATGAATTGTCACAATCTGCCCAACAATTTGACACTCAGACCATAACCCAAACTGAACTCGCACCCTTAGATGTTTTAGAAGGATACTACCAGCAATTAGAATCACTATTACTGAAAATTGGTTATGTATATCCCCATACAGCAGCTAGTCGCATGGGAAAATTTCGCCAACTATATAATCGCGCTCACCTGAAAACTGGGGAAGTAGCCATGCTGCGAGGAATTTTGCAGCAGGTAGAATGGGCTTTGAAAAACCAGAGGGATGGTGAAAACTTGTAATTATTCGTTTAATATATACGCAATCACCCCCCCAAATATTTAATATGGCTTAAACTAAACACAAAAATGCTACTTAGTAGCAAAGTGGAATTTGAGTATTAATATTGCTTAAAGATTAAGTTTTGGGTCAGGAGTCTGCAAGAAAACAGTCAAGTCGGTCACAAGGAGTAACTGTGTCAGAGTCAAGTGACGAACTAACAGCTTTCTCGCGGCGACAACCCCTAAATCGCCGCCAACGTCCACAAAAAGTTCAAAAAGTGGCGCAAAAGAAAGTTAAAGCTAATAGCCAGCAGCAAGTTGCTAATGGACGAGAAGGGGCGCTAGCACGCCAAAAAAATCGTGTTGCTCCCCCCCCAACCCCTGGTACTACACGTAGGGTAAAATCGGGATTAGTCATGCCAACGGCAGTAAAACCAATACCAACTGTAAAGGGGAAAATTCCTCCCTTTCGACCAGGTGCTGTAATGGTGAAAACAGTGCGGATGGAAAAGCCAAAAACAGGCCTGCGTTCATCGCGGAAAACGCGATTAAAGCCAATGGCCAAAACTATGTTGTATGTTGTGCGCTTGTTGATTGTGGGTATTGGGATGGGTGCAATTGTGGGCACGGTATTGTCAGTATTAGACCCGGCTAATCGCATCAGTACAACCTCTGCACCTCAATCTAATAGTAATGTAGCGCGATCGCAGCCACAACCTACCCAAGCTCCCCCAACTGCATCTTCGAGCCTATACCTATCCCAAGAAATTATCTCCTTGAAAAATGCCGTGCAAAATTTGGCAGCGAACAACCCAAATCTTGCACCCGGTGTTTTCTTGGTAGATTTGGACACTGGCAATTATGTAGATGTCAACGGCTCTACCAGTTTTCCCGCAGCTAGCACAATTAAAGTGCCGATCTTACTTGCCTTTTTCCAGGATGTGGATGCGGGGAAAATTCGCCTTGATGAAATGCTGATCATGCAACAGGATATGGTAGCTGGCGGTTCTGGAGATATGGGGTCAAAACCAGCCGGAACCAAGTACAATGCCCTGGAAGTCGTCACTAAAATGATTACAATCAGCGACAACACGGCGACAAATATGCTGATTGCTCGATTGGGAGGGATGGAGGCGTTAAACCAGCGTTTCCGCACTTGGGGATTGACAACCACAACAATTCGTAATAACCTGCCAGATTTGCAAGGGACAAATACTACTAGTCCCAAAGAATTGGCGAATTTGATGGCTATTGTGAGTCAGGGAAATTTAGTTAGTATGCCATCACGCGATCTCATGCTCGATATCTTGCGTCGCACCCAAAGAGACACTCTACTACCATCGGGTTTGGGAACAGGCGCAAGAGCATTCCACAAAACGGGCGATATCGGTACTATGCTGGCAGATACAGGTTTAATTGTTGTTCCCACTGGCAAGCGCTATATAGCTAGCGTCATGGTACAACGCCCCGAAAACGACCCTCGCGCCGAAAAACTGATTAGCTCAATTTCTCGTGCTGCCTACCAAGAGTTTAGCCAAAATGCTGTTACACCCAACAGTACCACAAGCACTATACCCGCAAATGGTTATCAACCCCAGATTGGAAGCCCTGCTTTACCCAACAGTACAACAGGTACTGTACCCATGAGTGGTTATCAGCCCCCTATTATCAGTCCTGTACCTAATGCAATGGGAAGTACTGTACCGGCAAATGGTTATCAGTCTCCAGTTATGAATCAACAGTATTATCCCCAAAGATAAGTAGGTCGGCGTATCGTTGGGATAAGACAGGGGACTAGGGGAACTAGCGGTATGCAAGCGCTGCAAACTATAAAGCCTATTCTGTAGAGGCTGGCGATCGCAATTGAAGTTACAATTTCTGTTTGCAAATCAAATAGGATTGCTATACCCGAAACTATCAACCAAATAGTCATTGCTCAAATTCAAACACTAATTGTCAAAATTCAAACGTTTGCAACAAATATTCTTCCATATATAAGAAACGCTTAAGTATTTATTGCAAAGGTATAATTAGTTGCAACAAATGCTTAATACTTTGCAACAAATACTCTTCCATATATAAGAAACGCTTAAGTATTTCTTGCAAAGGTATAATCAGTTGCAGCAAATGCTTAATACTTTGCAACAAATACTCTTTCATCTATAAGAAACGTTTAAATCATTGCAACAATTGTTGTAATGAACTTATGAATTGATTAGTTATTGGTAATTAGACTTCTTGCAAAAGTCCCTAATACCTCAATACGGTTCGGATAAGCATTTTTAACTTTCCTTGTGGTCTGGGTAAAGGGTAAGGGGTAAAGGGGAAAGGATGTATTCAATACCTTTTCCCTTTCCCCTTTAAGCGAACCGTATTGCCTAACACCTCTCTTTTAAGAACACACAAGTCTAATTACCCCCCTTAGAAAGGCTATGGTGTACACACAAGTAGGAAATATTAGTCTGTCAAGGAATAATTGACGAGTACATTCTTTGTAGAGACGGCGATTTATCGCGTCTCTCTAACGTGTCAGTCTTTTAGACGCGATAAATCGCGTCTCTACATGAGGACTTTCTTATCCCAAGCGTATTGGGATAAAACTAGGAGTAAACCGTAGCGTGGCACAACGGAGAAAGGCAACACCAAAGCAGTTTGGATTTACGATATGCGTACCAATATTTTTAACTCTTAACTCTTTTGATACCGCATTCCTGGTAATTGCGAAACTAAACCCATAAGTTCCAACTGCAACAAAGCACCGGAAACTGAGCCAGCAGCCATGCCGCTTTGTTGGACAATAAAATCGAAGGGTAAAGCATCACTTGTAAACGCATCCATTACCTTTTGCAATTCTGGTGATAAAGTTGGTAAACTTAACTGCTCTGGTGCTGTAGAAGCCTCAATTGCATCAATTTGTGGTATTGCTCCCAGCATTGTTAACAGTTCATCTAATTCCTTGACAATCAAAGAAGCTCCCTGACTAAGTAACTTTAAGCACCCTTGAGATGGATGATCGTCCACTCTTCCAGGTAAGGCATAGACATCTCTGCCAAATTCATTTGCGTATGTAGCCGTAATTAGGGCACCGGACTTTAATGGCGCTTCTATTACCAAGATGGCGCGGCTTAAACCCGCAATAATTCGGTTGCGGCGGGGAAAGTGAGTGCGATCGGGTGGGGTTTTTGTGGGGTACTCACTGACGACTAACCCAGCCGTCAAAATTTGCTTGTACAAATCCCGATTTTTATGTGGATAGATGACATCTACGCCAGTTCCCAAAACTGCGATCGTGCGTCCACCTGCTTTCATGGCGGCGCTGTGGCTTTCGGTGTCAATTCCCTCTGCCATCCCAGAAACAACTGTAAAGCCATTTTTAGCCAAAGCTGTACTAATTTGGCGAGTCCAACGGATGCCATATTCTGAGGGTTGGCGGGTTCCAACAATCCCAACCATCGGTTTTTGTCCGAGATTTTCTTGGAGTTCGACTTCACCGCGATAGTACAAAATCGGCGGTGGACTGGGAGTTTCTAGCAGTAAGCGGGGATAATCTGCATCTACTGGTGTCCAGAAATGAGAGTTTTCCTGCTGGTGCTTGGTGAATAGTTGTTCTGGGTGCAAACGCGATCGCTGTTGTACTACTTTTTCTAGTGTCTGAAAACCAAAACCCTCCACTTCTCCTAACTCTACCTTGGTAGCGTTCCAAGCTGTTGCCAGCGTGCCAAAATGCTGTTGCAGCCGTCGCAATAATACCGGGCCAATCCCCGAAATTTGCGCCCAAGCTAGCCAATATGCGCCTTCTTCTACCACCGTACCATCCTCACGCCTACTAGATTGAGTATTCCCAAATTGGGGTTGTTTGTTGATGTGGGGATGAGGGCAATGCTGTTCGGTTAAGGCAAGAGACGCGATGAATCGCCGTCTCTACAAAGACTTCTTTGCCAATTCCCCTTGACTTTTGACTCTTGACTCTTGACTATTAACTATTGACTATCTATATTCTGATCTTCTGTGATGAAATATTTTTATCGTCTTTTAATAGGCCTATCTGGGTGCTTAATATTTTTACTGGTGCATAGTGGCCTTAGTTTATTGCCTAGTTTGGCAGCCG
The DNA here is from genome assembly GCF_014698055.1 of Nostoc sp. FACHB-133. Lineage (NCBI taxonomy): Bacteria > Bacillati > Cyanobacteriota > Cyanophyceae > Nostocales > Nostocaceae > Nostoc > Nostoc sp. FACHB-133. The sequence continues at coordinate 27,288 of NZ_JACJSH010000007.1, forward strand.
AGAAAGTTACTGTCAGATACGGGTTGTTTGAGCAATCGATCCCAGTGGCAGATATACGCAACTATGGTAAGAAGCAAAAGCCTTCTAGCGATTTGCAATCTTTCTTAGATTACCTCAGCGCTAAAGAGAAAGAGAAGTTTCAAGAAGCCCTTCAAGTGAAAATGTCGCTTGATATTGTGGCTTTAGATAAGCTGATAAACACAGGAATGGGCAAGCAAATTTTATCTTTTGCTTCTGGTGCGATCGCTCGTCGCGATCAAGCCAGTACACAAGCCCTACGTTCTGCCATTATCATCGGAGCAAAATCACCAGAAGGTCTAGGATTAATCAGCTTTTTAGAAGCATATCCTAGTAATCAACTAGTTGTTGATGTGTCAAAAATTTCTAAGCTAGTTGGACTGGCAAATTCCGCTTCTAATTCTGCTGATGCACCACCAAAAGACAATGTAAGTTCTTCACCTTTTGGAAAAATTGCACTGCAATATCAAATACTCGCCGCCCAAGATAAACAGTTTTCAGGTTGCTTATTTGGCGATTCTATTTCGGCTGGGCTTGGTAATACCCTTGGGACTGGCACTTTTAATTTTGGGTTAAATGGCTTAAGCACAATCTCTTTACTAGAACAATTGAAAAGTTTAATCCCTACTAAAGTTAAATGCGAAAAAGCTATTATTGCTGTAGGTGGGAATGATGCTTGGTATGGAATTAGTGATGAATTGTTTAGCAAAAATCTCCAAGAGGCGATCGCACTTGTTAGAACAATGGGAAATAAAGAGATTTTTCTGATTCCGGCTTTTTATTCAACAGTTGCAGCCAGCTTAGATCCAACTTTATCAGCCCCACTTCCTAAAGTTGAACAAATTAATGTTCTGATTAATCAAGTCGCTGAAAAAGAAAAAGTTCCAGTCGCAGCAGCAGGGCTAGCACCATTGTATGAGAATAATGTTCTTAAAGAGAATTTGACGAGCGATGGCGACCATCTCAATGCTGAGGGTCTAAAAATTTATCGACAAGCATTATTACAAATACTAGATAATTCAGGTAATTCCAAATAGAAAAACATTCCAAATTTTCTTGTGTAATAGGTGTCCTAATTCAACATAAAACACTCATGTAGATAGATCCCCGACTTCTCAAAGAAGTCGGGGATCTGGGAATTACAAATTATTACTTTTAGGCTTTCCAATTCAAAAACCGCGCATAGATATAAGCGATGCCTTCATCAAGAATTGTCCGCACACCTTGGCTAGAAACCCACCATTTGTTTGGATCGTAATCATGAGTTTTAGCTGCGATCGCACCAACTTGGACTTTAGGTGTAAGTATTTTTCTGAATAGAAACCAACTCCTACGGGTGTGAACATCCAAAGAAAAAACATTAATTGATTGTAGCTTTAAATTGGAATCGGATAGCCAGCGATAAAATTCAGCAGCAGATGCATAACTACGATCCTTTATTACCATTGGTGTCGGAACAGCTACTACCTTCTCTGATTCTAAACCGAGTTTCTCGAAGGTAGCAGCTGATACTTCTGCAAAGCTTTTGTATTCGCTAAGATAATTTCCTTTTTCTATCGATCCTCCTGTAGTAATTACTAGATTATAAGAACCGTTTTTAAATTCAGTTAAAGCTTGTTGTATGGCATAATCTGGTAGCCATCCTTCAACAACTAATACTTCTGCTGATTTAACAGGGGAAGTCACGGCGAGAAATGAGTGTACATGAGTAATAGCGAAAAATATTAAATAACCAATCAAAGCGATCGCAATCGCCCACCCCTGAGCCGTAAGTGTCCACATTTGTTGGCGTTTTATTAGTTTGATTTTTGGAAAATTTTTACGCCGACGGTTTTTTGCCTGCATTAAATTTTGGCTAGACGTTGTTCTTCCAAGTAAGTAAATACAGATTTATCTCCAATATCAGCAGGAATTGCTTGCACTGTCTTTCGCAGAGCAAATATCAAAAACAACGTTGCCCAAATTCCTAATAAAACACTTTCGCCCTGAGTTGGTAAAATTCCCACTAAATGTCCTAATAACAGTAGCGGTACTATTAGGGTTAATACTTTAGTCTCTAAGCGATTGAAGCAAAAAGCCTCTTTAAAATAAATCCCTGTCAAAGCAACGAAAATAAAACCAATCCCAAATAAGGTAAGAGGCTGATTGTAAACAGTCAAAGCTAAAGGTTCAGTACTTGAGATTGCCAGAATAACTGATGCCATACTACCGATCGCCCAAAAAATTTGCAACATTCGATGCAGTGATGCCATGTAGATATGAATGGTAAATAAACTTACACCAAGAGCGAGACTAAAACAAGCATATAAAGGTGTAAGTGCAGTGACAACAGTCGGGTTATTGTTGAACAAAATCAAAGCGCTGCCTATAGCAAAGCTGACTGCTGCTACCATTAAGCCAGCGCGGTAGATAATTACGCCAGTGCGATCGCTCTGAGTAATTGTAAATTCCCCAAACTGACCTTGATAAACTTCTGGTGGAGGTAGTGTTTGCGTAGTCATAGTTAAAAATATTGTTACGATTTACTAATAGAGTACAATGGTAAATTGCTGAAGGGTTAGCTTTATTATCGATAATAAGACGAAGTTCGTGTCACACTCGCTAAAATTTAAGCAATTTTTGTCGTATTAGTATAGCTAAAAGTGAGATGAGCGATGGCATTACAGAATACTTTCCACTTAAGTCGATAGCGATCACAATTAGACAAAGTATATAATTCGTTTCAAAAATACGCCTTGTGAATCTAAGGTAGGGTGAGATGAGCGATCGCATAATTGGGCGCAAGAAATCAGCCGCATCAACTTTTACGAATCCGTCGCTTGCCTCACCAGGTATTCCGACACTAGCGAACCCAATACACGGCTTTGGTTCACAAATTAATACTGCCCCACTCCAAACAGTAACTGAAGTCGCCCCAGACCTTCAAGAAGCCCAGTCTGCTGATGGGCAATTATTAGAACCAGAAGCAATCAAAGAAAAGCCCCTTAGTCACGACATAAGTCGCATATCATTACGTCGTCCACAGGCAAAACTTACCGTTAGCCAGCCAGCAGATAAATACGAACAAGAAGCTGACATGACGGCAAATCAAGTCATATTGATGCCTGATTCTGGCGTACAACGTGACATTCTACCAGAAGAACAGATTCAAGAAAAGGTTCAAACCAAGCCTTTAGCAGCTGCAATAACTCCTCTAGTGCAAAGAGAGCAAAACCCCCAAAATATCCAACCTATTTCACAGGCTGTGATTCAAAGAGACGATCAGACTGACAAAAATCTTAATCCTCAAGAAGGAACATTGCTGCTGTTGGAAAAGAACCGTCCAAGTGTGGAATCTGCAAGAGCAAATGCACTGGTGCGGCTAGGAAAAATTACCAAGTTGCAGAGCGATGGCAACCGAGCCATTGGGTCGTTAAAGGGACAACTGCTAAGGGTCTCTGAGCGTTACGATCAAGCTTACAAACAGTTTGCCACAGTTATGGCTGCTGCCCAACAGGAAGCCCGCGATCAGCAAGAGTTAGTTGATCTGGTGGTAGGAATTGCCATTGGTGTTGCGGTTGGGCTTTGTTTTGAGGCAGTGGGAGCAGCAGCACTTGTAGAAGGATTAAGTAAGGGGGCTGCAACAGGATTGGGTAAATGGGCATTTATGGCAGCTGGTGAAGCTGCCGGTGAAGTTGGTGAGGCTGGTACTGCGAAGGCAACAGGTGGACTGACTGATGTCGCCGGGAAAGATATACAACCCGATGGGCTTAAACCTGAAGTGTTAAAGATGGAGATTTGGAAATCCTTGAGTAAACTGCATGAATCAATGGCAAAGATTGGATCGGGTAGTTTGGATCAGGCATTATTAATGGCCGCAGCAGAGTATGCAATCGGTGAGATCAAAGCACAGCGCGGCGGCGGTGCAGATATGACCCCTGACGAGGATGTTGATCTTGTTATGGCTGTCCTCAGTACTGACAAAGGATCTAAGGCATTGGATAAAGCACTTGACCAAGCGAGCGAAAAAATGTCTGCTTTAGAGGGGAGTATTGCCAGTATGCCTAACTATGATGTCATCCAGATGGAGAAAGATATTTGGATTTTATGGATGAGCAGGCTAAAGAAGGATTCTAACATCATAGATATCGATGCAATTGAGGATCATCTCGCATCACTTGGAATAGTGGATTTTGGTATGTATACAACAGACGCAGAAGAGAATGAAGCGATTGAAAAGGCACAACAGCAAGCTGCCGATGTCCGCAAGCGTCGTAACCAAGCTGTGAGTGCTGGTACCTCTGGGCCGACTCTAGGTAATCAGTAGTGCGATCGCATTACAAAATAATTTCCACTTAAGTCCATAGCGATCGCAATTAGATAAATTTTATGATGTGTGTTATCAATATCCCTTGGTTGAGCCATAAATGAAGGAAGGGTGATATGAGCAATGACGGACAACAAGCTTCTGGGCATCTACGCATAGTTCAGCGCCAAAAAGTAGGTATATCCAATTTTATAAATCCGTCTCTTGCCTCATCAACTATTCCCACACTGGCTTCTCCAATGCGTGGCTTTGGTTTACAAACAAATAATCCTCCAATCCAAAGACTAACTGAGGCAGCAACAGAGCTTCAAGAAGTGCAGTCTGCTGATGAGCAATTCTTGGAACCAGAAGCCGTCAAACAACAGCCCCTTAGTCATGATATTAGTCGCATATCCTTGCATCGTCCTCAGGCAAAACTCACGGTTGGTGCGCCAGACGACCATTATGAGCAGGAAGCCGATAAAGTTGCCGATCAGGTTATGCGAATGGCTGAACCAGAGCCAATAGGTTTGCAGAATACACAGACTCAAGACCAAGTGCAAACTAAGCCTCTAGCCTCTGCTATAACTCCCTTAGTGCAACGGGAGGCAATGCCAGAAGAAGAAGAAGAGGAACTACAAACGAAACTTATTAATGCACCTATCCAAAGAGAGATTTTACCAGAAGAAGAATTACAAACTAAGCGATCGCTACAACTCGCTACCAATGACAGCTTCCAAACTGGGGAAAACTTTGAGAGTCGGCTAAACAGCAGTGAAAGTGGAGGAAGCCCATTACCAGATACCGTGCGTTCTTTCATGGAACCACGTTTTTGTACAGATTTTAGTCAAGTACGGGTACATACAGGCACTCAATCGGTGCAAATGAATCAGGATTTAAATGCCCAGGCATTTACGCACCAGCAAAACATTTTCTTTGGTGCAGGCAAGTCACCAGGTAATGATGCATTAACCGCCCATGAACTGACTCATGTGGTACAGCAGACAGGAACAGCCCAGAGAAAATTGATTCAACGGGCAATTAACCCCACATACGACCTGACACACGGAATTTTTGAAGTAAATGCCACACCCAACGGCGCGAGTCTACCGATTACTATTCGTTTTAAACCCAAAACCACCGCTCCCTACTCTAACCAGATTGGACTGATTCAGATTGTGCGTCTGACAAATGCTACAGGTACAAATGTCGAACCTCAGTCTTTACCTGCTGCTAGTGGTGCTAGCCTCCGTACCACTGCTGATGCAACCACGGGAGTTGAGGGCGGATATTTCACTGATGCGCTGCATAATGATGCACCTGCCCACGGTGGTACAGGAACCAATGCCGCAGCCGGAAGTGCATTACCTGCCCAGTACCCCTTTGGTAACGACCCAGCCCAACCCAATCCCGCAACCCCTGGACTTTCACGACCCTCTTCTAGTGGGGCAAGTGGAGCCACTATTGGTTACAAACGCTCCGATGACCCTACCGACATCAAAGCAGCAGAACTAACCGATGCTCCCGGAGGAGCTGGTGAGTTCAACTTCGACTTTCAGACGGTGGCTAAGGGAGAAGACACCATGACAACTTACGGAGCGCTTCATTGGGGCTTCCAAATCCGTGCTGGCAAAGTTGAGAACGATCATGCATCAGCACAAGATGGTCAATCTGCCACCTTCGATGCAGCTTTGCAGAAGCATCAAGATTTTTACGTACACGAACCAGTCATTTTTTACTTTGATTTTGACAGCGACCAATTGAGTTCTAGTGAAACAGGCAAGATTGATACATTCTTAGATTACCTGCGGCGATTCCCTGATGTCAAAGTAACTCCCGAAGGCTTTGCTGACAGGCGCGGCGGTGCATCTGGGCACAACCTCGATCTATCTCTACGCAGAGCGCAGGCAGTCGGAGCAGCCCTACGTGCTAAGGGTGTAGCTGAAGCTCAAATTAGTGCTGTTACTATCGGCTCTGGCTCAACCCAAGACTTTACTCCTGATGCCACTACTAACCAAGATACAGAAGCGAATCGTCGGGGTAATCGCCGAGTTGTCTTGAGCTTTCAGCATGTGCCAGCAGCAGCACCAGCAGCACCAGCAGGGGGAGGAGGGACACCTTGCTCTTGAGAACAATAGGAATATTCGTGATAGTTGTGATGCTGGCCATCGGAGGAAATTTGTATATGAATAATCAAGACGCTACCGCGACACCTATGGAGCAGATCAAAGCACGTCTCTACTCTACAGATCAAGACACTAGCGCTTTAGCACTAGGTGAATTGATTCGTTTAGGCAAAAAAGCCACCCCGATTTTGTTGGAAGCCTTGACTAATCCCAACCCCCGTACCCGTCGGCTTGCAGCCGAAGGACTGAGCGAAATTGCCGATCCCGCTAGTGCCGATGCTTTGTTCCAAGCCACCCATGACACTAATCCAGAAGTGCGTGCCCGTGCTGCCACTGCTTTACACCAATTAGGCGATAAACGCTCATTATCCGCTTTGGTCGCTACCCTTGATGATTACCCTGACATTCTGCACAATCCCTACACAGCTTCGATGTATCCTTTAATGCGAGGTGGAAAAGAAGTTTTACCTTTGGTAATTCCTCTTTTGCAAGCACCAAACGATCTCACTCGTGAGCGGGCTTTTTTGATTGTTAAGGCTGTAGTGAGTAAGCTACCCCAAGGGCAAGACTGGAATCAGTTGTGGCAGAGTTTGGGAAGTTATGATCCCGCAGGCCAAAAGGCAGAACGTGACAAGGCTGCTCAAAAATGGCAGGAATGGTTGAGCAAATAATTTAATTAGTCACAAAAAAACCAAGTATGTTACGAAACGTAAATAGGCTTAAAACCCTTACTAATGACCAATGACAAAGGACAGCCTTAGCCAGTTAGCTTTAATTTCGCCGACTTACTTACCCATTAGTAGCGGAGTTACCTAACCGTATTATCGATTCCCTCTACGATTCTTGAACCCAAACAAAGCGCGATGGTGAGCGATGCCGCGGCTGCTAGCGCCGCTACCGTCCGAATGTGATTCCAGATTGTCCAGTTGGTCAAGTAGCTAGACCATAGGCTCGCACCTTCAGTACTATCCGGCTCGACTTTCGCCAGGGCTTCGTTGAGCGGTACATTGAAAACTATTGTCACGCCTAATGTACCAACGAGGTAGAGCAAGCTGCCGAGAAGCAAGTAGGCGGCACCGGGTTGATGCCACTTTAATAGCGAGGAGATTAAAAGAAAGATACAAGCCGCAGCCGTTCCCAAAAACGCTGTCATAAAAAATGGATTGATTACCGTGATATTGATGGATTGCATAGCGGCAATGCCCTGCGGCGGTTTCAGCCGAGCAAGGGCGTTCATCACGAAGGTCGAGAAGGCGAAGAAGACTCCGGCTATCAGCCCGCAGCCCAGTGCCGAGAAAAGCTTTAATGCGAAATAATATTGTTGAGTTATCAGATGTTGTAGCATCGCCTCACCGAAAAAATGGGTATGAAGCCCCGTCCTTGCAGGACGATCACCTGTTCTATCTGTATGGGAAACGAGTGCCTTTGCTCCACACTTACTAATGATAATGTAAAAAAAGATAGCCCTAATATTAGGTTTGCTAACCAGGCTAGGAAAAAATCTATCCAGTCCATAAGTTTTTTTACCTCATTAAAACATCACTTTCCCTACTTATCCATTGAAATTCTGAGTTGAGAATTTCTTCAACTGTAATGTCGGGAATTTGAGTTACCCATCTCACCCAGTTGTCGGGTGCAAGGCTAATTAAGCGTTTGGTGCTGACATCTGCGGGTTTTGTCATTGTCAAAAAATCATATCCAGATCCCCAGAACCTTCTCAGTGCATGAATTGAAAATAAGCTAGTAGTGATGCAATACTTTTCGGGTTTTGGGGGAAAGGGGAAAGGGAAAGGGTTTGAATTTCCCTTTCCCCATTGCCCTTTAACCCTTCCCCAGACAAAAAGAGAGATTATTGGGTTTAACCGAAAAGTATTGAGTAGTGATGAACAATCCCCTCTCAGCATTATTTGCACTTTTCTGTATATGTAGGACATTCATCTCCAATTAAAATAGGCGGAGACTTTAAAGAGGACATTAGAAGAGTGCTGATTTTAAATATTACCTGCAATGGCTAAGTATTGAGTAGTAAAGCTTAAAAAAACTTTTAATTTGGATAAAAATATGGTGATGAAAAGTTTGAAAGAACATCAAGTTTATGGGCATTTAGCAGTGGAAAAGAAGCTCGGTATTCTTGTTGTCGATGACCACCAATTAATTTTGACTGGTACTCTTGATGTCTTAAATCGAAAGTATCCTGAAGCTATTATTATCAAGGCTCAGACGGCAAAAGATACACTTTCTCAAGTGCAATGTTACCAGTTTGACTTGATTGTGATGGATTTATCAATTCCCGATCGCCAAGGGGAGACAGCAGAAATTGATACCGGAATTAAGTTGTTGCAAACTTTGCTTAAAGAATATCCCCATCAGAATTTCATAGTGCAAACTAGTTATGTAAAGGCATTAATCAGAATTAAACACGAGATTGATAATCATCAAGGTGGGTTTGCGATCGCAGATAAAGGATTACCCGAAGATGAAATGCTCATGCGGGTTAATTTAGCACTTCAGGGTGCAACTCACACAAAAGACATTAAAACAGGAATCGAACTCAAGCCGGAATGGTTGGATGTGTTGCGTTTGGCTTTTGAAGAGAGTTTGACAGATAAGGCGATCGCAGACAGAATGTATAAATCGGAGCGAGCGGTACGTACTTACTGGACGAAGATTCAGGATGTTTTAGGGGTGTATCCTGAAGACTGCAAGCAAAGTGGTAAGAATATGCGAATCCTCACCGAAATTCGTTCCCGCGAAGAAGGTTTAATTGATTAATTACAGCTATTTTCACCTAAATAGACCACACGCTAGAGGCATAGCAATAAGGTTCGGTTAAAGGGGAAAGGTTTTGAATACATCCTTAAAGATGCTGTAAATATAGGGAAAATAAATCCTAAATTAAATGAGAAGGGGAATCTGGAATCGTATTTGCCAAGAATTTGGGTTGTGGTCGCTGGCTGCACCTCCAGGGATTATAGTCCTATTTATGGTGATGTTGATCCGAATAACTGGGGGAATGCAATCTTGGGAATGGATGCTTCTCGATACTATGTTACGTCTACGTCCGGTAGAAAAACGTGATGAACATATAGTAATTGTGGGTATCGATGAAAAGGATATTACATGGGTTAAGCAGTATCCAATTCCAGATGAGAAGATTGCAGAGTTGCTCACCAAGCTAGAAACTTATAAACCTCTAGCTATTGGTTTGGATATCTTCAAAAATGTTCCTGTTGAACCTGGTGGCGAACAACTAGCGCAGGTATTACAGTCAAACTCTAATATTATTGGCATTGAAAAAATTTTACCACCCGGAGAAACTTCACCACCCCAGAGCTTGCCACCCGAAAGAGTTGGTTTTATTGATTTACCTAATGATGAGGATAGCAAAAATCGACGCTATTTGTTGTATACGCCAAATCCTAAAAATATCAACGAAGATAAATATTCTTTAGCATTGCGGTTAGTTACTAAGTATTTAGACGCAAAAGAAATTGAGTTACAAACGGGAAAAAATGACCCGAATACAATCAGATTCCGTGGGATTGAATTGCCCCGAATTACCCATAATTTTGGCGGATATGTCAGGGTCGATGATGGGGGATTGTCAATTTTAATGAACTTCCGCAACAATGAGCAACCTTTTAATGTTGTGTCGCTACGCGATATTCTCAATGGTCAAGTTGATGCAGAATTGCTGCGCGATCGCATTGTGTTAGTTGGCAACCGCAACCTAAGTACGGGAGATGCTATTTATACATCTGCCTTGCCTGGCTTAAAATTAAGCGGTCAAATTTATGGCATTGACTACCACGCTCATGTGATCAGTCAAATTTTGAGTACTGTAATGGATGGTCGCCCAATGTTGCACAGTTGGGGAGATATTGGAGAGTATACATGGATATTGATTTGGGGGTTTTTGCCGATTATGATCGGACGGCTGACCCAATCTGTTTGGAAAAATATACTGAGTGTGAGTGTAGCGGCATTTTGTCTGTTTAGCTGCGGGTATATGATGCTGTGGGTGTGGGGTGTATGGATTCCTGTAACACCGGGTTTGCTTGTATTAGCCGTAAATGGCGTAGGTTTGAGTGCTTTTGCATTTTACCAGCATGATAAATTCTTGCGATCGCAAATTCACGAACGTCAAAACACCATTCAAAATACTTTTACCGTAATTCATAATGGCCCTTTGCAAACCCTCGCTTATGGATTAAAGCATCTACGTGCTAAAGATATCTCTTACGAGCAATTGCTGGGACAATTTGAAAAACTCGATCGGGAGATTAGAGAGATTGGTGAATTTCTCAAACTCGAAGCATTAACTACAGAAGAGAGTTTGCGTTTAGGTAGTGGATTAATTATTGAATTGAATCGACCACTTCACGATTTGTTATATGAAGTTTATTCTAGTACCTTAGAGCGGAAGGATTTTGAAAATTTTAAAACATTAAAAGTTAAAATTCGCAATTTTGACCCAATTGATGATAAATATTTAAGTATGGAAGACAAACGAGGAGTTTGTCTTTTTTTGGAAGAAGCTTTGTGTAATGTTGGCAAACATGCCCAAGGAGTCAAGCGTGTAGAAGCATCAGGTATTTGTAGTTTAAATAACTATAAATTGTCTGTCAAAGATAATGGTTCGGGAATCACATCAAAACTAGAAAATAAAGGCACAAAGCATTCTAAAATACTTGCTCAACAATTAAGAGGAGAGTTTCTACGCGAATCACTTTCTCCTCGCGGGACTATCTGTGAACTTAGTTGGAAACTTAAAAGAGAATTTGAGCTTTAAAACTTTATATTTATGATTCTGCTCAGAGAATGTTTGAAAAGTAGCAAATTGTATTACTATCCATCCTATATCCCCCAAAGAATGGGGGAATAAGCACTCAAAGTCCTCCAATTTATCGGAGGATTTAGGAGGAGCTAAAAATATTTGATGCATAACTAGCAACTTTTAAAACAATCTCTCAATAGAAATAGGAAAAAATTAAGAATTTCAAAAGTTTCAGATAACCCTACAATCAACAACATCTACCATGAGTCATCAACATATTGGATTTTGGCGAAATAACCGCAGACTTACAAGCTTAGTTGTGGGCATGATTTTTCTAATGACAGCATTCCCAGCATTTGCTGAGTTTAAACCACGCGATCGCAAACCAGCTAGCGGACATTCCCGTGCGGGTGGTTCCCGTGGATGTCCAAGTAACGGCAGCATCCCTCTGACACAGCTTGCGCCTCAGACATATATCGGTAAAACCACTTCCACCCGTCCAATGTTGGCTTGGTATATGTCAAGTTCCCAAAATGTGCGATTCCGATTGGCTGAATTTGATTCAAGCAACAACCCTAAACAAATTGGCAAAGTTAAAGAAATACCCACAATCAAAGGGATTAACAAGCTAGAACTTCCCCGCGATTACCCCGAACTCACAGTGGGCAAAACATATTTATGGCAAATCTCAATTGACTGCGAAAATAGCCCGATTGTGAGACGTGCAGAATTTACTGTTATCCAGCCTCAATCACTTGCTAAAAACCAATTTACTAGCATTTCTGAAAGCGTAAATTATTATGCTGAAAACGAGCTGTGGTATGAAGCGCTCCAAGAAGCATTGAAAGGAACTGATAATGGTAAACTAGGGCAGAGCGGGGCAACTTTAGTTAAAAACCTTGCAGAGTCAGAAATATTGATAGGTAACGACGTAGAACAGAAAAATACTCAACAACGCATCGAATACCTCCAGAAGATTGCTAGCGATCGCTAAATTGATGGTTTAGATCCCCGACTTCGTAAAAGTTGTCGGGGATCTAGAATCTAGTCCTACAGAAAAAATAGGGAAATAGAAATTATGAAAATTTTGCGGTTTAGCGTCGCAGGATGGTTGGGGTGCGTGGGAGCAGTTGCAGTTTCTATTCATCCTGCTTTTGCTCAGTTAACTCCCGATGATAGCCTGGGGAAAGAGCGATCGCAAGTCATTCCTTTTAATCAAAATAATGACATTATCGATGGTGGTGCGGCTCGTGGCATTAACCTTTTTCACAGTTTTCAAGATTTTAACGTCGGTGTTGGTCGAGGCGTTTATTTCGCCAATCCAGAAGGGATAACAAATATCTTTTCTCGCGTTACTGGTAGTAACTCATCAAATATTTTCGGGAACTTGGGGGTATTGGGTGATGCGAATTTGTTTTTGTTAAATCCCAATGGCATTGTGTTTGGTCAAAATGCCCAGTTAGATATACAGGGTTCTTTTTTGGGGACGACAGCAAATAGCTTAGTTTTTCCCAATGGAGTAGAGTTTAACGCCACAAATCCTCAAGCACCGCCGTTGTTGGCTATCAATGTACCAATTGGCTTGCAGTTTGGTTCCCAACCCGGAAGTATTACTAACCAAGCAGTTAGTGGGTTGAATGTTGGCTCTAGTAGCACCCTAGCACTTCTGGGCGGTGAAATTGCCTTAGATGGTAGTTTTTTGTTTACTCGAAATGGACAAGTGAAATTGGCAGCAGTCAGTGGAGATACAACCGTTGGGTTGAATGTTAATGGCTCCTCATTGGGTTTTAATTTACCAGAAAATGTTGGACGCGCACCCATCAACTTAACGAATGGAAGAATTATCGCTACAGGTGAAAATAGTGGAATTGAGCTATTTGGCGGAAAAATCGCCTTAAACGGAACCCTTTCGTATCTATTTAGTTTCAATGGCGGCTCAATTGTTGTTGATGCGACTCAATTAAATTTAGACAATGACTCTAGCATTGTGAGCGCTACTTCTGGTGCAGCAAGAGGTGGTGATATTCAAGTTCAAGCCAGCAATACAGTAACTCTGGCTAGCAGCAGTTCCATTTTTTCCGCTAGCGATGATACAGGTGCGGGTGGTGATGTTACTATCAATGCCGGGAAAATCACAATTATCGGAGATGGAACACCGGAAAATATTGTTGGAATCTCTACATCTAGCAATGGGAAAGGTAATGGAGGGAATCTCACCTTAAATGCTACGGAGTCGGTTAACCTCAATGGCGGCTTTATCCAGGCTTACAATAACGGTGCAGGTAATGGAGGAAACTTGACTGTGCGAGCTACAGATGCAGTCAATATCACTGATAACGGCTCTTTAGGGCTATTCAGTAATGGCTCTGGTTCAACAGGGAATATACAAATTGAAACGGGCACTTTGCGAGTTCAAAACAATTTATCAGGAAGGGGAGTCACAGCACTTGCATCTGATGGTGGAAGTGTCGGTTCTATATCTATTCAGGCTCGGAATGCCGTTGAAGTAACTCAAAGTAATATATATACACTTATTTTTCTTCCACTCGGAAGTACAACTCAAGCAACAGCAGGGGATATCACCATTGAAACCCAGCGACTCAATCTCAAAGATGGGAGTGATATCAGAACTAATACTTATAGCAGCGCAAATGCGGCTAACATTTTGATTAAAGCTAGTGAATATGTAAGAATTAGCGGCAACAGCTATATATCAAGCAATACTTATAGTGGCTCAGGAAATGGTGGCAATGTAACAATAGAAACGCCTCAACTCTCCTTAACTCAAGGAGGACATATAAACACCTCATCTACTAGGAGCAGTGGTAATGCCGGGAATATTACCATCCGCGCCAAAGATGTAGAATTGGATGGGTTTGTTTTCGTACCTAAAGAACAGTTTTTGGCTGGACTTAATCAAGCTGCTGCGGAAGAATTTTTGTCTAATCCTCTAAGACAAGAATTTCTGTCTCGGTTCGGGGGTATTTCTGATATGAGTGACTTATCATCCGATGTGAGTGGAAGTAATCCAAATGCAAGAGGTGGCACGATAACTCTTGACACGGAACGGTTGCGGTTGAGTAATGGTGGAAACATCTCAACCTCAGTGTTAGCGGGACAGGGACAAGGGGGTAATTTGGTGATTCATGCCACTGATTCTATTAATATTACTGGGGTTGGTGGAGAACGACTAGATGGTTCATTTACACCATCAGGTTTATTTGCCGACGTGCAAACGGGGGGAATTGGTTCTGGGGGCAGTATTGACGTTACAACAGAACGCTTAAATCTCAGCAATAACGGACAAATTTCTGCCAGCACGTTCAATCAAGGTAATGCGGGAAATATTGGGATTAATGCCGAGCAAATTGATTTACGTGGAAGTAGTGGTATCATCACTCAGGTTGACGATAAAGCTAAAGGCAATGCAGGCAATATCAGCATCCAAACTCAACTATTAAATCTACAAGAACAATCGCAGATATCATCAGCAACTTTCGGAAATGGAAACGCGGGTAATTTAACAGTAAAAGCTGATAACATTAGCCTGATTGGTTCAAACGGTGAGTTATTCACTGGTATAACATCATCAGTTTACGAAGGGGCTAATGGTAAAGGTGGTGATATAGATATTACTACCAATAATCTTGATATACGTGATAATGGTCAAATTATCTCCGGCAGCCTCGGTATGGGTGACGCTGGAAATATCAAAATTAATGCTAATGTTCTGAAAATTATTGGTAAACTCAGTGCGATCGCTTCTTCAACGAACGCAGGTAATGGTGGTGACATAAACCTCAATATCGCTGATTTATTGCTGTTACGCGGTGGTGCTTTCATTTCAACTACCGCAGGTAGAAGCCAAGCTGGTGGCGATGGCGGTAACATCAATATCAACTCTAAATTCATCGTCGCCACCCCTGATGAAGACAGTGATATCAAAGCTAACGCATACACTGGGACAGGCGGAAATGTCAAAATCAACTCGCAAGGTATCTTTGGTATCGAGTTGCGGACAAAGCCAACTCAAGAAAGTGATATTACTGCAAGTTCCGAATTAGGCGTTTCAGGCATAACAAATATTAACGCACCCGATACCAATTCTATTCAAAACAGCTTTACTCAAGCATCTCCAAACCTCATCGACACCAATGCACTCATCGCCAATAGTTGCATTTCACGCAGTTCCAAGCAAGGTGGTACATTTTTCATTACTGGTTCTGGCGCTTTACGCAATAGTCCAGGGAATGGATTAATTTCAGTATATTCCACTGGTAAGGTGCGTAATGTTGAACCAACATCACGTGCTTGGAAAAAAGGCGACCCTATTATCGAAGCAGAAGGGCTTTATCGACTGGCTAATGGAAAGTTGCTACTCAGCCGAGGATGTCGGTGAAGAAGTCAGGAATTTATCTGTTGCTGTCAACCCCATCTAAATCCCAATGCTCATTTTGGATCTGACTTTTTACGTTATGTGGAAAAGCCCACCAAAAGCCTAACCCCCTTCCCGACGCGGGAAGGGGAAAATTCACAGTCTCTCTCCTAAAACAAGAGAGAAATAGAAGTGAGGTTTTCCAGATGCCGTGAAAAGTCAGATTTTGGATAAGGTTGAGCTTATATCATTTATTGATAAACAAATGCACACCCAATCAAAACAACTCAACCTACTCACTCCATCTAGAGAGTTACCTCTATATGGCAAGAGAATTTTAGTAACAGCACCGAGAAATTATGCTTATAGGTTATCTGAACAAATTATCAAACAAGGTGGTTTACCTGTTTTCATGCCTACTATCGAAACCTGCTATTTATCAAACTACGGTAAGTTAGATGCCGCTCTTAACCACATAACTGAATTTGATTGGATTGTCTTCACAAGTAGAAATGGCATCACTGCATTTTTTCACCGGATGAATGATTTAAATATTCCTGTATCTGTGGTACAAAAATGTCAATTATGTGCTTTGGGAAAAGATGCAGAAAGCCTATTGTCTTTTTGTGGCAAGGTAGATTTGATTCCAACAGAATCTAGTCCAGCCGGGATTGTGGCGGAATTAGCGAAAATTCCGCAAATTTATGGCAAAAAAGTGCTGATACCCGCCCCAGAAGTTGTTGGTTTGCCTGAGCCTGATGTTGTACCCAATTTAATTACGGATTTGCAGCAATTGGGCATAGAAGTAACTCGCGTACCCACATATATTACACAGGGCTTAGACACAAGTATCTACAGTATTGAATTAAACCTGATAAATCAAGGAATGATTGATGTCATTGCCTTTAGTAGCACGGCGGAAGTAGAAAGCTTTTTGACAATGGTCAACTCGCAAAGTGACTATGAAGGTTGCATTGTTGCATGTTTTGGCCCTTATACAACTGCCAATGCGCGGAAGTTGGGTGTGAATGTCTCCAT
This sequence comes from Nostoc sp. FACHB-133, assembly GCF_014698055.1. Classification (NCBI taxonomy): domain Bacteria; kingdom Bacillati; phylum Cyanobacteriota; class Cyanophyceae; order Nostocales; family Nostocaceae; genus Nostoc; species Nostoc sp. FACHB-133. The sequence continues at coordinate 43,907 of NZ_JACJSH010000007.1, forward strand.
CGTGTCTAGGGATTATAGTTCATTTGAGGGATTTGCTGAAGCGATCGCAGAATTTTTTACTCTCACTTCCAACTCACACTAAGCACTTTAGGATGTAGAGTAATCAACCACATTTAACTCTAGACTAGCAGCACATAAACCCGTAGGATCAACAATGTAGTTCACGTTTAGCTAGGGATTGTTACATGGCAACTTATAAAGTCACATTAAAGACTCCAGATGGAGAAAAAACTATTGAAGTTCCTGATGATGAGTACATCTTAGAGATCGCTAACGAAGAAAATGAGATGGACTTGCCTTACTCTTGTAATGCTGGTTCTTGCTCAACCTGCGCTGGTAAGCTGATTTCAGGTACAGTTGACCAATCAGATCAGAACTTCTTAGACGACGATCAAATAGATGCAGGATGGGTTCTCACCTGCGTTGCCAGACCAACTTCTGACTGTGTAATCCTAACCAATCAAGAAGATGAACTTAACGGTTAACTAAGAAAGGTGAATTTAAGAAAGAGCAAGTTTTGCAGGATGCGTTAGAACATTTGTGCTAGCGCAACTAAAATCTGAGGTAGTGCTTTACTCTCGGCAATAACACACTCTACAAGATTTAGAATTTTGCACTTTCCTAAAAAATCTATATAGCCTGAGTCATTCACACTAAAAAGCGCTCTCTAAAAAGGGAGCGCTTTTTATTTAGTTTAATAAATAGCTAGCAGATATAAAGCAGAAATTAGCCAGATGATGCTAGATTAACTTTGACGACTTTGTTCTTTTCTTCTTCAGCTTTGGGTAGCGTCAGGTTCAAGATGCCATCTTTATAATCTGCCTTGACGTTAGTATTTTGAATCCGGGTAGGTAAAGGAATTACACGTTGGAATTTGCCGTAGTGGAATTCGCTCTTGATTACACCTTTCTCTTCAGATTTAGCTTCAGACTTCCGCTCACCACTTAGGTATACAGCATTTTCTGTAACTTGCAAATCCAGGTCTTTAGCTTCAATTCCCGGAAGTTCTACTTTTAGATGAATTGCATCTTCAGTTTCTTTTAACTCAGCAGCAGGAACCCTAGAGTAGCCTCTCTCTAAAAATGCAGATGGTAAAATTTCTTCATCAAATAAACGATTGATTTGACGTTGTATTGTGTTCAATTCTTGCCAGGGGTTCAAACGTACTAATGCCATCTTTCTACCTCGTTTAATCAGTATGTTTGCTGTTCAACTAATTGAGGATTTGTTTCCTTGCTTTTCATAGTATTTAAAAATAAAAGTGGTGTAAATTCGGTTTTTATCACATGATTTATGATGATTACCGAACCACAATAAATGTAGGGTAATCTGAACTAGCGAGGTTCGGTAAACTCGACAAGAGAGACTTGAATTTAAAAATTCTCTAATTTATAATTTCTAGAATATGCCTCTAAGCTAATATTAGGTAGATAGATACCTAGCTTATTTGAGAAGCCAGGCATCGGAATTACTAACCTATTTATCAAGAACAATAATATACAGATTACATTTTAGATTGTTTCTAAATAAGGTGAGTTTGCCGCAAGTTTGAACCAGATTATTCTGTGCAGTTTTACAAACAATTGGTATTAGGGTATTTACTCAATCACTAATATCAATTAAAAGTGTTGTATTTTCTTGTTTTCATAGAGATAATAAAAGACTGCTAACAAACCGCTCATAAAAGACATGTCAACAAGTTGGATTTATCTCATCGCAGCAATACTTTTTGAGGTTTCAGGCACAACTTGCATGAAGTTATCAGAAGGATTTACTAAATTAGTCCCTTCAGTATTAATATTTGTTTTTTATGGACTTTGTTTTAGTTTTTTAACTCTTGCTCTCAAGAGACTTGAAGTAAGCGTGGCTTATTCTGTCTGGGCTGGGTTGGGAACTGTCCTAATTGCAATCATTGGTATTATTTGGTTTCGTGAATCTGCTACATTTATCAAACTTTTGTCAATCGCCCTCATAATTTTAGGTGTAATTGGTATAAATGCAAGTGAATAAATAAAAATACCTCGTCTATTTTAAAATAGACGAGGTAAATAAACCAAAACTGATCATTCTGCTTGTTGCTGTTGTAGTGAATACACCAGCAATTTTTATTATTCCGTTAGCAAAGCAAAATGAGCGGACTTAGTAAAATGCTTTTAAAAGTATAGTAAACCTCGGTAAATATAGCCCACAAGTAATTTACTTTTAATATTTTACCAGACACAACCAAACTCATACAGCCAATTTGGCAGGTTTTTTATACACTGAGGCGTAAAAGATATTATTTTATAGTCTCAACTTAAGCTAAAAAAACAATTTTGGCTTTAATCCAAGTAGATTAGCTCAAAATTTATTAAACTCAGCAGAACGACGATAAAGTAACCAGATAAATAGCGGTGAACCCAGCAACGCAGTGACAGAACCTACTGGTAGTTCTACCGCTCCTAATCTAGAGAGTAAATCTGCAAAAGTCAGTAACCATGCACCTGCAAGGGCGGAAAGTGGTAAAACAAAGCGATGATCTGTACCAACAATGAGGCGGACACCGTGAGGGACAACAAGACCAACAAATCCAATCAAACCACTGATGCTGACTGCACCTGCGGCTAAGAGAGTGGCGACACCACCAATTAACAAGCGCGATCGCGTCAACGAAACCCCCAAACCCACAGCCAAATCATCTCCCAAAGCCAGCACATTTACTGATCGCGCTAGTAAGCATCCCCCAATTAATGCAACAATAATGTAAGGGCCAGCCGTCGAAATTTCTTGCCAACCGCGTCCATTGAGACTACCAACTAGCCAACTGAGCGCAATTTGAATTTGACCATCTTCAGCTAAAAGCAGCAACGTACTTTGTATAGCACCAAACAAAGAACTCACCGCCACCCCGCCTAAAATCAACCGTTCAACCGAAATTCCCGACCCCGCGCGACCGAGTAAAATAACGATCGCAGAAGTCAAAATTGCCCCCATCCACGCTGCTAAAGGAATTGCGATCGGGAATATTTGCCACACAATCATCACAATCACAATTAAGCCAGCACCCGCAGAAATGCCCAAAATAAATGGATCGGCAAGACTATTCCGTAACATCCCTTGCAGTAATGCTCCTGACATTCCCAAAGCTGCGCCGACAATGAGAGCAGCCGTAATGCGCGGGAGACGTAAATCCCAAAGAATTGTCTGTTTAATTGGATCGCCTTTGTGGAGTATGGCTTGCCAAAATTCCGACATACTTAAAGGTACTGCTCCTTGAGAAAGCGACAGCACTAGCGTTACCACCAGTGCTGCACTAAGGAGTAAAACAGCCCAAAGTACGCGGTGTTCAGTAAAAATTGTCTTAAATGGTTTAGTCAAATTTAGATATGCATTTTTTTTAAATATAATGCGTCTCAAACACAGATGCATTGGGCATTAGGCAGGAGGGAGGGAAGTTAAAATTTAGACATTGAGCTTCTGAAGGTGGACGTTGAGTCTCAGAAGGTGGACGTTGAACCTCAGAAGGTAGAATCTTTAACTTTTCATTCCCAATTCCCAATTCCCAATTCCCAATTCCCTACGATAATTCCAGCCCACCTTGATAACCAGTGACAATGCGGCCACCATCTTTGAGAATGTGGACTTCTATCTGATCGCTAGCCCAAGTAATTTGGTCTTGAAAAGCCGGGTTTAACACACGAACCCGTTGATTGCTAGAAGAAACTGGAGAGTTAGGAGAATTAATTGCTAGAGATTGGACAAAAGGCCCGTCAATCAAGATATCAAGTTGTTCTAACAATTCTTGAGAACCTGGCGGCGCAGATTGAGATTGTAGCTGCTTAAGAGTGAACCCAGAAAAAGACATTACATTTAACCCAGCAGCTTTTACCTTACGCGCTAAAGATGCCAATGCGGTTGCTTGCCAAAAGGGTTCTCCACCAGAGAATGTTACACCCGTGTTGTGGGGATTGCTGAGAATATTCTCGGCAAGGGTATCAACAGCAATCAATTGGTTAGGCTCAAATGACCAAGAGTTAGTATTAAAGCAGCCAGGACACTCACGAAGACAACCTTGTACCCAGACAACTGCACGACAACCAGGGCCATTAACTTCTGACTGATCGACGTAACCCATAATGTTGAGATAGCCGGGGGGAATTTCCATGAGTGCTAGCGATGGGTCAGTTGGCTTAATTTCCATCTCTTTAACTCCTTTTAGCCGTTACCTGTTAACCGTTAACTATAGCGAATTTCCAATTATATAACTGTAACTAATGACAAATGACTAATGACAAATGACAAATGACTAATGAAAAACTTGATGGGATTTTGAAAAGTCCGCTTTAACTGACTAGACTGAAGTTAGTTGCCCAGCTAGTATTAATCCTTTTATAGATAAAATCGATGACTGAACAAAATTCTAGAATTTGTATCCTTGGCGGAGGCTTTGGTGGTCTTTACACAGCCTTACGCTTAAGCCAGTTACCTTGGGAATCTACGCAAAAACCCGAAATTGTTTTGGTAGATCAAAGCGATCGCTTCCTATTCTCTCCTTTACTTTATGAATTACTCACTGGTGAACTGCAAACCTGGGAAATTGCCCCACCCTTTGAAGAACTTTTACAACGCACAGGGGTGCGTTTTTATCAAGGGGTTGTGTCTGGAATTGACATCGACCAGCAACGGGTAAATATACATGAAGGGCCAGAAATCCCTTACGATCGCTTAGTGCTGGCACTAGGAGGTGAGACACCGCTAGATTTAGTCCCCGGTGCGGCAACCTACGGCTACCCATTCCGCACCATCTCTGATGCCTATCGCTTGGAAGAACGCCTGCGATTTTTAGAAGAATCGGATGCTGATAAAATTCGGGTGGCAATTATTGGTGCTGGCTACAGTGGTGTAGAGTTAGCCTGTAAGTTAGCCGACAGACTCGGTGAAAGAGGACGCTTTCGAATCGTTGAAATCGCCGATCAAATTTTGCGAACTTCCCCAGAGTTTAACCGGGAAGCAGCAAAAAAAGCTCTAGAAGCCCGTGGTGTGTTTCTAGATTTAGAAACCAAAGTCGAATTAATAGAGCAAAATAGCATCACCCTAGAGTACAAAAACCAGTTAGACACGATTCCCGTAGATTTGGTAATTTGGACTGTGGGAAATAGGGTTGCGCCTGTAGTGAAATCTCTTCCCCTCAAGCAAAATCAGCGCGGTCAAATTAACACTACATCCAATCTACAAGTCATCGATCATCCAGAAATATTTGCCTTGGGAGATTTAGCAGACTGTCATGATGTTGAAGGACAGCAAGTCCCCGCCACGGCACAAGCGGCTTTTCAACAAGCTGATTATACTGCTTGGAATATCTGGGCAAGTCTCACTAATCGTCCTCTCCTTCCCTTCCACTACCAACAGTTAGGAGAAATGATGACATTGGGTAAAAACAACGCCACCCTTACTGGTTTGGGAATTAAACTAGATGGCCCCTTGGCATCCGTCGCCCGTCGGATTGCCTATTTATATAGGCTGCCAACTTTAGACCATCAACTCAAAGTTGGTTTTAATTGGCTAGTGCGTCCAATCATCGAGACACTTTCTAAGTAACTGAATTGGGAATGGGGAATGGGGAATTGGAAATGGGGAATTGGGAAATGGGGGATGGGGACTAATGACCAATGACCAATGACAAATGACAAATGACCAATGACAAAGATTTGCTTTATTTTCGTCAAGCTACTTAGCAGATGCTAGACTCTACCCACAGAACCTCTCTAACGAGCCAAAATCTAACATTCAAAATCTTCAAACTTTGATGGAACAACCGAAAGTTATTTTTTTAGATGCTGTGGGTACACTCTTCGATGTTAAAGGCAGTGTGGGCCAAGTTTATAGTCAGATAGCTGAGGAATTTGGTGTGACGGTTCCAGCCGAAACATTGAATACAGCTTTCATCAAAAGCTTTAAAGCAGCCCCGCCGCCGATATTTCCAGATGCAGAACTCCAAGATATTCCCCAGCGCGAGTTTGATTGGTGGCGGATAATTGCCCTGAACACTTTTGAAAGTGCAGGTGTCCTCAAGGAATTTTCTGACTTTTCGGCTTTTTTTAGCGAACTTTATATCCACTTTGGCACTGGCGAACCGTGGTTTGTCTATCCCGATGTCTTGCCAGCTTTAATCAACTGGCGGCGCTTGGGGGTTACTTTGGGGGTGCTATCCAATTTTGATTCCCGGATTTATTCAGTATTGCAAAGTTTGGGATTGAGAGAGTTTTTTACCTCCGTCACCATTGCTACCCAGGTACGTGCAGCTAAACCCGATCCTCAAATTTTTGCTATTGCCTTAGATAAACATAAATGTTCTCCTTCAGCAGCATGGCATATTGGCGATAGCGTTGTAGAAGACTACTACGCCGCTAAAGCAGCTGGACTCAGAGGCGTTTGGATCAATCGTGGTTAATAAGGAGATACTTTAGCGATCGCTATTTTGTCTCAAACCTAAACACAGCAATACTCAACAAAAAATATTCTGAACAAATAGAAATAGTCTGCTCTCAGTGCCGCAACACCATGAGCATATTCAAACTAGAAGACTTGATTCCGACTGAACTTTATAATTCAATACGGTTCACTTAGCGCCAAAAATTTTCTATGCAAATTATCAGTGCGATCGCACTGAATAATTTGCAATAGCAGACATGGCATTGTTTATAGCGATCGCTTGGCTAAAAAAGAGCCGGACGATCGCACCGATCAACTAATTTCCTTACTTTAGCAACGTCTTCGCGCCATTACCATTTGTCGTCTCTTTCTCTGTATTCGGTGTCATCACTGCTGCGATCGTCGTTGTTGGCGCAGTCTTTGGTGCAGTATTCCCCACGGATCGCTTACTACTCTTGCGTGGTTTACCCCCTGCCTGCATATACTGCAAACTGTTCTTACCGTAGCGCGTCGCCACACTCATTAACATTTTTTCCGAGTAGCTTCTCAAATCCTGCTCTAGCAATTCAATCTGCCCTACCGCTTCATCAACTGTAGAAAGCATTGTGTTGTAGCTCGATAGCTTCGTTTGCAAGGTTTGAATCCGCCTTTCATACTCCGCTAAATTTAAGCTATTGCTAAACTCAAGCGTTTCGCTAATCGATCTCATCCCCGATATCCGTAGCGTTGCCTTATCCAATACCGTAGAACTGCGTTTCAGTCGCGCCATGAATCCCTCTCCTGCAAAAACTTATATGAGAATTAGTACAGACTTGTGGTTCCACTTTAGCTATTTGCTATTCCTCTTCCCCTGAGTAAAAATCACCAAAACTAAAGTGAAGTTTCCGGTAAAATCTGATATTTATTCCCTAATTTCACTTGAAATATTTAAAATTATTTGTATAAAAAATTTTATAAGAAGAATTTAGAACTTAGGTGGCCACTAAGCGTAGTCGAAGTCCCCCTTTTTAAGGGGGATTTAGGGGGATCTAGAATGTTTTGCTACCAAGAATAGGACTTTTCAAACATCCTCTAAGACTGGGTGATAACAAAGCGTTGGCAAGTCCACAAGTACTCAAATATCGTGTTGAAGTACCTAAATATCATGTTGAAGTACCCAAATATCGTTTTGAAGTACCCAAATATCGTGTTGAAGTACCCAAATATCGTGTTGAAGTACCCAAATATTGTGTTGAAGTACCCAAATATCGTGTTGAAGTACCTAAATATCGTGTTGAAGTACCCAAATATTGTGTTGAAGTACCCAAATATCGTGTTGAAGTACCCAAATATCGTGTTGAAGTACTTGCGTTGCTTTTATAAAAAGTAAAATCAAATTGACGCTGATTAAAATTATTCACAGGTTGATATGGGTATTCTTCAACTTTGTGATTTTCTATATGCTTTATGCCGCGTAGGCGTAGCCCGTCGTAGACATCGCAATCTTGTAATTGGTTTTTCGTGCATAGCCATCGCGCTGAAGGTTTTGAGTCCGTCAAATTTTAGCTAAAATGTTCTAGTGGTCTATCGCAAAAGTTTTGATAGGTTTGTAGTGAGCGATTTATCGCTCAAATCAAGGACTAAAGTCCTTACTACGAACTTTTATAACCCTTCAGAATTAATGCGATGAACCACTAGTGGTCTATCGCAAAAGTTTTGATAGGTTTGTAGTAAGCACTTTAGTGCTTGAATATTTGAGGACTAAAGTCCTCACTACAAACGTATTTACCACTCATAACTAATGCGATAGACCACTAGTAGTGCGCCAAGTCAACAATGCTTGGTTTGTAGTGAGCGCTTTAGCGCTCGAATTAAGGACTAAAGTCCTAACTACGAACTTATTTACCTATCAAAGTTGGTGTGGTGTACTAGTGCCGTGATTTGTTAGCGATCGCTCAAGTTTCTCAACACAACCTATAATATGGCAAAAGATTTGTATCATGAGCAAGTTAAACGCGCTCTTGAAAAAGACGGATGGCAAATAACTCACGATCCATACGAATTGCGTATAGGCGGAGTTGAAATGTATATAGACATTGGGGCGGAACAGATTATTGGTGCCGAAAGGGGAAATGATAAAATTGCGGTTGAGGTGAAAAGTTTTATTAGTCCCTCAAGGATTTCTGATTTTCACTTGGCGCATGGACAGTTTTTAGATTATCGCTATGCTTTAGAAGATAAAGATCCAGAACGAATTTTATATTTAGCAGTACCTCGTTTTGTTTATCAAAGCTTTTTTAACTTAGCCTTTATTAATAGTGTGGTACAACGCAGTCAAATTAAACTTTTAGTTTATGACTTAGAAAAGGAGACGATTGAGCAATGGATAAAGTAGCTCTCTACAGGCAATATATTCAACAACTAATCCAAGCAAAAGCCGATCGCTCAATGAAATCGGCAAAAGATGTTGAGGCTCAACCTATTTTTGATACGGAGCGCGATCACTATCAATTAGTGTATGTGGGTTGGACGCAGAATGATATCAGGGATTATGGATGTTTGCTACATTTGGATATTAAAAATGGCAAAATTTGGATTCAATATGATGGTACGGAAGATGGTATCGCTTATGAGTTATTAAAATTAGGTGTACCACATGAAGATATAGTTTTAGGTTTTCAACCTGCTAGGGTGCGCTCTGATACTGAGTTTGCTGTAGGTTAAGTTTAAATATTGATTGATGAATAGCGATCGCTAGTTCAATTTTCATCAAGTCAAAGGCGGGTATCATTTCAACCTATGCGATCGCCTCTAGAGTTAGAAAAGTCTATTTAACAGGGGGAAGCTTTAGTTCTATACCTAACTTGCTTCCTATTTCCATAACATCCTTTGTAAAGCTTGTCATACCTGCAATCGGGGCAGCGACTAGAGTACCAGCAGCTAGTAAAGCTACTAGACGCTTTTTGAGTTTGGGTAAATTGCGTTCTTTTTCTGGCTTTTGAATTTCTACTTCTACATCATCAATATCGATGATAATGTCGTCGTGGGTTTCTGGTGGAAATTGGGCAGCAGTTTGGCGTAAGTTGCCGATCAGTTGCATTAGTTCTGCTACGCTTGCGCCGCTTGTTTGGTTGAAGTTAGAGGCTTGCTGACTGGCGTTGTCTTTGACTTGGTTCGCAAGGTTGGCGATGTTTGCGCCTTGAAAGTTGTTTGTGAATTGAGGATTTTCTGACATAGCATTTGCCTCGGCTTTATTATTATTATTAATTTTAATTTCTCTGCTGACAGCTAGTTTAGCAATATCTCGCATATCTTCATAAGCAGTCCTATCATCTAAATCATTATCTGCTTTTTGTGATTTTCGACGCGATTCTACTGATTCATAGCCATCTAAAAGTTGACGTAAATCGAGTTTTAATTTTAGTTTGCCGATGGTTATTATGCTTTCACCCATTGATTCGAGTCCGAGGAGTTCTTGGTAATCGAGGGGTGGATGGTTGCGATGGCCGGGAACGGGAACCCATTCGGTGATTTCGAGATTGGGGAGACTTTTGTGGATTTTTTTGAAGACATCGCGGAGGATGCCGAGAAATAAGCGGCGGGTTTCTTTACGTCCACTAATGGTGATGAAGATTTTTTTATCTTCGGGATCGGCTTTGATGCGAGCGATGTTGTAGATTTCGTTGTTTTCTTGATATTGCAGCATTACGCCACTGCGCCAATAGATTTGCTTATGAATTTTTTCGTGGGTGTTGACGATGAAGCGGGAAATGATGCTTTCGGGGAGAACTTTGTAATGGTATTGAAATTCCAGGGTTTCGGCTTCTAGTTCTGTTTCGTCTGGTTGGTCTTTGGGCAAAAGTCCCGCAATCAGAAATTGTGGTGGGTGACAAGCTAATTCAAAGCCAAGCTCAAATTCTTTCATCAGTTCAATCAGATAGCCATGACGCTGGGTGGGATAGCGCTCTGGGTCAAGGATACGGATGAGATCGGCGGGGGTGAAAATGCCTTTGGTTTTAGTTTTGAGGTTTTCATCGCTCAGGAGCGCGTAAATGCCTTCTGTCACCCAGTTGGGTTTGAGGACGTTGGTATCTTTGAGGATGGGATGATCGCGGAAGTTGAGAACTAAGCCGAGTCTATGGAGGAGATCGATGAGTTGCTCTTGGTTTTGTTCTTCAGGAATATTGTTTTTGTAGTAGATGCCGATATAACTGCTGTAGGTGATGAAGTCTTGGGGCATGGATTCGAGTTGTTGTTTAACCTCAAACCATGTCAGGGGTAGAAGATCGTAGACTTCTTTGAGTTTGCCGACTTGCTGGAAGATAGCAGTGCGAAGTTCATCAATGCCGATATTGTTTTGGCATGAGGTTTCGATAATGTCTTGGATGTTGGGATATTTTTCGCGTAATGCCTTGCGGTTGATGTCGAGGGGTTGTTCGTCTTTTTTGTTGCCAACGATAATCACGGGGGACTGTCCGCCGAAGCTTTCGATTAGTTTCAGCCAATATTCGATGCGGTTTTCTTCTTCGCTGGTGCGACAATTACAGACTAGGAGATAGAGGCTGCGCTTAGTCAGGAAAAACTGATGGGTGGCATGATAAATTTCCTGTCTCCCAAAGTCCCAAACATTGAGGCGGATGTCTTTGCTATTGACCTGCACGTTCCAAGTTTCTACATTGAGTCCGTCGGTTTGGGGTTGATTTTTATCATATTTATTGCGGATTAGTCGCTCGATGAGCGATGTTTTGCCGACGCTGCCTTGTCCGATGAGCAAGAGTTTGGCTTCGTTGAGTGGACGCACTTCACCGCTACGCACTAATCGCAAGTAATTGAAAATGTCTTCAACTGAACCAACATCATCAGAAGATCCTAATATCTCTGGTGAAATAGGAAGCGGATTTCCCCGTAAATCTAGTTTTTCCAATTTCGGCAAACTTTCGATCGCCTCTGGAATCTGGGTTATTTTGTTGTAACTGAGGTAAAGCTGCGTCAGATTGGTTAAATTAGCGATCGCCTCTGGAATCTGGGTTATTTGGTTGGAACGGAGGTGAAGCTGCGTCAGATTGGTTAAATTTGTGATCGCCTCTGGAATCTGGGTTATTTGGTTGGAACGGAGGTGAAGCTGCGTCAGATTAGTTAAATTAGCGATCGCCTCTGGAATCTGGGTTATTTGGTTGTCACTGAGGTGAAGCTCCCTCAGATTGGTTAAATTAGCGATTGCCTCTGGAATCTGGATTATTTGGTTGTCACTGAGGTGAAGCTCCCTCAGATTGGTTAAATTAGCGATCACCTCTGGAATCTTGGTTATTTGGTTAGAACTAAGGTGAAGCTGCGTCAGATTGGTTAAATTAGCGATTGCCTCTGGAATCTGGGTTATCTGGTTGTTAAAACTGAGGTAAAGGCTTGTCAGATTGGTTAAATTAGTGATTGCCTCTGGAATCTGGGTTATTTGGTTGTTAAAGAGGTAAAGGCTTGTCAGATTAGTTAAATTAGCGATCACCTCTGGAATCTGGGTTATTTGGTTGCTATAAAGGTAAAGGCTTGTCAGATTGGTTAAATTAGCGATCGCCTCTGGAATCTGGGTTATTTGGTTGTTACTGAGGTGAAGCAGCGTCAGATTGGTTAAATTAGCGATCGCCTCTGGAATCTGGGTTATTTGGTTGTTATTGAGGTGAAGCTGCGTCAGATTGGTTAAATTAGCGATCGCCTCTGGAATCTGGGTTATTTGGTTGTTACTGAGGAAAAGGTTCGTCAGATTGGTTAAATTAACGATCGCCTCTGGAATCTGGGTTATTTGGTTGTAAATGAGGAAAAGGTTCGTCAGATTGGTTAAATTAGCGATCGCCTCTGGAATCTGGGTTATTTGGTTGTTATTGAGGTGAAGCTGCGTCAGATTGGTTAAATTAGCGATCGCCTCTGGAATCTGGGTTATTTGGTTGTTACTGAGGAAAAGGTTCGTCAGATTGGTTAAATTAACGATCGCCTCTGGAATCTGGGTTATTTGGTTGTAAATGAGGAAAAGGTTCGTCAGATTGGTTAAATTAGCGATCGCCTCTGGAATCTGGGTTATTTGGTTGTTATTGAGGTGAAGCTGCGTCAGATTGGTTAAATTAGCGATCGCCTCTGGAATCTGGGTTATTTGGTTGTAACTGAGGTAAAGGCTTGTCAGATTGGTTAAATTAGCGATCGCATCAGGTATTTCAGTTAGCTCTACTCGAATTAAGATAAGTTCCTCTAAATGTAGTATTTGCGTTACCACATCGGGAATGCTCTCTAAAGGATTGCCACTAATATCCAACTTAGGATAATTACTATAAAATTTCAAGTTAGGATGAAATAAGGGACAGAGATTTTGTTGTCATGAATAAGAGGACTCAACTGCTCGAAGTAATTGCAGAACAAGTCTCCCTTGTCTCTTCTTAATGCCCAATGCCCCATTCCCCATACTTATCTACGAGAGGCTGCGCCCTAAGCGTAGCTATGCCGCAGGCTTTACGACTGCGCTCAGTACAAGTTCCCAATGCCCAATGCTCCATGCTGCCCCAACACTCGTATGATCTACATATCAGGAAAACATAACAGCCAGATTTTTACCGCAAAACATGGGCAGTATTTGGGAAATCGATTTTTACTCCCGTCCGATTTTGGACGATAATCAGAAAAAAATTTGGGAAGTCTTGGTCTGCGAAAGCCCCTTGGATATAGGCACAAAACCAGATTCTTTGTTTCGCTATGCTCAATATTGTCCCAGTACCCAGGTAAACTCGGGCTGGTTGCGGACAGCATTGCAAGAGGCTATTAACCAAGCTGGAAAAGCACCAATTAAAATCCGCTTTTTCCGCCGCCAAATGAACAACATGATTACTAAAGCCTGCCAAGATATAGGCATTCCCGCCCAGCCTAGTCGCCGTACTTTGGTTCTTAACCAATGGCTAGAAGAGCGGATGAAGGAAGTGTATCCTCAAGAGGCAGGGTATCAAGGGGGGACTAATCCCTCAGTCCGCTTGGAGAAACCTTTGCCGCAACGTTTACCAGATGCTTTGGAAGGGCAACAGTGGGTATTTGTTACCTTGGATGCTGCGGATTTAGCAGAGATGCCAGAGTGGGAAATTGGCTTTGGTGAAGCTTTCCCTTTAGAATTGGTGAAAGTTTCACCCGAAGCCCGTATTCCTGGTATTTTGATTTTCTCACCGAGAGCATTACCCTTGGCTGGCTGGATGTCTGGTTTGGAGTTGGCTTTCTTAAGATTTGACACCAGTGAAGAGCCGAGATTGCTTTTAGAAACGGGGGTTAATGAAAGCTGGATTGTGGCAAATATCAAAAAACCTCAAGTTTTGGCAGAGGCCAAAGGTTTTGAAGAAGCCAAGCAAAAAGCTAACGGAGTGCATTTTATTGGTATACAGTCTGATCCCAAAGCAGAATCTTTTGCTGGTTTTTGGCTATTGCAAGAGGTTAATCTTTGAAGATGGGGATTGGGAATTGGGAATTGGGAATGGGGAATGGAGAATGGGGAATTGGGGACTAATGACCAATGACAAATGACAAATGACAAATGACTAGATCCGTTGAGACATGACAATGATTTGGGATAATTAACTGCGTTCATCAGTTTTGATCTGCGGTTCCAAATCGTAACTGTAAGGAAACGCTGATGATTTTTGGATAGTTATCTGCGTCCATCGGCAGAAAGCCCGATCGTTGGTTTTTAGCGATCGCACTTTCTCCAAGGTGCGCTCATATGCGGTTCAAAATCCACAATTCACTAAGGGTCATGGGTTCTGAAAATTTGTCACAAGATACACTAGCCGAACAGTTGCTGGAACTAGCTATAAAATCTGGAGCAGAAGCTGCTGAGGTGTATCAGTCGCGATCGCTTTCTCGTCCAGTGTTTTTTGAGGCAAACCGACTCAAACAGCTAGAAACCAACCAATCTGAAGGTACAGCACTACGGCTTTGGCGAAACGGTCGTCCGGGGCTGACGGTGGCTTACGGTTCTGTCTTAGCCGAAGTGATGGTGGAAAAAGCTCTGGCATTAAGCCACCTGAATGAACCGGAAACTGTAGAATTAGGCTCTAACTTTCAGCCCTCCTACCCAGATTTAGGAGAAAGTGTACCGATAGAGATTTTGGTAGACTGGGGCAAAGAAGCGATCGCACTCATCCGCGATGTCTATCCCGATGTTGTGTGCAATGGTGACTGGGAATGTGATATTGAAACTACCAGAATAGTCAACACTAAAGGTTTAGATTGTTACTACACCGATACTACCCTCAACTGCTATGTATCAGCAGAATGGGTACGTGGTGATGATTTTTTAAGTGTTGCTGATGGTCAAACCAAGCGGGGGGAACTTCACCCTGAAAGATTAGCTAACCAAATTTTACAACGGCTAATTTGGGCCAGAGAAAATGTCTCACCCCCTACTGGTCGTGTGCCGATTTTGTTCACTTCTAAAGCTGCTGATATGCTTTGGGGTACTGTGCAAGCCGCTTTGAATGGCAAGCAAGTCTTAGAAGTATCTTCACCTTGGGCAGAACGTTTAGGGAACCCAGTTGTTGCATCCAGTCTCACTCTTTACCAAGATCCAGATGCTGGCCCTTACAGTTGCCCTTTTGATGATGAAGGTACTCCGACTCAATCTTTAGTATTTATCCAAAACGGAATCTTACAGCATTTCTATGGCGATCGCACCACCGGCCGCCAACTGGGTACTGACACTACTGGAAATGGTTTTCGCCCTGGTTTGGGCAGCTATCCCACCCCTGGTTTATTTAATTTTCTCATCCAGCCAGGTTCGGCATCGTTACCAGATTTGATTCAACAACTAGATGATGGCTTGATTGTGGATCAAATGCTTGGTGATGGTGGCAGTATTTCTGGAGATTTTTCGATCAATGTCGATTTAGGCTACCGCGTCCAAAATGGTCAAGTAATTGGGCGCGTTAAGGATACTATGGTTGCAGGTAATGTTTACACAGCCCTGAAGCAATTGGTTGCCCTAGGCAATGATGGTGACTGGAATGGTTCTTGTTATACTCCATCTCTGATAGTAGAAGGGCTATCTACCACGGGGAGAAGTAATTAAATAATTCTTAATTCGTAATTGGGGAGAGTGCTTTTGTACAGCGATCCTAAATTATTTGTGAATAACAAGATCCCCGACTTCTTAAAGAAGTCGGGGATCTGGGCCTTGAGATAGACTTTTAAACCATCCTCTAGGATTCCACTAAACAGCTTTTTAGGAAAGATTTGTAATCCAAAATTTAAAATCCAAAATTGGTATGAATCAGCGTTTTCGCACCTGGTGGCAGCCTAGAAGAGGTTTAGCGATCGCCGAAGCTTGTGTTATCGGTTTGGTTGCTGCCCTATCTGCGGTGTTCCTGAAAGTAGGATCGGGATGGCTGGGGACATGGCGAGTCCATACTACCCATCTTTTCCCGGCATGGCTGGTACTACCTATAATTGGTCTTGTTCTGGGATTTCTCGCTGGATGGATGGTGGATAGATTGGCACCAGAGGCTTCTGGTAGCGGTATTCCGCAAGTCAAAGCTTCCCTCGCTAATGTGCCTATGACATTATCTTGGCGGGTGGCAGGTGTGAAGTTACTCAGTGCCATCATCGCCATCGGTTCCGGCATGACTCTAGGACGGCAAGGCCCTACTGTCCAAGTAGGGGCAGGTTTGGCAGCAGGGATGAGTCGTTGGGTTCCCACTTCCCCAGATCATCGACGGCAAATGATTGCAGCAGGAGCGGGTGCGGGTTTGGCTGCTGCTTTCAATGCTCCGATCGCAGGTGTATTATTTATCGTTGAAGAGTTACTCCAAGATTTATCAGGATTGACTCTGGGAACTGCCATTATCGCCTCCTTTATTGGTGGGGTGATATCCCGCCTCTTAGGTGGTGGCTCTTTTGACCTTAACCTGCAATTAACGCAATCTTCCAGCCAATTTTCTATCCCAGAAATTCCCTTTTTCGTACTGTTAGGTATCTTGGCAGGATTGTTGGGTGCATTGTTTCATAGCGGCTTAATATTTAGTATTAAATTTTATAGAAGATTACATATTAGCTTACCCCTGCGAGTGGCTTTAGCTGGATTTATCTCTGGTGTTGTCGTAGCTATGCTCCCTGCATCCTTCCGTGATAATACAGGATTACGGGAGTCCTTAATTACTGGAGGTTCACAACCTACATTAGCAGCGATCGCCTTTACCGCCCAATTCATCCTCACACTCATAGCATTTGGTTCGGGAGCGCCGGGGGGATTATTCGCTCCCAGTCTGATTTTGGGTTCTTGTTTAGGACATATCATCGGTGTAGCTGAGTTATATATCACTGGAGTTGGTTCTCCGACTACTTACGCCCTAGCGGGGATGGGTGGATTTTTTAGCGCCGTTTCCAAAGTGCCAATCACAGCAATTGTGATTGTGTTTGAAATGACTACAGATTTCAATCTGGTACTACCTTTAATGATTGTTTCTGTAGCAGCTTATCTGGTTGCGGATAAGGTAGTCCCCGGTTCGCTTTATGAGAAACTTTTGGAGTTAAAAGGAATTATTCTCACCAAACAAGTTCCGATGGAGGGCGCATTAACCAAGTTAACTGCAAAAGATGTGATGCAAGAACGAGTGGAAACTCTGGATGCAGAGATGAGTTTAGAAGAAGCAATGCAGGCCTTTGCTCGTTCCCATCATCGCGGTTTTCCTGTGGTAGAAGATAACAAGTTAGTAGGGATTGTGACGCAATCAGATTTACTGAAAATTCGCGAGAGTGCAAAGCACACGCTCCACGAACGCAATTTAGCCGATATTTTCTTAAAAGAAATTATGACACCTGTCCCGATGACGGTGACACCGACTCACACTCTGGGTAATGTGTTGTATTTACTCGATCGCTATCAAATCAGTCGCTTACCAGTGGTGAATGGACGGAAACTGATCGGGATTATTACCCGTGCAGATATTATTCGTGCGGAAGCAGATCATCTCAATTGTGGAAATGGAACTCCTAAGCTGCAACCAGAACCTTCATACATAGTTTACCAAACGCGATCGCCTAGCACCGGTAGCGGTAGATTATTAGTCCCAGTAGCTAATCCCGAAACCGCAGGTGTTTTATTACAAATGGCAGCAGCTATTGCCCGCGATCGCCATTATGAAATAGATTGCGTGCAAGTTATGCTCATACCCCGCCACAGTTCCCCATCAGAAACACAAGTAAGAACGGCAAAAAGTCGCCGCTTGCTAAGACAGGCGGAAGTCTTAGCAAAAAAGTGGAAAATCCCCTTGCACACGCAGATTCGAGTTACCCACGATGTAGCCCAAGCAATTTTAGAGACAATCAACGAACAACACATCGACCTAATTTTAATGGGATGGAAAGGTAACACATCTACCCCTGGTCGGATTTTTGGCAGCGTTGTAGACAACATAATTCGCCAAGCCACCTGCGAAGTCGTGTTAGTAAAATTAGGCACTACTCATCATTACCCCTTATCCCCTGAGGGGACCCCACCTTCCCCACTCCCCACTCAGCACTCCTTTAACCGTTGGCTAGTGCCAATGGCTGGTGGCCCCAATTCTCCGCTAGCGATTAAGTTATTACCTGCTTTAATTACATTGGGGAATGAACCGCAAATTCACTTGACACAGGTGTTTAAGCCATTTGAATTCAAGCCGGACATGTCAATTTCAGAACAAGCTATTCGCCATTTGATGCGACGGCAAAAATTATCTAGTACTGTAGTTGCGCTCCCAGTGCAAGCTGATTCAGTAGCTGAAGGTGTGATTAACCTAGTGAAAACCGAGGGTTACGATGTTGTAGTTTTGGGAGCATCACGCGAAGGATTATTGCAGCAGGCAATTCAAGGTAATATTCCCGAAGCGATCGCCTCTGGTGTAGAAAGTACAGTGATTTTGGTCAGGGGTGCAATTCACAAGCGAACTACTTAGGTTTATCTGCGGTTGACATAATATTACGATATAATTACTGTCTTTATCTATGATAAAGAACACCAATAATCAAAGTAAAAATTATTGGAATTAAGATTGGAATAGCAACTATCAGTCCCCATTTTCCAAACTTAATTTCTTCACCCTCAGATTTTAGAAACGCAATCCAACCTACAACTCCCATCAAAACCCAAATAAATCCAAAGGAAAGAAATATAATAAATACTGAATCTTCCATTTTTATTTAAATTATAACTAATGACCACTAACTAACTTTACTAAGTTTGCACGAAACTGGCTAAAATTAGAAACTTAATGGTGCTGTTTTGTTCGCCAATTTTATTTTTGGAAAATCCTAATTAACAACTGAACCAAGGAAACTTGATACGTCCCAATACTACTCGGTTAAGCATTTTAAACTCAGAATTTGGTTTGGGGAAAAGGTTAAAGGTTTTTTATTCCCCTTTTCCCCTTCCCCTTTCCCCCTTAACCGACAAGTATTGTGATACGTCCTTACTCCCCAAAGGTTGGATTTATGTAAACATACAAATAAAGCCTGCTGATGCAGGCTTTACCCGTAATAATTTTTAAGAATTATGCAAAATTAGAATGCAACTTATTATTAATAGTTAGAACGGGAGCCAGGGGAACCGACCACATTAGGATCACGATAAGCTACATTATCATCAGCTTTGCGGTTCTTGCGACCCAATAAACCAAATAAACCGAGCAAGCCCAACAAACCCCAATCCCCATCTTGATAATTTCGATCGGTAGCAGGGCGGTCTGTAGTAGTGTTTGTAGCAGTACCATCAGGAGCTGTTGTTGTCTGAGCAGAAGCGGGCATAACTGTGGGCAAGGTAGCCAAACTTAGAGCTAGAACAGTACTTCCTAGAATTTTGGAGACATTAAAGCGTTTCACGATCACATTCCTCAATTGAATTGCTACAACTAATAGTTAAAGCATATTAAGTTTTGACAACGCCAGCATCAATCTTTAGCTGCAAATATAAATCAACTTAAAGATGCATTTGCAATCGATTAAATAAGCATTTTGGTATAGATTATATTACCAAGCCTATTAAATTAGGCAATAATAAAGTCAGCGATCGCATTAAAACCAGCTCGATCACAGAAGAAAAAATTACCTCTTCAGCTATGACAGATGTTGATATTGAAGGCAGAAAATACACTAATTCTGTTCAGTGGTGGGCTAAATAAATAAATGCGGGATGATTTTATAGATTTTACTTGGCATTTTTGTGTGGAAATTTGATGCTGCAAATGTGCATACCCATAATTAATATTTATACTAAAACTTGTATTGCATTATCTATCAATTGCTCTAAAAATCATTGCATTTTTCAGTGAATCGGCTGCCAAATCTTGAGAATATTTTCACCACTTCCACCACCAGCAATAGTTTCTCCATCGGGGCTGATGGCGATCGCATAAATATATCCAGAACCTGTATCTAAAGTGCGAATTTCCTTACCTGTTAAAGGATTCCACAGTTTAATTGTCTTGTCACTGCTACCACTGACAAGGGTAAGGCCATTTTGAGTTCCACTGGGCAAAAAGGCAACAGAATTAACCTTATCTTTATGTCCCTTTAAAGTGCGGATTTCCTTACCTGTATTTAGATTCCACAATTTAATTGTTTTGTCTTTACTGCCACTGGCAAGGGTAACACCATCAGGTGCAAAAGCGACTGAAAGAATCGACTCTGCATTTCCTTTTAAAGTGCGGATTTCCTTACCTGTATTTAGATTCCACAATTTAATTGTCTTATCCCAGCTACCACTAGCTAGGGTTTTGCCATCAGGACTAAAAGCCACAGATGAAACACCATCAGTATGTCCATCTAAAGTGCGGATTAACTTTCCTGTCTCCAGATTCCACAGTTTGATTTTTATATCCTTACTAGCAGTACCACTGGCAAGAGTTTTCCCATCAGGACTGAAAGCTACAGAAGTAACTCCGTCGGTATTTCCCTCTAAGGTGCGGACTAACTTTCCTGTCTCCACATTCCACAGTTTGATTGTCTTGTCTGCACTACCACTGGCAAGGGTTTTACTATCAGGACTGAAAGCTATAGTCCAAATCCAAGTGGAATGTCCTTCTAAAGTGTGGATTTCCTCTCCACTGCTCAGATTCCATAGCTTGATTGTCTTATCATCACTGGCACTACCAAGGGTTGTGCCATCAGGACTGAAAGCTACAGAATTCACATCGCTGGAATGCCCCTTGAAGGCTTTGGGTAGAAAATCGCTTTTTGAGGGCAAAGAAATAGGCAAAGAACTAGGCGGAGAATTAGACGGAGAATATTCGCTCATAGTATGGGGACGAGTCTGGAAATACCAAACTCCCCCCAATCCCAATACCACAATGCTAGAAATTAACAGCAGTTGACTTTTTAATGTCTTATTTAGTTTTGGTAAAACTGGCTTTTTGTTTGCTGGAGTAGACGCAAATGTTGGTGTAAGTAGAGTTATGGGCAGTGATGAAGATGATGATAGCCCAGGTGTCAAGTCAGTGATGACTTCATCAGCCGATTGGTAACGCTTTTGGATATCTAGTTGCAACAGCTTATCCAAAACTTCACCCAACTCTATAGACACAGAAACCCCATCCCTACCTGGACTGATTAAATATTGTCGCCAAGACCCAACCCAACTATAGCCTTGTTGTATCCACAGTTGAGATGGACGAACCCCAGTCAGTAGATGAAAACAAGTTGCCCCCAAACTGAATAAATCACTTGCTGGGTAAGCTTTACCATCTTGCATCTGTTCAAGTGCAGTGTAACCGTGTGAGCCAATAACAGTACCCATTTTAGTCTGCACTGTTGCTGTCAGCTGCTTAGAGGCTCCAAAATCGATTAGCACTAATCGCCCGTCACTTTGACGACGAATAATATTTTGTGGTTTGATATCCCGATGAATCACTCCCCGCACATGGGTAAACTTCAGTACGGGCAGTAAATCTAGCAACAGTTCACGAATCTGTGTTTCACTATAGTTTCCGCGCCTTTCCCATTCCTTAAGCAAGTTTTGCCCATCGATAAATTGCTGCACTAAAAACAGATAGCTATTTTGCTCAAAATAAGCCAATAAAGTTGGAATTTGTGGATGTTCGGCGAGTTCTTGTAGTCGGCTTGCTTCTTGTTTAAATAGTTCAATGGCCTTTGTTAGTGGCCCAGTCCCCTGAAGTTTTGGGGCAAATTGCTTAACAACACAGCATTCATTCAGCTTGTGTACATCTTCTGCTAAATAGGTTCTACCAAATCCGCCCTCATCTGATAACACCTGAGTGGGACGATAGCGACCTCCCAGCAGGGGTATTAATTCTGCTCTACAACTATGGCAATAGTTGTTTTTATCAGGATTTAGGGGTTTTTGGCAATCGGGATTCACACAACAGAGCATACTGGGAATCCATTTGAATGGGAGTATATATTCATCTTAAGTCATGCAGTATTATCTCTGTTCTTAATTAATCTCACTGAGAACCTATACATATCCCCAATTTCCTTACCTCATCAGGTATTGAAGAATTTAAATAATTTGAAAAAAGTTGTGCTTAAGCGATACCTTTTGAAGAATTTATTTGCATAAAATGAACAATAATATAATACTTACGCATGATAGGAAATACCAAATATGGATGATTTTTAAAATCATATTTGTCGTCAGGGCAATCGGTAAGCTTTACGCGCAGGAGTATGCTAATGCCAGTTCCTTGATGCCAAAGAACCCGTTCACCGAAATGGCTTACCCCTTTGCATCTACATGAATTACCCCTAGCGCCTGAGTGTATTTCCTATCAAAGAATGATTAATAAAACCTGAAACGAGCTATTTAGCGCTGTGTGCAACTTTCTTTCAAACCTAACCCCTAGCCCCTTAAGAGCTAGCGTTGGGGAGCAACAATCAAAGCCTCTCGACCTTTCGGGGAGAGAAATGGAAGTGGGGTTCTAAGAATAAGTTGCACATCGCCTTGTTTACGTTTATACATGACATGATTCTTTTGTAAAGTGCATAAACTAAACTTTGACTTTCGGATAGAAATTTTAAGGTATCGCTGAATTCAGCTATCGTAGAAAGTAGTAATAATTTTTGGGAAAGCATCAAATATCTTCGTTGATGCGGTAAGTTTGGCTTTGCAGATAGTTTGGCTGCCAAGGAATGATCTTGAAATGGGGCTTTAGACTATTAATTTTATTCTTGGGGCTGGGGTTACTGTTGGATCTCGGTTCCCGTGTCGGAGCAGAGATTTTTTGGTTTCAGGAAGTCGGCTACCTCCAAGTATTTTTGTTGAGGGTGATGACTCGTGGTGTTTTGTGGGTAGCAGTAGCTGGGATAACTGCTGTCTATCTACTGCTAAATCTGGGTCTGGCACAACGGCTAAAATATTCCCAGTCTCTGAAGATTGAGGAAGTTAAGCGTGAGGAAGCAAAACTCACGAGTGAATTAACAAATTTTCTCAGCCCTCATTATTTAAGACGCGACGAAACCCGGATACTTACACCGCAACGCTTTAAAAAATTGAGATTGCGCGGGTTATTACCCCTAACCCTGATATTGAGCTTGTTGATCGGGGTGATGTTGGTTCACTATGGTCAAATTGCTTTTTCTTACTGGCATTCTCCAGTTAATCAGGGCATTTTACCCATTCCCGCCCTATTTCGACCAGAGACAATCTGGCAACTTTTGAGGCAGATTTTCTCTCAAGTTTGGTATCTCGGTTTAATTGGGGGAGTAGCGATCGCAATCTTAATCTATCCCCAATTTTTACTCACTGCGATCGCAATTACATTCAGTCCCATTTTTGCATTCATCCTATTCCAACACTGGCCAAAGGTGCTGCAATATTTCCACCCCACCCCTTTCAACAGCACTGATCCTTTATTTGGTCGAGATATCAGCTTTTACATATTTTCTTTACCCCTTTGGGAACTGTTAGAGCTTTGGCTGATGGGATTATGTTTGTATGGTTTCGTCGCCGTTACCCTTACTTATCTTTTGTCGGCGGATAGTTTAAGCCAGGGGATTTTTCCTGGTTTTTCGCCCCAGCAGCAGCGTCATTTATTCGGTATGGGTGGTTTATTAATGCTGGTAGTGGCTTTGAGTTATTGGCAAAGTCGCTATGAACTTGTGTATTCTAGCCGTGGTGTAAGTTATGGTGCTAGCTATACAGATGTGACAGCCCAGTTGCCAGCTTATACCTTTTTATGTGTTGTGGCAGTAGCGATCGCCTTTTACCTACTTTGGCGAACGTTTTTCTGGAAACCCAAATCTCGGTATCGTTCCTTGGTATTTTACGGGTTGGGGATTTATTTAGTATTAGTTGTAGCGGCTGACGTTGTTTTACCAACGGTAGTGCAATATTTAATTGTCCAACCTAATGAGTTGCAGCGAGAGCAACCCTACATTCAACGTACTATCGCCTTGACTCGCCAAGCATTCGATTTAGAAGCGATCGATTCCACAGGCTTCAACCCTCAAGGAACACTGACTGAAGCTGATATTCAAAAGAATGACTTGACAATTCGGAATATCCGCCTTTGGGATCAGCGACCACTGTTAGAAACTAACCGTCAACTGCAACAAATTCGGCCGTATTATCGGTTCCCTGATGCCGATATTGATCGATATACTCTAAAAACAGATATAACTTCACCCCGACCATCAGCGCCTCAAAAGTCATCAGAACTTAAGCAGGAGGCAATTGAACAAGAGGCAAGGGAGCAGGGAGCAGGGAGCAAGGGGGATAATTCAGGTGCGCTAGCTTCCCGCTATGCACGAGAGCCACTTAGTAGAAGTGTGAGACTCAGACCTATGTTGCGCTCTGCTCCACGACAGGAGTCAGGGGTAATTTCCCCCTGCCCCTTGCCCCCTGCCCCCTGCCTCTTCGCTGAACCTACAGAACGGCGGCAGGTACTGATTGCTGCACGAGAATTAGACTACAATGCTGTACCACAGGAAGCTCAAACATGGGTTAACCGCCATTTAATTTATACCCACGGTTTTGGGTTTACTGTTAGCCCAGTTAATACAGTTGGGCCTGGTGGACTACCAGAATATTTTGTCAAAGATATTAGTGATGATAGTAGTGCCCTCACAACTTCTAGTGCAGCTATTCGTAAAAGCATTCCCATTGGTCAACCCCGAATTTATTACGGTGAAATAGCCAATACTTACGTAATGACTAACACAAGAGTTAGAGAGTTAGACTACCCCAGTGGTAGCGACAATGTTTACAACTCTTACGATGGTCTGGGTGGTGTGGAAATCGGTTCAGCATGGCGACGGTGGTTATTTGCCATGCATTTAAAAGATTGGCAGATGGTGCTGACGCAGGACTTTTTACCAGAGACAAAATTGCTACTGCGGCGAAATGTCAAGCAAAGAATTCAAGCGATCGCACCTTTTTTGAAATTTGACAGCGATCCCTATTTAGTAGCTGCTGCTGCTAATGAAGATTTCCCGAGTAATCCCAGTTATCTTTACTGGATTATTGATGCCTACACGACGAGCGATCGCTATCCTTACTCAGACACTGGCAGCGACGGTATCAACTACATACGTAACTCGGTTAAGGTCGTGATTGATGCCTACAACGGCAGTGTCAATTTTTATATTGCAGATAAGAGCGATCCAATCATTGCCACTTGGTCAGGGATATTTCCCCAAATGTTTAAACCGCTCAGTACAATGCCTGTTAATCTCCGCAGTCATACCCGCTATCCGGTGGATTTTTTCAAAATTCAATCTGAGCGGTTGATGACCTATCACATGACCGATCCCCAGGTATTTTACAATCGGGAAGACCAGTGGCAGATTCCTAATGAAATCTATGGCAGTGAAACTCGTCCGGTAGAGCCATACTATTTGATTACTAGTCTACCCACTGCACCTGTTGTTGGCCCAGCCTCTCGTACAGAAGAGTTTATTCTGTTTCTACCCTATACTCCTAGACAACGGACTAATTTAATCGCTTGGTTAGCGGCGCGATCGGATGGTGTTAATTACGGGAAGTTATTGTTATATACTTTTCCAAAAGAAAGGCTGGTCTACGGTACAGAGCAAATTGAAGCGCGGATTAACCAAGACCCGGTAATTTCTCAGCAAATTTCCCTGTGGAATCGCCAAGGATCGAAAGCCATTCAAGGCAATCTATTAGTAATTCCCATTGAGCAATCGCTGCTTTATGTTGAGCCAATCTATCTAGAAGCCACACAGAATAGTCTACCAACTCTGGTACGGGTAGTTGTGGCTTACGAAAACCGGATTGTCATGGCCCAAACCTTAGAACAAGCCTTACAGGGAATTTTTAAACCAGAAGTTACACCACCACCTGCAATTATCCGTCCCTTTGAAGAAGCAGCCCCACCTGGTTAAGAGGTTATTTATAAAGTAAAAATAATTACATAGCAGGGGACAAAGAGCGATCGCCATTAACAAAATTTATTGCAACAGACATAGTTTAATGGTTCAACATAATGTAATAGACACTAAAAGTTAATGGACATGCTACAAAATAACCAACTAGAGATCCGTCACATTAGTCCCGAAGTGAGGCAGTTGATTAAAATGTATGCGGATGTTAATAGCTGTACGCAGTCTGAGATGTTGGAACGCATTATTTTGGAGTGGAACGCCCAACAAAGCGAGAGCGAAAGACCGCCAGGAGACGAAGATGAATAGCTTTCTGCTACAATTTTTAGTCTACTTGTAGCGAAAGCCTTTGATTAATTTGGCTCTCTAGCTCAAGAAAAATTTTTCCGAGATTGGGTCTTTCTTGAGGGATTGAATAAAATCCCTCAAAGTCATCATGCTACCCGTTAAGGTGAATTTGGGAGTGCCATTTTGAGCAACGATTCTCACTTCGCCGTCTTGGATCTGAATCTTATTTTTAATGTTATCCCATAGAGTATCAAAGCTCTCATCATCCTTACAACCATTGGCTTCAAGGAATTTTTGGTGTACTTCTGTTTTTAATGCGAGTGCTTCTGCTGCTTGAGTCCGCGCCTCAAAGTGCTTAACTACATCTTCATAAGCACTTTCCCTGAGAGTTTTATTTTCAGCCTGAACTTGCTCTAACTGAGTTTTTATGGTTTGCAGTTGGGACGCTAAAGCGGCTGATTTCTGATATTCAAGTTTTAAGGCTTGCTTTGCATTGGCTAACAAGGTTTTATAATCTAGCTGATCTGGATCTTGATTTTTTTCAGATTGCATTTTTATCTCTACGATCAACAGATTTTAGGTGAAAAACCCTCGTCAGTTATATTACAAAAACTGGCGAGAGTTTAGTAAATATTATGTGGATTATCTAAGTATTAGTTATTTCACCAATAATGGTGTTTCAGAGGTAGGATTTTCCTGAATACTACTCAAACAAGAACTAATGTGCAAGCGGATAGCACGTTCATAAACACTAGTCTGCTGAGTACGTACCCCGACAGCCTGGTATATTAAGCTAACTTCTGGGAATTCAGACCAATACATCAAAAAAATGTCTTTAGCTGGAGTAATAATTTCGTAATTATTCTCTTGTCTTTTTTTTCTGAGTTTACAATTATTTAGTTGTAATTTTTGTCTGAATAGTTTTTCAAATTCTGGAATTAAATCTGAAGTAGTTTTCATGTGTTATACACGTTAAAACGTGTTAAGGATGCAAAGACTATCTGATGATATTACTAAGTATGACACTTCAGATACCTCTTACAATATAGTGTATCAGTTATCGAGTCTTTGAGAATTTGAGGTTACTTTTCCCTTCTCATGATTAAATAAGAGGTCTAGGACTAGGGGGGACTGGAGAAATAGTTAGTAGAGACACCCTGATAATGACACCGCTAAATACCTACAGGCTACAGCCTGGGACTTCAAGACCCTCTGCAAAACTGATTAGTTCCAAATACTCTGGATTTTCTACAAACTTTTTAGCAGCCAGCAATCCAGCAATGCTCCAAGTTTGATAAATTCTGGCTTCTTTGCCAATTAAACGGCCATTGTTGCCATCGTAGTATTCAGGGAATTTATCCTTCAATAAACGCCTTTCGGCAATAGCGATCGCTGCTTGAGCAAGTTCTGTTCGACCTGCTTTCTGCGCCGCCGATGCAAATAACCACAGTAAAACTGGCCAGTTGCCACCATTGTGATAAGACCAAGCCCTGTTTTTAGAGTCACATCCTGTAACAATTCTCCACTCTAAACCATCCATTGCGGGAAAGCAAATTTTAACAGGCATATAGCCGATCAAGTCTTGCCAACGTTGGGCGAATAAATTCATAATGCTTTGAGATTCTTTTTCGCTTGCTAAGGAAGTTAAGATTGCCATCAGATTTCCCAGAGCAAAAAAGCGAAAATCAATCCGTCCCGGCCCCAGATTTCCCGCTAAATATCCTCCCGTTTCTGGCAACCACTCGGTCAACCAACCAGGAATTGATTCTGAGTTGATGTTGAATTTATTAACAATTTCTTTACCAAATTCGTTATCTTTGTAACGATAGATTTCCCCCAATCGCTTCAGGTCTAGCCAATAATAGTTGCGGATATGATATTTCAAAGGCCCCAATCGCCTATTGACTTTGCCGAGGTAAGTATCGCCATCTCCATCTGATAAAAGCAATTCACTAGCAGCCCTCAAGGACGCATAAAATAACACCTGAATTTCTAGAGGATGTTCGTAGACTCCCATACGACGGTCAATCATAAACGCGCCATCGGGAACTAACATTGTTGGGTACATGGAAAACCGATGTACTAAGCAAAGATCCAAAATTAGTTTGATTCCGGCTTGAAAATCTGGCTGACGCGCTAGTGACAAATCGCCTGTAGCTTTTTCATAGGCTCGTAACAAGAGAATCCACCACATACAAGAATCAATCGGGGGAACACGAGCGATCGCTAGTTCACCAAAATCAGCGACCAAAAATTCCTCATTCCCTTTAGAATGTACTTTGAAACTGGCAGGCATTAATCCCGCTCCCGGTTCAAAGCAGTCTATCTGTTTTTCATGACTTTGTAATTTCAGTGTTTCTACTAAGAAGTTACGCACAATGTCTGCTTTGCCATACATGAGAAATACCAAGGCAGAAGGGACAAAATCGCGGAGAAAGCACTGGTCATAATTCAGTGCATCTGCCTCCGGATCGTGGGCGGCTACAGTCCCGATGGGTCTTCCCTGGTAATAAATTATCGACTCTTCCAATAATTCCCAAGCTTCTGCTTCCAGTTGACTGTTCTTATCGATGGTGCTAGTCATGGGCATTTAATTCCACTAATAATGGTATGTATCGGCTTAATTATGGAAAGTACGCCAGCCTTACTCAACAAAAAGGCAGGGCAAAATGACCTCTTTCTCCATCTGTGGAGCAGAAAATGGGTTTGAGTCCCCCACAACAACCAAGCGTGGTTCTCGTACTCTACCGGAAGCTAACGCAACAGGGGTGGTCACATAGCTCTGCCGTTGGCTGGTGCAGCTTCTCTAAGAGTTGGCGAATCCCCTTTCTGCTCCCCTGCTCCCTTCTCCCTTGCCTCTTTCTCAAGCTGACCAGGTTTCCCGGAAGTCAGCATATAGAGTCAATCCACCGTCTACAAATAGCGTTTGTCCGGTGATATAGGCGGCTTCATCCGAAGCTAAAAAAGCTGCTGCGGCTGCCATCTCCTCTGAAGAGCCAGCACGTCCCATTGGGATGTGATTTTCCACAATCGCCTTTTTTTCAGGGTTATCTATCCAGTCTTGATTTATTGGTGTGATTGTTGCTCCGGGGGCAATAGCGTTGACACGAATACCTCGGTTAGCATATTCCAAAGCTAAGGTTTTAGTCAGGTTTTCCATACCACCTTTGCTAATGGAATAACTGATATACATTGGTCGCGGAATAATTTCGTGAACGCTGGAAATATTAATAATCACCCCCGAACGATTTAGAGATAGGAGGTGTTTAATAGTTTCACGGGCGCAGAGA
Source organism: Nostoc sp. FACHB-133 (assembly GCF_014698055.1). Taxonomy (NCBI): domain Bacteria; kingdom Bacillati; phylum Cyanobacteriota; class Cyanophyceae; order Nostocales; family Nostocaceae; genus Nostoc; species Nostoc sp. FACHB-133. The sequence continues at coordinate 73,222 of NZ_JACJSH010000007.1, forward strand.
TAAGCACCCCGGAGATTGACTGCAATTACTCGGTCAAAGTTTGCTGTCGTAACTTCGTGGGATGGACTTTCTATTTGAATCCCAGCATTGTTAATTAGAATATCTAAACTGCCAAATTCCTTTACTACGGTGTTGACCATCTCGATAATGTCTGATTCTTGAGAGACATCACCCTGAAGCAGTAGTGACTTCACACCACAATTTTCGATATTTCCGCAGGCTTTTTGCAATGCCATTTCTTCTGTGTCTACCGCCGCTTCTGGGCTTTTGCGATAATTGATGGCGATGTTGCACCCTTCTTGAGCGAGTCTGATAGCGATCGCCTGACCAATTCCTGAAGTTGCACCTGTAATTAAAGCATTCTTCCCCTTTAACCCTATCATATTTCCTGACCTTGCTTGAATTTGAACTTAGTCAAACAATTTTGAATTTTAGATTATTCTTTTAAATATCTAAAATTGTTTTGTCAACCCCCAATGGAGGTAATTTAAAGTTAAAAAATTTTAATTTATCGAAACAGAATTCAGGAGTCAGGAGCCAGAATTCAGTTGGGTATTCTGTGCGACTAATGGATAACGTAGCGTAAACCCTGCGGCATAGCAACGCTATGAGCAAGGAACGAGCGTCTTGATTCTGACTCCTGTTAGCGGATAGCTAAGGTTTAGCCAATTCTGACTTCTGACTTCTGAATTCTGAATTCTTCTTCAAGAAATCAATTCTTAAAAATTAGGCTACAGATCCAAGAGATAGAAACTCAACTTAAATCTGATGCCTCTTAATTACGAATTACGAATTGGTTAGTTCCTATCGCAAATTCGCTGGTACTTGTTCAGGAACTACCCAGTAATAAATAGTTTTTCCCTCTACATTTAGAGTCTGCTGTGGTTTCCAATCGCCCATATCGAAGGCGTGGGAGACAATGCGACTACCAGGTTTGAGTTCTTTCAACAGCCACACGGAATGGTCGTGCTATGTGGGGTTCACGGATTCGCAATACCAGCAGGGATATGCCAGAAAGCAAGAAGAAGAACCAAAATATTGGGGCGGTGTAATCCACCATTGTTTGAAAGCCTTTGCGGGTGAGCGTGCCTAAAAAAACCAGTGCTAAAGCGATCGCTGCTTGCAAGAATAAGGCATAGGTGGGACTACTTGGACGCTGTTTCCAGTGTCCCATAAAACCAAATAGCGAAAAATCCTGTCCCAGTGCATAGTTGGTACGCGCTCCAGTAAAGATTGTGGCGTTGGTTGCTCCTAAAGTAGCGATCGCAATCCATACACTAATAAATAAGGCTCCCGGTGCGCCCCAAAGAGAGCGCATTAAATCTGCGGCTACTGCTTCCGACTGGGCCATGTTTGCTAATCCTAGTCCCCGTAGGTAAGCCAGATTGATTAGCAAATAAATGGCTGTGATGATCCCAATACTCCACATTAGCGATCGCACAATGTTACGTCGTCCATCTTGAATTTCTGCGGAGATGTAAGCCGCTTCATTCCAACCGCCGTAAGACAACAACACAAACACCATCGCTAATCCCCAGGTTCCTGATGATGCAGATTCTACAGGGAGGGCAGAATTAGGAATGGCGGTAAGCCCAAGAATCACTACCAGCAACAAACCCAGAACTTTTGCTGCACTTAATAAGTTTTGCGTCCACTTCCCCTGCTGCAAACCGATGATGTTCAAAGCAGTTAAAAGTGCGATCGCGATGGCTGCATAAATAGAAGACGAAAACGTTCCTAGCTGCCATATCTGAGAAACATAATCGCCAAAAACAAATGTGACTCAAAAATGACAATCATTAGTAATATGTCTTCAAGCGGTAATATCCATCTCGCCACATTCAGATCAATGTACCTACAGCGATCGCTTCAATTTTGCTGTTCATAGCAAGGTGGAAAGAATATCAAATTAATCTAGAGAATGATTGACTAATAGTGGGGAATCGTGAGTTGCTTCGATAAGCAGCTAGATGATCTAGTAATCACCTAAAATTTGAGATTAGTAGGGATTAGCGAGTAATAAATCATAATAATCTCTTTTTACTCTTAATTCTTTAGTATCTATTACTGGGAAAAAGTAGAATATCGATTAATTCACCTATAACCAAACCTAATACTGCTATGACTGTTAAAATCCAGAATGAATCTAGCTTGTTAAAGCCAGAAAAACGCATTTCCAAATCAGCTAAAAGCGTAGTTGCTAAAGGTATGAGAAAAAGCCTTAATAATAGCGACCAAGTTGCTACAAAAGCAATTGATATACTTAAAAATAATATGACAGCTAAAGTTTGAGATCCAAATTCAACTAAACGCTCTAACCAAGAAGTACTCTTTCGCACAATAACTATAACCATAGCAGCAACAAAAGCTCCTACTAACCAAACAATATGATTAGCAGCAAGATACCATCCTAGGAGAGTGTAAGCTAGCCATAGTAATACTAAAGGCATAAAAGGAATCCTGTTAAAAAATTCCACATTCATACTGTCAAGGCTTGTAAAAATACCAAGTTAATATCCTAATTGTAGTCAAGGATACGCTTTTTTTATCCTCTTGATGCATTGGTGAGGGGTGCAATTGCTGTGGGAATCAGAATTAATTACTTAGACTTGATATGATGCGTAGTTTACCGCCGCAGGCATCGCTTCTAGCTTAAAGTTCAGATAATCAAGCTTATCTAGCAATAAGAATAGCTTGATATACGTATGCCTTTTAAATACAGGTTATATTTAAGACAAAAAAATGACTAGTCTCAGAACAAAAGTACTATATTTTAAAAATACTAACGATATATAAGTAAATGGACTTTGACTCTCAGCTATTTGCCATGAAATTTCATAGAGAGGTAGTTACGATTCACTGTGTACAACTTTGATAACTGTCCACAATACAGTTGCATGTCTCAAGCTCATGGTAATATTATTTTACTGTCAGGAGATATTATTTATACATCAACTTACGACCATGCTGAAACAGCTAGTTAGGCGTGCTACCTCCAAAAAACAAAAAGTTATTCAACCCAGCAAGGAAATCACCAAAAGCAGCAATGTGCAAAGCACAGAGCTTTTGAAACTCTGCTTATATAAGATACTAAAGAGCTAAAAAAGCCCTTTTTTAGGAATCATGATAGCCAGCGAATAAGGCATAAAAACCTCTTAGCATCGGCAAAAATTTAGACAACAGTAAATATAAAAGTGTTGACGCAATGTCAAGGGTTTTTTGTATACATAAAAGTAACAGAAAGCACGTTTTTTGTTGCCAAGAAAACATTAAGATTGTGTCTTTTCTTTAGATACTGATTATCTTTGTGCTTAGTTACCTATATATAAAATTCCTATTTGACTGGTGAAAACTTAAGCGACCTCGATCAAATGAGGCAAACACTTAAATTTAACAAATGATTTAGGACTGCTAAATCAATCCTGATTTAGTAACGACTTGATTATTGACAACGTAAGTAAAAGTAACAGGTAAAACATGAATATCATTGTTCGTTTAATTGGAGCGATCGCTCTCCAAGCATCTGTATTGGCTGCAATGTCTAGCATGGCAATGTCTGCCGAAAAGCCTCTGCGCCTCCGTATCCAGGAGGCTGCTGCTGTGTCTCAACGGAAAACAACACAGAGGATTTGCTCGTTAGATCCCATTGAAGATTTATTACCTCCACCACAGGCTAAGGCCAATAATTCTTTGCTTTCTTACCTTGCTGAACAAGGTTTTACTCAAAATAAAGAGGGTTCTTGGGTCTGTTATGCGAACGATCCGAAAAAAGAAGGGCGTTACTTTACTCTGTTTAAGGTTAAACGAGTTGATAACAGGCTCATAGCAAGTTCCTTTCTAGATGAGGGCAGTCTGATTCAGGGGCAAGAAAATCGTAGCTTGAACTTCTTTATGATGCTGATCGAGCATCATCTGAATACGACTCAAGAGAACCGCAAAGGTATACGTAGATATTTAGAAGCTTTCGTTTCTTTAGTGAAGCAAGGGAAGATCAAACCTACACGTCGTGCGTTTCTTTTTGATCAACCAAATCGGGGAATGGTCTTATATCACACACTCTCATCAGGAAATCTTAAAGGTACTGGAATCACGATCAACATTTATTTACCTAAGAGTTGAATTTGGAAGTGGGGATTGGTGACTGAGGGTTGGGGACTGGAGATTGGGGAGAAGAACCAATACCGAATTCCCAGCCCAATTAAATTGCTGTCGTTTACTGGAGGTGCATCTTGCCTAAATCAATTTTTCAAAGAATTGCAATATCGAAAGCGGTTCGTTTTGCAACGATCGCATTCTCATCTCTTGCAGTCGGACTCACTACGTGTCAGTCTGCTTTTGCACAACTCAATATTGGACGCTATGGTATCCAACAAGGATTGGAGTCTGAGTATCTCCAGTACCAAATCAATAACCAGAATTTGAACCAGATGCGAGTCATTCCTGGATGTAATGTGGGATTTGGTCTGACCTGCAATAAAACTGGATCGGTAATCCAACGATTAGTGGAATTAAACGGTGGGAGTACTTATCAAAACCTCCTGATTCGAGCAGCAGGTGGGGAGAAAAATTTCCAGAATTTCGCTAGCTTTTACGGTAACAATCCCAATCTCTCTGCGGTACCTTTCGCCTCTTTTTGGAGAAACGAATCCCCCGCAATCATGGATAGCTCTCAATACCTTCTTGGACAACATTTTGGTCGCAATCCAGTAGAAGGACTCGGACTAGTAACAAACCAGTTTTACTGGTCTCCATATTCAGGAGGCAATAACTCGGTCAGCCTCCGTGATGGACTACTAGACTTGAAATTCTCATACGGACGACTGCTGTTTGAAGAAGCCTCAAAAATTTCTAACATTAAGGAGCAAATTCAATCTTTAGGTCTGTCGCCAGAGATGACGAATTTTTATATAAATAAAATCTCTAGAGGCTTAGATGCGTTGAATTCTGGGGATTCAAACCAACTCGAAAAGAGGGTTTTTGAACTACTATCCTATCCATACTCCGAAGATGGTGGGGAACTCGGACGACCCAACAACGCGATTCCAGAAGAATTTAATCAGCTTTTGGGAGAAGATATCCCAGGAGATATGTTGGTTAGTGACAGTCCAGTACCGTTGGATGGAGAAACAATAGCCTTTGATATCCCTGGCTCTGAGGGAGATGTCATCGTAGCAGATAGTCCTGATTCCTTTCCACTCTGGCCACTAGGAATTGGAGCGCTTGTTATAGCGATGATTCTATTAATGGATGGCGATAGTTCTCCAGGTCAACCATCTGTTTCTCAAGGAAATACACCTATACTTACACCTACACCTCCACCTACACCTTTGTCTCTCACCAGCAAAGGCGAATGTGATCTGACTCCTAGTGGTAGTGGCTCCGATCACACACAGATAATTGAGATTCCGTGTAATGTTACTCCTAAACCCCCTACGGAAGTGAAGAAGGTAGTGGAGCCATCAATGATCAAAGCGCTTGTATTGCTAATTGTTCTACTATACATAGTTCGTTCTAAACATCGGTCTTTAAAAATCCGTAATTCATAATTAGACATCTGGTAAAAAAGAATGTAGAGGAGTAGCAGTGCTATGAATAAAGCTACCTCTAGAGGTAGCTTTATAAAGAATTTCTATAAGCGGTTTGATATCCCTGATGGTATTGCTAACGAGGTTGTTGTGATGAAAGTTGCGATCGCCTGTTAATCTGCGGCCAATTCACAACATTCCACCAATTATTCAAATACTCAGCCCGACGGTTGCGATATTTAAGGTAATAAGCATGTTCCCATAGATCGTTACCCATAATCGGATAGAAACCATCCATGATTGGATTATCCTGATTTGCTGTAGTAACAATCTGGAGTTTATTTTGAGGATTGCGTACTAGCCAAACCCAACCACTACCAAAGCGAGCGGCACCTGCTGCGTTAAACTGTTTTTTAAAGGCATCAAAACTGCCAAAAGTTTGGTTAATTTCTTGAGCGATCGCTCCCGTTGGTTGTCCACCACTGTCGGGACTCATCAGTTGCCAAAAAATCGTGTGGTTGAGATGACCACCACCGTTATTACGTACTTTTGTCCGAATATCTTCAGGTACGCTGTTCAAATCCACTAATAAAGCTTCAACACTTCTTTTTTGCAAATCTGGGTACTGCTTTAATGCATCATTTAAGTTCTTGACGTAGGTAGCGTGGTGTGCGTCATGATGCAATTTCATCGTTTCAGCATCAATAGCTTTTCCTAATGCCCCATAACCATAAGGCAATGGTGGTAGCTGTGCAGGGAAAGCGCTTAGTGACCTATTAGGATAAGCTACAGGGGGAAATGACCTAGCAGGCGTTGGTGTTGGTGTAGAAGATTGTGCCTCAGCTATTAGTACTGGTTGATGAGAAATTAGCAGAATTGCCAGCACAATTGTTGTGAAGAAAAAAACTATTTTTTTTCGCAAAAATCTTATCATAAATTGTAGCCTCAAAATCAATATTATTGGCTTGCAATCTGATGAGAGACTATTCTTTGATAGCCCACTTAATCCAGATATATATCTTACTTTATCAGGTAATTAGAGCAAAAAATTATCAAAATAATAGAATTAATCACTACAAGTGTATCGGGCTATTTAACACACCCCAAAATCTCCATTGCCAGCGACAAATCTCTAATAAATAAATTTCTAATACAACCATCATTGCATTCAAGATTTTTATAAAAAAAATAACTGGAAAGTGATACAGCTTTAATGTCTATAAAATTTTAAGAATATTTTTATGTTTATCTTAACATAGAAATATGCAGTTATAAGTTCATTCTCTAATTTCTTCCCTTGGGTATATAACTTAAAATAACAAGCAAAACTCTTGGCAGATATAGGCGAAGTCTTATTTTGCTAAACCTATAATTAAACCATTGTAAACATTAAAATATGTGCTACTGACAGTTGTGTAGTGATTGTTAGTTAATTAAAATACACATGAAACAATCTACTCCATAAATACCCTTATTGTTCAAAGCTTTTTGATATCTACATATCTAGTATGAACAAATATGGATAATTTTTAAGTTTGTTATGGTTCTAAATTTCTAGTTAGCCGACTATCAAAAATCAAGTTAGTAAATACATATAGGAAAAGGTAAATAATATGTATCACGATCTAATTTTGCAAAAAACTGTAGTAGCCAATACTAACTTACATCAAGGAAACTTGAGTGAAGCAAGAAATGAACAAGCACAAACGAATGAATTAAGCATCCCCGATCTAGCGATATCCTTATCTCCTGTTGGCTTTCTAATTGGTTGGGTAGTTTTTTTTCTAATATTGCAAAAAATCCGGGCATTTTTAGATGATAAAATGGTTATTTCTATTAACGGTTTACACAAACTTCCCTGTAAAAAGTGTCGATTTTATTCAAATAATCATTATCTAAAATGTGCAGTCAATCCTTCTATTGTTCTTACCGGAGAAGCTATGAATTGTTCTGAATACTTACCCAATAACAAAAAAGGTTCCTCCAAAAATCCTTTTGACTAGAAATAATTTTGTAGCAAAAATCTTCGTAATCTACCGCAATACTTTAAAATGGTATGTTACGACTTTTCCATTATTCAGTTTATTTTGGTGCTTTTAATCTGTCTGTAGATAGATGCAATATTGTGAGCATCATCAATGCCACGATGATGTGTACCTTTCAATTTTATCCCTAGCTCATTAAGAGCTTGAGCCATACCAAATTTTTTAGATACGCCAAGATATTCTGAAAATTTCTCTTTGATATTTATGTGTTCTGAAGTAAAAGGATAAGGAAAATTATGAAACGCGCAATCTTGAATAAATTGCTTTTTATCGTAATTACCCCAAGAACAAAAAATATAATTGGGAAATGAATAAATCCATTGTTTAAATCGAGAAATTGCCTCAATGAATTTTGGTGCTTCATCAACATCTTGCTGCCGAATACTAGTCAATTCGGTACAAAAATCTGTCAGTTGTGGATGTCTCACAGGTTGGATGAATTGCTGAAACTCAGAATCAATTTCCCATGTTGCTCGATTGAGCATCACCGCACCAATTTCAATGATTTCCATTTCGTGACGAGGAATAGTCTTCTTGTCACAGCACGTAGCCTCCAGATCGACTATCAAATAATAGTGGGATATTTTAGTTTGCATATTAGGGAAGAAATATTGAGAACTAATATTAGTAATTATTTATACTTATTTTTGAAAACTGACACAATATATTACACAAGCAGTGCTTGTATGCTAATTGTATTAAGTATACTACAAAAGCGTAATGCTTCCAGCTTTTTATCTATTTGCGCCACAACCCCTTGTAGGATTTCACATCTATATGCCAATACAGTTTAGTTAAGTAATTTTTTCTTTCTCTTTCTTTTCTCTGTGTCGCGCCAGTTGCTACAAGTCGGGGAACCGCAAGGGCGCACTGGCTTCTCTGTGCCTCTGCGGTTGCGGCAAGCCGCTGACGCTCCTTCTCTGCGAGACGCTGCGCGAACGTCGCTACCGCTTCGCTAATGCGTCTACGTTAAAAAATGACTTTGACAAAGACTGTTAGCCTTTGAACCATATTGATCTATATGCGACTACTATACTTAGATTAGAGAAAAGAAATTTAGATTGATGAAAAAGGTTTAATCCAACGGAGTTTAATCGCAAGATCAAGAGCGATCGCAGCAAACGCAAACCACAATAAACTTTCTGCCGCTAATACCAAAAAAGGCCAAATTGTGATATCTGAATTCAACCCAAGCTCTATCTGAGTCAATCCGCGCACCAAACCAAAGGCCAGAACCCCACCAGCTTTAAGTTGGGGATTTTTATCTGAGCGGATGATATAGCGGTAAGTGACACCAAATAGTAAGCCACTAAAAGTTGCGATGCCGCAACTGGCGGCAAGCTTTGCTAACGCACCACTCACCCACAAGTGCCAGTTAATATCACTGTGCAGACTTGCAAGGATCTGAAAATACTTTGCTAGCACAAAAGTATTCAAAATACTGAGAAGTACAAAAGCAAAACACACAGAGAAACCTCCCAGTATTCCAGCTTTGAGGGATTCTATACGTTCTGCCATTAATTGAGGATCTAAAATTGGATTCACTCTATATAGAAATTAGGGATTAGGTATTGGAGAAATTTTTCCTTGTCTCCAGTATGATAAATGCTAGAGCAGCTTTGTAATTAATTAAATGCTTCTATTCTACTGGAATTTTGATGATAAATTCGGTTCCCTTACCTGGTTGAGAATTTACATATAATACACCTTTGTGTTTCTCTACAACTATTTCATAAGCAATCGACAAGCCAAGTCCAGTGCCTTTCCCAACGGTTTTTGTGGTAAACAACGGCTCAAACAAGCGTTGTTTAAGCCGTTCAGGAATACCAATTCCGTTATCAGCAATCCGAATTATAACCAATTGTTCAGAATCTATTTCTGTTGCAATTTTAATCTCAGGAATTAGATTGCTCATTTTGCCTTGCATTATAGCTTCATCAAGGGCATCAATTGCATTTGCCAGAATGTTCATAAATACTTGATTCATCTGCCCTAAATAGCAGTTTACCTCTGGTAATACTCCATAACTTTTAATAACTTCAATGCCGGGACGATCGCCATTAGCTTTGAGGCGGTGTTGCAAAATCATTAGTGTACTATCTAGTCCTTGGTGCAAATCAGCAGGTATTTTTGTATCACTATCCGAGCGAGAGAAGTTGCGGAGTGAATTGGAAAGATCCTGAATTCGTTCACTTCCTAGCTGGAGTGAGTTCACAATTTTTACCATATCTTCGAGAACGAAGTTCAGATCCAATTTTTCAATCGCAGTAGTAATTTTAGCTGTTGGGTTAGGATACTCTTGTTCGTACAGTAGGAGCAACTCGGTTACTCCTGCAATATATTCTTCCAAGGGTGGAATATTGCTGGAAATAAAATTGATGGGGTTGTTGATTTCATGGCCAATACCAGCGATTAACTCTCCGAGTGTTGATAGTTTTTCTTGCTGTACCAGTTGGACTTGAGCTTGTTGCAAAGCCTTGGTGCGATCGCTAACTTGTTGTTCCAAAGATTCAGTCAATTTTTTGAGTTGCAAATGTACGCGCACTCTAGCAATGACTTCCTCTTGTGCAAACGGTTTAGGGATATAATCTACTGCACCAAGAGAAAATCCCTTCGTTTTGCTGTCCGTATCCGCTAAGGCGGTAGTGAAAATGATCGGAATGTTTTGGGTGGCAGGATTGGCTTTGAGACGACGACAAGTTTCAAATCCATCAATACCCGGCATTTGTACATCCAGCAAAATCAACTCTGGCTGATTGCGTTCAGCCTGGGCGATCGCAGTTTCTCCATCCACTGCAACACGAAAACGAAAACCCTCACTATTGAGCGCTGCACACAAGACAGATAAATTTGTCGGATTATCATCCACAATTAAAATAAATCCGTGATTTAGGGGTTTGATCATGATGAATTGGAAATTTGAATTTAACTGAAATTAATTGATGTATTTTTCAATAAAAGTTTCCAAACGTTTGAGTTGGAAATTACTAGCAAGCTGCATGAGCTGCTGGGAAAACATGTTTAGCTTCTCATCAGATGCAGAAAGTTTTTCAGCCAGTTCTAAAATATTTTGAATGTCGCCGTCTTGTGATAGTTCGAGTAACTCTTGCAAAACATCTTTGCTAGGATGAATCATTTCATTTTGTTGATTAGAACCATCTTTAGAGCTTTTTTTGATAGCCTCTACCTTAGCGTCAAAAATCCATTCTAGTTGCAAAAACTGTCGTAGCATTTCCAGCAGATTTTCAGCTTCTACAGGCTTTGGTAAAAAGGCATCTGCACCTACATCAATACTCTTGTGCTGGTCTACTGCAAATACACTTGCTGAGGACGCGATGACAGGAATCTCTTTAAATGGCCCGGACTGACGCAAACGCCTAATTAACTCAAATCCATCCAATATCGGCATCACTAAATCAGTGATAATCATATCTGGTTTGTGGGCTAGGGACTGTACCCATGCTTCCTGACCATTACTAGCTTCTACAACAGTAAACCCAACTGGCTCTAGTAAATTTACAATTACCGATCGGTTTTCCCATTTATCATCTGCAATCAAAATGGTGCGCCTTTTTCCTTGATAAGCAATAATAGTTCCCTGCTCAACTACTCTAGAAACCTTTGCCCAGTCTTTAGATTCTGACAAGTTTGCCTCAAACCAGAAAGTGCTACCTTTGCCAAATTCACTTTGCACTTTAATTTGACCACCCATCAACAAAACAATTTTTTGACTAATTGCTAATCCTAAGCCTGTACCTTCAGATTGTCGTTTCTGACTTCCCACTTGTTCAAAGGGCTGGAATATTTTTTCGGCTTGTTCAGGGGTTATGCCAGTGCCAGTATCTACTACCTCAAAGCGAATTTTGTAGTTAGTTTTTCCATTAGCATTTGATTCTTGATTGATGACCTGAGTTTTGAAAGTGACACTGCCTTGATGAGTAAACTTCATGGCATTACTAAGCAAGTTAATCAGTACTTGCCGCAAGCGTTTTTCATCACCATGAATACCCGTTGGTAAATTAGGATCGATTTCAATGTGAAATGCGATGACTTTTTGTTCTGCCCTGATGCGGCAAATTTCAGTCACACTATCTATAAAGGCAGGCAAGTAGAAATCAACAGGATACAATTCCAACTTCCGGGCTTCGATCTTGGAGAGATCCAGGACATCATTAATTAAGGTTAAAAGATGAGAACCACATTGATAAATAACGCTGAGTCCTTTGCGTCCTTTTTCACTTAAAGATTCTGTGCGTTGGAGAATTTGTGTATAGCCCAGGATACCGTTAAGAGGTGTGCGTAGTTCATGACTCATATTGGCCAGAAATTCACTCTTAGCTTGGCTGGAGTTTTGAGCAACTTCTTCTGCTTGACGTAGTTCTTTCTCAATACGCTTGCGCTCGACAATTTCTGTTGAAAGTATTTGATTAATAGCCTCTAACTGGTCTGGGCTGGGTAGTGCCAAAGCTTGAGGCATGAGGTAAAATAACGCAAATGCCGTGTATATTGAAATAATAGCAGTTAAAGCTTTTAAACCACCTGCAATCCAATAGTCTGGATACCAAAGCGTCCAAATATCCATTAAGTGTCCAGTACCACAGGCAATGATAAAAGCACCAAATAACAAAAAAACTCCATTGAAAGGAACGTCTTTGCGCTTGTAAATGAAGTAAATCAGTAGGAAGGGAATAGAATAATAAGCTAGAGCGATCGTAGCATCAGAAATAATGTGGAGCCAAACTAATCCAGTTTGCCAGAGATAACAATGTCCGTGGGGAATAAAACCATTAGATTGGAAAGGATAGTTGAAAAATGTCTGCATCATACTAGGGGTTGTAGGATTTGGAATATATACCCGTAACCCTAGTATTCCCAAAGCATCTATTAGGAAAGCGCGATCGCTATTTTTTTACATTCGTCTTTATTAATGCTTGAAGTGCTAGCTTACCAAGAAAAATGGTGTATATTTGCGTAGGCGTAGCCCGTCGTAGACATCGACAGCCAAAGTTACAATGCCATTTATAAAAAAATCTCAGCCTGCCCAATCCCTGTATGATAAATATTAGAAACCTTTTGTAATTATTTGAAAAGCGGGACTATGGAGATTTTGACACTAGGTTGGGTATCGCTGTTAGTTGTGTTCACTTGGTCAATTGCAATGGTAGTTTGGGGACGTAACGGACTGTAGAGGCATTGTGGAAAGTCCATTTTTGAGTATTTTAGCGTTAGTTGCCGTACTGCTGCTTGTAGTAGTCACCGGTGGTATTGGTTATTTAACCGTGGCAGATTGGCGCGATCGCCGTCGCCGAGATGAAGAGAAACGCACCAACCGCAGCGCCACTCCCAAGCGGCGATAATTTTCTCGTGGTTGAAAAATGTTCTTATAGGGACACGATACTATCGTGTCCCTATATTGTTTTTTGGCATTCTCAGGAAAGAACTGTTACCTTTGCGATCGCAACGGGAATCATGAGATAGAAGACTTTCAATATTTAAAGTCCCACTGGGAATGGAAAACTCCTCTACTACTCAACCCATAGAACCAAATTCAAAACGGCAAGAATCTCATTCAGATGTGACATCCTCCTTGCGTCAGAATGAGCAACAAAAAGCCTTATCTGGGGTTATTGCCCGTATTCGGGAGTCTCTAGACATAGAAACTATCTTCAAAATTACAGTCACTGAAGTTCGCCAACTTCTGAAAAGCGATCGAGTTGGCGTATTTCGTTTTTATCCCGATTTGGCATGGGAAGGGGAATTTATCTATGAAGATGTGGGAGCAGAATGGGATTCGGCACTAACAGCCAAAGTGCGCGACCACTGCTTTAGTGAAGAGTTCGCAGAACTATATCAGCAAGGTCGGATTAGAGCAATAGCTGATATTTATCAAGTTAATGCTAGTGATTGCTACATCCAGATTTTAGAAAGATTCCAAGTACGTGCTAATATAATTGCCCCCTTGATCAAAGGTAAAGATTTATGGGGATTGCTGTGTATTCATCAGTGTAGTAGCCCTCGGCAATGGGAAGCATCAGAAATTGAGTTTGTGCAATTAATCGCCGAACATCTGGGAGTTGCTTTACAGCAAGCAGATTACCTAGAACAAGTAAAACTCCAATCAGCAGAACTAGCACAAGCAAAAGCCAGAGAAAAAGCAGCCCAATGGCAAAGAACCATAGCCATTACCATTGAGAAAATTCGTCAGTCTCTAGACTTAAAAAGCATTTTCCACACAACCACCGCAGAACTTAGGCAGCTGCTAAATGCTGATCGCGTAGCTATTTATCGCTTCAATCCCGATTGGAGTGGTGAATTCGTGTTTGAATCAGTGGCAGAGGGTTGGATTTCCCTCATTGATGAACAATTTCATCGGCCGGAATTGAGTGAAAATGTCAGTGAATGTAGCGCCAAAGATTTAGCTAAACCTCCAGTCGCTGATACTTACTTACAAGATACTGAAGGTGGTAGCTTTAGCAGTTGTGAAGTATACCGGATTTGTAATGATATTTACAATTCAGGCTTTAGTGACTGCTACATTAAAATCTTAGAAATCTATCAAGCAAGAGCTTATGTGATCATTGCCATTTACCACGGTCAGAAGCTCTGGGGTTTGCTAGCAGTGTACCAAAATGCTGGAACTCGTGATTGGCAAAAAGATGAGGTTTACTTGCTTACCCAAGTTGGCACTCAACTAGGTGTGGCTTTGCAGCAAGCAGAATTTATCCAACAAATGCAGATTCAAGCAGCACAGATCAGCAAAGCTGCCCAAAGGCAAAGGGCATTAGCAAACACGGTAGAAAAAATTCGTCAGTCTCTTGATATTGAAGCCATCTTTAAAACCACAACTCAAGAAGTTCGTCGGTTATTAGAAGTGGAACGAGTCGCAATCTATCGCTTCTATCCTGACTGGAGTGGCGAGTTTGTCGCTGATTCTATTGTTGATGGCTGGACACCAATGGTTAAGCCGCAGCCTGTGACAGAAGGCGTTCTTGTGCAAGGAAAGCAAGCAGGTAAGTATGCACGCAATGAAGTTTTTGTCCCAATTTCTCAGGGTGAGAAGCTGTGGGGATTGTTAGTAGCTTATCAAAACTCCCAGCCCCGTTATTGGCAAGATGAGGAAATCAACTTATTAGCACAAGTTGGCGCTCAATTGGGGGTAGCATTACAGCAAGCTGAGTCTTTGAAACAGATGCAGGTGCAAGCCCAAAAACTGGCTAAAGCCGCCGAACGAGAACGGAAAGCAGCCGAAAGGGAGAAGGCCCTAGCTGCGACAGTGGAGAAAATTCGCCACTCTCTTGATATTGATACCATCTTTGCCACCAGTGCAGAAGAAGTCCGACGGCTATTGGAAGTTGATCGAGTGACGATCTATAAATTCAGGACTGATTGGAGTGGCGAATTTGTTGCTGAGTCTTTAGCCCAAGGTTGGAAACCAGTAAAGGAAATTTTACCTGTAGTTGCAGATGATTACTTACAACAAACCCAAGGTGGAAACTTTGCTAATGGTGAAAGTATTGCTATTAAAGATATTTACAGCGCTAATTATTCTATCTGTCATATTGCTCTGCTTGAGCTAATGGAGGCTAGGGCATATATAATTGTGCCAATTTTTCAGGGCGAGAAACTTTGGGGATTACTAGCAGCTTATCAAAATCTCAAACCGCGTGATTGGCAAGAAGATGAGGTAGATTTGCTGATGCAAATTGGTACTCAATTAGGGGTAGGACTTCAGCAAGCGGAATTACTTGAACAAACTCAACGTCAAAAAGAAGAGCTTGCCCAGACTCTTAAAGAATTACAAAACACTCAAAGCCAATTGATTCAAAGTGAAAAAATGGCAGGTTTAGGGCAGTTAGTTGCTGGTGTAGCACATGAAATTAACAACCCGATTAGTTTCATTTACGGCAATATTATCTATGTTACTGAACATGCCGAAAATTTATTTAAATTACTCCGTCTTTATCAGAAACAATATCCAAAGGGAACAGGAGAAATTCAAAAGCAAGCAGCAGCAATGGATTTAGATTTTATTAGTGATGACTTGCCCAAAATTTTGACTTCCATGAAGATGGGGGCAGAGCGAATCTCTCAACTCGTCTTGTCATTACGAATTTTTTCTCGACTTGATGAAACAGGAATAAAACCCGTTAACCTTCATGAAGGTATAGACAGTACTTTGCTAATTTTACAACATCGACTGCAACCACAGACTAATTCTTTTGCTATTGAGGTAGTTAAGGAATATGGTGAATTGCCGCCAGTAGTCTGCTATGCAGCGCAGATGAATCAGGTGTTTATGAATATTCTCAACAATGCGATCGATGCACTAGAAAACTCAGCAACTTGTGGAAAAAAAATTGACAATCCTAAAATTTGGATTCGTACAGAAATAATTGAAGGGAATAGTATTCTGATTTGGATTGCCGACAATGGTTGTGGGATTCCAGAGATGATGCGATCGCGAATTTTTGAACCTTTCTTTACTACCAAACAACCTGGACAAGGGATCGGTTTGGGGTTATCTATTAGCTACCAAATTATTGTAGAAAAACACGGCGGTAATCTCAAATGTGTTTCTGAACCTGGTAATGGCTGTGAGTTCTGGATAGAAATTCCGATAAAAGGGATAGTTAGTTAAGGAAATATCAGGCGATGCATCCTCCACGAGAGGCTAGTCTCAATGAAGTAGGTTATGCGATCGGATCGCACTTTTTAACTAACCACAGAGGCGCAGAGAACACAGAGGAACAGAAGAGGACGATGCCTGCGGCGGGCTTTGCCTAAGCATTTCAATAAAAAGTTAGCGATCGCTTTTTTATCTTAGGCAATAGCCGCACTCGATTCCGATTCTTGATCAGTTAAATACCATGTAAACGTCGGGACGTTCTCAGTAAACTAAAATAGCTATTCACGCTAAAATATAATATAACTACCAGTGTTAAAACTGATTAATATCTACTCGTGTTTTTAAATTATCTACTTACAAGGTATTTATGAACAATAATCAACCGCTCACAGCACAATCATCAACTACACCCCGCGCTGAACTATTATTAGAAATTCAACAAACTCCAGAAGAATATCTACCAGAATTACTACAAATTGTACGTCTATTTCGTCAAAGTATGACGATGAAACAGACATCATTAAATAACTGGGAAAATGCTCTTAATGAAATTAATCATAGTGATGCCGTCAAACAACAAGAAAGGAAAACAAACGTAAAAAATTTATTTGAGTCATGGAATGAGTTAAATGAACAAGAAGAACAACAACAAACTTTAGAAATTATTGAATCTATGAAAGGTATTTCTATTTAAAATAGGATGAGTAAGGTTATTATCTTAGATTCTGCACCTGTGGGATTAATTACTAATCCAAAAGCAACGCCTCTAGCTGTGCAATGTCAAGAATGATTTTATACGCTCTTTGAGAGAGGATATGAAGTAATTTTACCAGAAATTATAGATTATGAACTTAGACGGGAATTATTAAGGGCAAATAAATTATCAGGAATTAGAAAACTTAATCAACTAAAGTCAGAAATTATTTATCTTCCTATTACAACAGAAGTGATGTTGAAAGCAGCAGAGTTATGGGCCCAAGTAAGAAATCAAGGAAAATCTACAGCAGATAATAAAGCTTTAGATGGTGATGTAATTTTGGCATCTCAATCTATTTTAGTTGCTAATTATGGTCATCAGGTTATTATTGCCACAAGCAATAAAAAACATCTATCTATTTTTATTGATGCTAGGGAATGGCAAGAAATTTAGAAAATAAACCGAGCGATCGCACCGTGGAGATTTAGCGATCGCTCTTTTTAACGAACCGCACAGGCGCAGAGAACACAGAGGAAAAAGGAGGGCGATCACAGGAGTTTTGGCGAGCATTTTTTTAAAGAACACAAACTACACAAATAATTATTCCTCCGCTATTTTAGCAGCAATTGATCTACCAATATTATGGAAGGAAATATTCATTTGTTAAACCTCTACTTACAGGATGTTTAGCCATAACAAATACAGTTTTAGTACTGCTACAAATTAAGAAACCTTCTGAAGTTCGTGAAAACTCAACATCCGTTATTTTTTCAGTTATTCTTCTCCAAGAAGGCTCATATCCCACACCGTAGAAAACAACCGCTTTAGGTTGATGTTCTTTTATTCTCTGACTAATATAATTTATTCGCTTCTCAAGACAATACTTTTCATAAGTAGCTCTATTAGATAAAAAAGAAAGTTGAGTATGTGGAGGATTAAAGATCCAATCGTTAAGAGATCGTGACGGGAGAGGGAATAATTCTAATAAACAAGTTTCTTTATCTTTTCTACCTAATTCGTTTATTTGATATTTACGAACATTTTCTAAATTAATATTCTCTTTTTCTTTAGCACTCAATACAATGCGAATCAATTTATTCCATGTTGGTTGTATTCTTTCATCCCATGTTCCCATATCTATATGATATTCTGCAACATCATCTATTTCATATTTGCCCCTGTTTGACCATATATTTATTCTTTTATTAATATCTTGAAAGTCTTCTCCTCTTTCTTCCATACCAATAAACCAATAATTTCCTTTATAATTACCATATCCATAAAATACATCAACTCTTTTTTTAAGAAGCTCATCATTAAAAAAATCTTGACCTAACATAACTCTGTAATTTTACTTCTAAAATTAAAATTTGTTAGTCAAAAGTAATTGAGGATAGATAGAATGTCAAGTAAAATAATAAAACTGAAAATTTTCCTAAATTATCAAATCTATAATAAATAACCTTTCTATTCTTTGCATGAGGTAATTTCCCAACAAAAAAACTTGCCCTGGGAATATCACACTCCCAAGGCAAATAAACTCTCTAATTCTTTCTTTACTTCGCGCCCTTTGCGCCCTTTGCGGTTCGTTTCTCTTAAAGTTGCTTCACTTCCGAAACCAACTTCGCCACCATATCCTTCGCACTACCAAAAAGCATCGTCGTTTTATCCTTGTAGAACAACTCATTATCTACACCGGCAAAACCCGTACTCATCCCGCGCTTAATCACAATTGTCTGCTTCGCCCGATCTACTTCCAAAATCGGCATACCATAAATCGGGCTACTTGTATCACTCCGCGCCGCCGGATTTACCACATCATTTGCCCCAATTACTAAAGCCACATCTGCTTGATCAAACTGGGGATTAATATCATCCATGTCGTACAACTGGGTATAAGGCACATTTGCCTCTGCCAACAACACATTCATGTGCCCCGGCATTCTACCAGCAACAGGGTGAATGGCATACTTGACATCAACGCCCATTTTTTCTAACTGATCTGACAATTCCCGGACGCTATGTTGCGCTTGGGCAACTGCCATACCATAACCAGGCACAATTACCACAGAACGGGCATAACCCAACATCATCGCCCCTTCTTCAGGATCGATACTGCGGACGCTTTGATCGGTTGCACCACCACTAGCAGCACCACCACCAGAACTAGAACCTGTACCAAAAGCGCTGAACAGCACACTAAATAAGGAGCGGTTCATCGCC
Organism: Nostoc sp. FACHB-133; assembly: GCF_014698055.1. Lineage (NCBI taxonomy): Bacteria > Bacillati > Cyanobacteriota > Cyanophyceae > Nostocales > Nostocaceae > Nostoc > Nostoc sp. FACHB-133. The sequence goes on from NZ_JACJSH010000007.1 coordinate 92,338, forward strand.
TTACACATAATCTCGGTGAGGATTAAGCCAGATGCTCCTACCAAAGCACCAGCGATGATTAACATATTGTTCATCACCACGAACCCAGCCGCCGCCGCCGCCACACCTGACAACGAGTTCAACAGCGAGATTACTACTGGCATATCGCCGCCACCAATGGGAATGACGAACATCACGCCTAGAACTAATGAAACGCCAACCACTCCCAAGAATATGGGTAAGCTATCTGGTGTGATGATTAAATAGGCACTGCCTACCAAATAAGCACCCAGAAGCAAGAGGTTAAATGGTTGCTGGAATGGAAATGTAATCGGGGAACCGCTAATTAAACCTTGCAATTTGGCAAAGGCTAAGAAACTACCTGTGAAGGTAACGCCACCGATTAACACGTCCAATAGCATGGAAATGTTCACATCTAGGGGTATCGGCTGAGAACTATCTAATAACCGCCAGAATTCGGCAACAGCTACTAATGCCGAAGCCGCGCCGCCCAAACCGTTGAGTAAACCCACCATTTGGGGCATTTCAGTCATTTGGACTTTGTAGGCAACGATCGCACCAATTCCCGATCCAATCGCCAAGCCCAACAATATCATCTCGTAGTTCAACACATGCTGATCCAGCATTGTTGCCACAATTGCCAGCAGCATCCCCACAGCCGCTACAATATTACCGTTCCTCGCGGTAGCGGGCGATCCCAGCTTTTTCAAGCCCAGAATAAATAACGATGCAGCGACTAAGTACGTCAGCTGAATGCCAGTTGGTAAAAAGTCGCTCACGCCTTAATCTCCTTCTTCTTGAACATTTGCAACATTCTATCTGTCACTAAAAAACCACCCACAACGTTGATTGTTGCCAGTACCACAGCAATCAAACCGAGAATTACTGACACACTTGTGTCTCTCGCACCAGCAGCAACTATTGCTCCAAGTACCGCAATGCCCGAAATCGCGTTTGAGCCTGACATTAAGGGCGTGTGTAGAGTCGGTGGGATTTTGTTGATGACTTCAAAGCCGATAAAAGATGCCAATACAAATACAAACAAAGCAGCAAGTAATGCCTCTGTCATGCTTGAAAAACTCCTTATGGTAATTTGGCTATTAACCTGCTCCAACGCCGCTCAAAGCTTGTAGCGCATCCCGCACTCGCTGATTGCGAATTTCACCAGCGTGGGTAACGCAAGCTGCATCAACGATGTCGTCGCTAAAGTCTACCTGCAAAGCTTTGTCTTTAATTAGCAATTGCATTAACGATGTTACGTTCTTGGCATACAATTGGCTGGCGTGAATTGGCATCGATGATGGGAGATTGATGGGGCCGATAATTGTCACACCGTTCCATACAATATCTTTACCTGGTTCGGTACAGGCGCAGTTACCACCCTGTTCAGCAGCCAAATCCACAATCACTGAACCTGGCTTCATTTGTGCCACCATTTCTTCTGTGACGAGCCGTGGTGCTTGTCTCCCAGGCACTTGGGCGGTGGTAATAACTACATCAGAATTCTTAATGTGTTCGGCGACAACTTCTTGGGTACGTTGCTTGCTAGCCTCAGAAATTTCCTTGGCGTAACCACCAGCAGCAACGGTTTCTTCGTCTAATTTGACTTCAACGAATTTTGCCCCTAAGCTTTGCACTTCTTCTTTGACGGCGGGACGAATATCAAAGGCTTCTACTACTGCTCCCAAACGTCTAGCGGTGGCGATCGCTTGCAATCCCGCTACACCAGCGCCCATAATAAATACTTTCGCTGGAGCGATCGTACCTGCGGCTGTCGTTAACATTGGGAAGTATTTCGGTAATGCAGCTGCGGCAATTAATACTGCCTTGTAACCAGCTAATGAAGCTTGCGAGGACAAAGCATCCATACTTTGCGCCCTGGTAGTACGGGGAATCATTTCCATACTCAAGGCTGTAATTTTCCGATTTGCTAGTTGCTGTGCTACAACAGGATTTCCTAAAGGATTGAGGAAACTGAGTAATACAGCCCCTTCTTTTAACAAATCAACTTCTGAACGTCCATCTTCTCGTTCTTGTGGTGGGCTGACTTTCAAAAGAATATCTGTTTCGCCCCATAATTTGGCAGTATCGCCAATTATTGTGGCTCCTGCGGCTTCATAGTCAGTATCACTGAAAAAAGATCGCTCTCCTGCACCCTTTTCTACCCAGACTTCCAAACCTTGCTTTACCAATCGAGCAACAGTGTCAGGAATTAATGCCACACGACGTTCACAAACTTCAATTTCTTTAGCAACTGCTATTCTCATGAAATCTCCTGAAGATAAATACCTAATCTCTGCCCAGTAAGTGATTGTCTAGATGAGGGATATCCCGTATTCATAGTACTTAGGCAGGAACATCAGCTATGACTTTAACTTGTAGATTGAACCTTGAAACTTTCCTCTCCCACTCTTAGCTGTCCAGGCAATGCCTGACTTTGCCGTTCGCAGATGTCATATTTTCAGATAGTTGCAAACAGGGTTACGTATTGCACATCCTAAATTGATTCCCAAATTTTGCATCTTTATCTTCAGCTTATTTTCGGGATTGAGAAATTTTGGTATTCCTGTCTTATAGAGTAATATTGACCCAATTTTGAAGGCTTTATAATTTCCAAATCAAATTTTAATGATTACGACTTTGATTCCAATCCAACTTATTTTAATCAATTTAGCCCAACTTAACTGGCGATCGCTGATGACACGTCTCAATTTTTATAACAAAATTCTCAAATTTAGATACACTTATACATATTTAGAAACACAATCCAATCCCAACGGTGTTTCTATTGAGTTCAAAATTTGACCAACCTAGTCATCAAATCAGTACTCTATAAGGGTAATGAAGTAAATTTGTTGCATGTAAAATTTATTGCTAAGTAATTTTACTGCTGTCTAAACATCAGGGAGGATGGCACTTTTTGTTGTTACTGAACGTCAATTGTCAGGAAGTGAGTAGTAAACTTTAGTAACGAATACTAACACACGGTTATTTTAGATAACAGATTTATTTTTTGGTAGAGGAAGTTCAATTATGCGACGTTTACTTTCCGCTTTAGCCGTGACTAGCTGTTTAGTGACTGGATTTCCAGCCCTGACTTGGGCACAAAGTTTACCTGGGTTTACGCTGTTTAGTGGCGTTAAAGCCGAAAATCAACTGCCCTTCCGATTAGATTTTGGTGGACAAGCCAATGGCTGGGATCGATATATATTAAGGATTCCAGCCCAAAGAATGAAATTGGCTGTTGGTCAATTTGCCATTACCTACCCTAATTATTACAAAGGAACTTTTGACCCGAACAAAATTGAAGTCCGAGTCAAAGGCAAAGCAGTTCCACTTTCTGAGGTGAAATGGGACAAAGAAGGTAAACTGATTAATATTTTTCCTCAAGAGCCTGTACCAGCAGGTAGCGCAGTTGAGGTAGTCTTGTCTAACGTGAAAAATCCATCCTTCGGCGGAGTCTACTACTTTAACTGTCAAGTGCTTTCCCCTGGTGATGTGCCACTATTGCGCTACATGGGAACATGGATTTTGAGCATCAATTAAGAGTGCTGATTGGGTGTAACCAATGCCCAATTTCCAATTCACTAAAAAAGTGATACAATTAGAGATTGTGAGTTTTTATAAAAATCACCTAAGAGGAGAACAGTATGAAAAGAACACTAGGCGGTACTAGCCGTAAGAGAAAAAGAACCTCTGGTTTTCGCGCCAGAATGCGGACACCAGATGGTAGAAACGTGATTAGAGCTAGGAGAAAAAAGGGCCGTCACCGTTTGAGCGTTTAGGGCATATTTAAGCTAAAAGAGTATCTGTGGCTTTGCCTAAAGCAAATCGGCTAAAATCCCGCAAGGATTTTCAGGCAGTTTTCCGGGAAGGAATTCGGCGTAATGGCTCTTATTTAACATTGAGAGCCTTAAAGCCGTTGTCTTCAAGAAAACCTTCTTTGGACACTGCCACTCAGACTACACAACCAATTGACTCACTGCATATTTCCAGCATACGCATTGGCATTTCTATAAGCACAAAAGTCAGCAAAAGGGCAGTGGTTCGCAACCGAATCAAACGGCAAATTACTTCTGCTTTATATGGTTTGCTGCCCAAATTATCACCAGGATGGCGATTAGTGTTTATTGTCAAACCTACAGCAGCAGAATCTAAGTGCGTAAGCCCACAATTTCTGCAAGAATTAGAGCAGTTGTTGGCACAAGCTGAGGTGTTCGATGGGAATTCGTGAAGATGTTTATTATGAAGGTGGCCCCCACATTGGGGATCTAATTGTCAACCTGCTAATTGGGCTAACCATTGTCGGGATACCATTAACAGTAGGGGCAATTGTCAGAGCATTGTGGCTGCGTTTCCGCATCACCGATCGCCGAGTTACCGTGATCGGAGGTTGGCAGGGGCGCGATCGCACTGACATAATTTACTCAGAAATTGTCAAAGTTGTCACAATCCCCCGTGGCATTGGCTTGTGGGGAGATATGGTACTAACCCTAAAAAACGGCAGTCGTCTCGAATTACGTGCAATTCCCAAATTTCGGGAAGTCTATGACTACATTAATGAAAGAATTGCTGCGAAAAATCCCGAATATACGGTAGCTGCTAATAAGTGATGGGAGTAGGGAATAGGGAATGCCGAATTTGCTCAGATAAAATACAAAATTCAGAACTTCGCACTTACCAAAAAATACATACCACTCCCTACTCCCCTACTTTTGGCATGTGCGGCTATCCGTAGCTAAGGGTAGTCGCACATAATTTATGATTTAGATAAATTAGATTCAGTCAGTTTACAGTACCTCAGGTTGAATTCAGAATAATGGATTTTGGTATCGGCTTTCTCTCGAACAACGTGATGCTGCCAATCATAGATTTCTTCTATGGTATTGTGCCTAGCTACGGATTGGCGATCGTTGCTTTGACATTGATAGTCCGCTTCGCGCTCTATCCCCTGAGTGCTGGCTCAATTCGCAATATGCGGAAGATGCGAATTGTACAACCTCTGATGCAGAAGCGGATGGCAGAAATTAAAGAGCGCTATAAGGATGAACCGCAAAAGCAGCAGGAGGAAATGGTCAATGTCCAAAAAGAATTTGGCAACCCCTTAGCAGGCTGTTTTCCCTTATTAGTGCAAATGCCGGTTTTATTAGCGCTGTTTGCCACTTTGCGGGGTTCACCTTTTGCAAGTGCAAACTACAGCGTTAACCTGCAAATCGTTCCCGCAGAACAAATCGAGCAAATTCAACCGCAAGCCTTTGCTACTGCTCCTCAAAATATTTATATTGCAGATGGGGAACACGTTAAAGTAGCTGCAATCCTTCCCAGTGGTAACAAACTAGCTGTGGGAGAACAAACTAAGATCCAATATCAGACTGTTGAGGGCAAACCATTTCAGGTACTTTTAGCAGAACACCCAGAAAATAAGCTAACTCCTGATTGGAAAATAACCAAAGGCGAAGATCGGATAAAAATTGATGCTGATGGCAATGTAGAAGCCTTGCAGCCAGGAGAAGTTAGCATTCAAGGAACAATTCCTGGACTAGCAGCAGAAAAAGGCTTCCTATTCATTGATGCTTTAGGCAGAGTTGGCGCACAAGATGCAGATGGCACAATCCACTGGGATATTGTCGCCATGATCGTCTTCTTTGGAATCAGCCTTTATGTTAGCCAAATGCTTTCTGGGCAGAATTCCAGTGGTGGCAATCCGCAGCAAGATACAGTTAACAAAATCACTCCAGTTATCTTTTCTGGGATGTTTTTGTTCTTCCCCCTACCAGCCGGGGTGCTGATGTATATGGTGATTGGTAACATTTTCCAAACTGCACAAACTTATCTTCTCTCCCGCGAACCTCTACCAGAAGAACTGCAAAAAATTGTAGAAACTCAGGAGAAAGAAGCAACAGTCGTCGAACAAAAAGCATTGCCTTTTGAACCGAAAAGTTCTAAGAAAAAGGCCACAGGGGGATCATGAGCAACATTTCGATGCAGCGAGGTCAGCAGTGGTTAAAAACCCTGCTGGAACTCACTGGAGTACCTGCTGAGATTCAGGGTCATTTAGAAACTACCCAATCTCAAGACAGCGATTCCCCAGAACCAGATAATTACTGGTTGACAATCGATCAAACTAATTTGACGACAGAACAAATTCAGGTATTAATTGGTACTGATGGTTCTGTGCTAGATGCGATTCAGTATCTAGCAAATTCGGTTTTAAACCTGAGCCAACCCCCAGAGGAACAAGCCTCTTACACTATTGAGTTGAATGGCTACCGGGTCAAAAGAGAAGCCGAAATTCGCGCATTAGCAGAAGCAGCAGCCGATGAAGTGCGCTTTTCTGGTAGAGAAGTGGAAATCAAATCTCTCAGTTCTGCTGAAAGGCGACAAATCCATACCTTCTTGAAGGAATTTGGAGATTTGGAAACCTTCAGTCGCGGTAAAGAACCGCATCGTCATCTGGTTGTGCGACCAGCTTCGCTGGAAGAAGTTAGGGGTTAGGAGAGACGCGATTAATCGCGTCTGTACAGGGGTTAGGAGTTAATTGAAAGTTCAATATAATTTCAAAATTTCTCTTGTTCCTAAAAAGCTAAAATAAAAATGTAGTATCAGTATTATTGCTGGTAATGACCATTAATTTTCGTGAGGATGTCTCACAAATCCTATGGACGCAATTTATATTCCGCAGCTAACTAAAGCCCCGGAGCGGACAGAGGAAGTTCAAGTTGAGGAATTTCTGCCTGGTCTGGAAACGTTAACACCAGTTCGCGGTCATGTGCGCGTGCAGCATCATGGCACTTACCTGGAAGTATCTGCTCAGGCAGAAACAATTATTACTTGTACCTGCAATCGCTGCTTGCAGCAATATAATCGCCGCTTAGGGCTTGATACCAAAGAAATCATCTGGTTAGACGAAGCTGCAAATCAAGTAAATGACTTGCCCCTAGAAAGGGAAGTGATTATGGAAGAGTTGCTTGAAACCCTGCCACCCGATGGTCATTTTTATCCCAACGAATGGCTGTATGAGCAGATGTGTTTGGCAGTACCTCAGCGCCAATTATGCGATCGCAATTGTCCAGGTATTCCTGTAAGTAGTACTGTTGATACTCCTGATAATCCTGGAACGCCAGTTGATAACCGTTGGGCATCTCTGGAAGCACTGAAAAAGCAACTTCCGGGACAATAATTTGGTAATTCGTCAGACTGAAATCTGCGCTTACACCAACTAAGCCTGTCTACACAGGCTTATTGTTTTATATTTTATTAAATACTTCTGGTAGAAGTTGATAGTCATATTCCTATCTAAAAGATATCAAAAATTGTTGTATTTTATCACTTACTAAAACTAATACCGATTCTGTATGAAGATGCGCTAAAACACCAATAAACCCCAAATGTTTAGCAGTCTGTTTGAGAATAGCGTTATCTTGACTTGTGCATAGTTGCTGAAGAGAAAAGCAATATTGTATTGTTCTTGCTGGTTACTCATTGGCTTTCTGAACCAAGAAAGTTGTACATTGCGTTCAAGAGAAACTAACTAATAACAGCTATATATGAACTTCCGTGAAGAGTTTAAACTGCTGCTACGCGCCCGCTACCCCTTAATTTATATTCCCACTTATGAAGAGGAGCGGGTAGAAGCAGCTATCCGGGAAGAAGCAAACAACCAGGGTAATCGCCCAGTGTATACTTGGGATTTTGTCGATGGCTACCAGGGAAACCCTAATGATGTTGGGTTTGGGCGACGTAACCCCCTGCAAGCTTTAGAATTTATCGAAAAATTACCAGCTTCCGCGCCAGCAGTTTTGATTCTCCGAGATTATCATCGCTTTTTAGATGATGTAGCGATCGCTCGCAAACTCCGCAACCTCGCCCGACTCCTCAAGTCGCAACCAAAAAATATTGTCCTATTGTCGCCACGCATCGCCATTCCTGACGATTTAACCGAAGTTCTGACAGTCGTCGAGTTTCCCTTACCTGCCGCCCCAGAAATTAAAACTGAGGTAGAACGCTTACTACAAAGTACTGGTAATTCACTTTCTGGCCAAGTTTTAGATGACTTGGTGCGTTCTTGTCAAGGGCTTTCGATGGAACGGATTCGTCGGGTTTTAGCAAAGGCGATCGCTACCCACGGCGAATTGCAACCAGAAGACGTGGATCTCGTTTTGGAAGAAAAGCGCCAAACTATACGCCAAACCCAAATCCTGGACTTCTACCCCGCCACTGAGCAAATTTCTGATATTGGTGGACTCGATAATCTCAAAGACTGGCTGATCCGTCGGGGAGGATCATTTACTGATAAGGCGCGACAGTACGGATTACCGCACCCCCGTGGTTTAATGTTGGTGGGTATTCAGGGAACTGGTAAATCGTTAACGGCAAAAGCGATCGCTCACCACTGGCATTTACCCTTACTACGTCTGGATGTGGGAAGATTATTTGGTGGTTTGGTGGGTGAATCAGAATCTCGAACTCGGCAAATGATCCAAGTAGCTGAAGCTCTCGCGCCCTGTATTTTGTGGATTGATGAAATAGATAAAGCCTTTGCTGGAGTTGGTAGCAAAGGTGATGCAGGAACAGCCAGCCGTGTGTTTGGTACTTTTATTAACTGGCTAGCCGAAAAAAGCTCACCTGTTTTTGTCGTCGCCACTGCCAACGACATCCAAGCCCTACCGCCGGAAATGCTGCGTAAAGGGCGATTTGATGAAATTTTCTTTGTGGGATTGCCCACCCAAGAAGAGAGAAAAGCAATTTATGATGTTCATTTATCCCGATTGCGTCCCCATAACTTGAAAAGTTATGACATCGAAAGGTTAGCTTATGAAACGCCTGATTTTTCCGGGGCAGAGATTGAGCAAACTTTAATTGAAGCGATGCATATTGGATTTAGCCAAAACCGTGACTTTGCTACTGACGATATTTTAGAAGCAGCAAGTCAGATTATCCCCTTGGCGCGAACTGCTGTAGAGCAAATTCAGCAACTTCAAGAATGGGCGGCGGCTGGGAGAGCGCGTTTAGCATCGAAACATAATCCTTTAAGCGAACGCCTCCGGCGCACTACGTGAACGCTTCAACAGTCGCTACAATAATCAGTTAGTTAATAATTGCTTAGTCAATGGTCAACAGTGAATCATGAATTACTATTGACTATTGACTATTGACCACTGGCGATCGGGTTTTAACTATGTTGTCTGGCTTAACAAAATTTATACTTGGGATTTTCTTAGCGATCGCTGTCCTAATAGGTGGCGGCGCTGCAATTGCACTTTATTTTATGAATCGCACCGGCATACCCCCTGCCAAACCTGTTTATTCCAACGATAGCCCCTCGGTGAAAGCCCAAGCTCCAAAAGGAACTGAGCCTGGAGCAGCTAAACCCAGCCTGACACCTGGGACATCTACTAAATCGTCTCCAAGCTCAAGCCCTACTCCCACAGCATCACCAAAGGCTACCCCATCACCAAAAGCATTGCCATCAGGAGCTTACCGAGGGCGTGTTAGTTGGGCTGAAGGCTTGAGTTTGCGATCGCAACCAAATCTAGAGGCTGAAAAAATTGGTGGGGTTGCTTTTAATCAAAAAATTATTATTTTGGAAGAAAGCAAGGATAAAGGTTGGCAAAAGATCCGTTTGGAAGATAGCGAACAAGAAGGTTGGGTGAAAGCAGGTAATACGGAAAAAGTTGATGAACAAAAGCCTGAAAAACCAGAGGATACACAAAAAACAGAGCAATAAAAATTCCATAAATTTTGTTGCTCTGGAACCGTGATGGCTCTTTTAATTTTTCTCCCTTGTTTCTCCCTTGTTCAGAGCAGTTTCCCTACCTCCTGCTTGTTCTGAAAATTACTTGTAAAGAATCATACAAATAACAAACATGACACAGAGAAAACAGTATAATCTTGTATGGTCATAACTTGAAAAAAAGCAAGTGAAAACAGGGGTAGATAGCTATTTAACCAAGCTTGCCTCAGTCTATGAGGCATCTGAAAGCGTCAAGGTTGTTCCTACCGTAGCTAATTTCAAATTTTTGAATTGGAAAAAGTTATCTAGCGGTGCGGCGATGCGTCTTTTGTCTGCGGCAATAATTACGGGGCTTCTGAGTATCGCAGGGCAATCTTTAGCACTTCAAAAAATCGGAAGTAATGGGCCGGATGTTACCAGTAGCCAGAGGTGTTTAAAAAAGTTAGGCTACTTTAACGGCCCAGTGAGTGGTAAGTTTGCTAGTCTGACTCAAAACGCTGTCATTAAATTTCAGCAAGCGAACAGAATACCTGCTGATGGGGTTGTAGGTATTAATACGCAACAAGCCTTGCAGCGCTCATGTCAAAGTAGAACTTCTAGTGGCGCATCGCTTAGGCGCAGCACAACCCAGGCATCGCCAAGTGGTCAATATCCTGTTCTCTCCCAAGGCAAGACTGGTGCAGCCGTCACAAGGTTACAACAGCGTTTGCGACAGTTAGGCTACTTGAATGCTAATGCCACTGGGACTTTTGGCCCAATGACCAGAGATGCTGTGATCAAATTCCAGCGAAATTATCGCATAGCTGCTAACGGAATTGTAAATCGACAAACTTGGAATGCACTACTAGGTTCGTCTCCGACTCAGACCAGATCAAGTCTCACAACTCAACAAGTCAGAGAACTACAAGGGCGCTTGCAGCAGCTAGGTTATTTTAATACTAGTCCTACTGGGAAGATTGGCCCGATGACTAGAGATGCTGTGATCAAATTCCAGCGAAATTATCGTCTTCCGGTTAACGGCATTGCCAATGCTCAAGTTTTAGATGCAGTGCGTAGAGTCTCAACTGGTGGATCTATTACTCAACAACCGAGCAGAGATTATCTGACTATAGGCGATCGCGGAGATAATGTCGCATTAGTTCAAGAGCGTTTATCGCAGTTGGGTTTCTCTAATACCAATCCTGATGGATTTTTCAGTGATTACACCAGAGCATCTGTGATTTCATTCCAGCAATATTCTCGAATTAATGCTACCGGAAATGTAGATTGGCAAACTTGGCAAGCATTAGGATTGGATAGCTCAACTGGGGGCAATTATACTGAGGCTAATGGCTCTGTATTACCTGAAACTCGCTATCTAGTACCTGTTAATACTGGCTATGCTACACCTGAAAATAATCGCTATGTATTACCTCCTGCCAATGCCTATGCTGTACCTGGGACTAATGGCAACACATTAGTTGCTAGTAATCCTTACAGAGTAATAGTGCCAATTTCGAATAACGATACTCTGAGTAAGGTGCAACAATATATACCCAATGCGGTTACAGAGCAATCCCATCTAGGAGATTATGTGAATGCTGGGGCATTTAGCGATCGCGCACAAGCCGAAACTCTAACCAAAATGCTTCGCTCCTATGGTCTGGATGCACGGGTAAAATTCAATTGAAGAAGAATAAAGAATTCAGAATTCAGAATTCAGAATTAGGCGGGAATTCGGCCCATTTATCCGCCTGACTCCTGAATTCTTCCTGTTAAATTGACAAACTCAACTGCGAACCTTCTTGAGTTTTATTCACCTCAATTCTGGCTTGGAAAGCTTCTTTGAGGTGGGGCATGTGGGTGACAGTGAGGATGCAGGCGAAATCGGAGGCGATCGCATTAATCGCTGCAATCAAGCGATCGCATCCTTCGGCATCCTGTGTACCAAAACCCTCATCCACAATCAACAATTGCAACGCCGCCCCTGCCCGTTGCGCTAATAATTTTGCCAGAGCTAAACGGATGGCAAAGTTAATTCTAAAGGCTTCTCCACCAGAATAAGTTTCATAAGATCGCGTTCCTCTAGAATCGGCGATTAAAATATCTAGAGTGTCTATCAGCTTGGCATTTTTCTTGGTTGATTTAGCACTGCGCCCAGCTTTTTGAGTAATAAATTGTACATGAAACTGATTTCCACTCAGCCGCGAAAGTAGTTGATTTGTCTCGGCTTCTAGTTGTGGTAACACATTCTCAATCATCAGTGCTTGGATGCCATTTTTACCAAAAGCTTGCGCTAATTCTTGGTAAACACGATATTCCTGCTTGCAAGATTGTAATTGCTGCTGCTGTTGTTCATACTGAATTTGCAGCGTTTCCAGTTGATGCGCCAGCTGTTCTAAACGCCCCAACTTGGCTATTTGCTCATCGAGTTGCCGTCTGCGGATTGCTAACTGCTGCTCTAAAGCTTGAATTTGGGCAGATGGGTTAGCTGTTGCTTGTAGTTGCTGGATAATGCTTTCGATTTGTCCGCCAAGTTTTTGCCGCTCCGTTACTCTGGCGCTTCTGGATTCCTCTAACTCTTGCAATCTCGTCTGGAGTTGTGGATATTGCTGCTGGGCTGATAGCAGTTGTTGATACCGCAAATGCCAAGATTGAGCTTGGCGAACAGCCACACGTAAACTATTGTGCTGCTCGGAACTGTAGCCAATTTCGGTAATGTGACGTTCAAGAGCCGCAATTTGTTTAGCACATTCAGAATCAGTCTGATCCTGCTGGATTCTGACTTGTAATTGAGCAATTTGGGATTGTAATTCTGGTTTTCGGGCTAATAGTTGCGCTTGTCGCTTAGTAGCATCTTTAATCTGCCCTTGTTTAATTTCTGCCCATCGCCACCGCTCAACTTCGCTGCGGGCGAGGGCGTGGTCTTGTTCATTATAATTAGCTTGTTGCAGATATTGGTCTAACTGCCGGAGTTCAGCTTGCTTATCGGGAGCATAATCACCAGCTTGGAGCGATCGCTCTAAATGCTGTTTTTCGGCAGCAATTTGTTGTAACTGTTGTTGGACATCAGTTGTGGCTTCTAACTGTGCCGCTAACTGTCCCCGTTGTTCGCGTAAACCATCATAAATCGCCAATTGTTGAGAAATTTCTCGATATTCCTGCCTAAGTACCTGAATTTCTCTGTCAGATACAGCCATTTGTTCCCGGACTACCCAAAACTGCCCTTGGGTATCCTCTAACTCAGCCTGGGTTTTTTCCACCACTCGGCTCCAGTGATGTTCATCTAAAGGGCGTTCGCATAATGGACAAAGTGCTTCAGGATTTTGCAGCATTTGCAATTTCTGCTCTAATTCTCCCAATAGCTTTTCATAGTCCCGTTGATGAGCTTGCAGACGTTCGATAAAGTGTCGCCTTTCATGCCCTTTTTCCTGCACTCGTTGCAGATAAACCCGCTTTTTCTCCAGTTCCTCAATTTGGATTGCCACATCCATCACTGCTTGTTGCAGTTGCGGTTGGCGGTGCTGCTGGCGTTGCAATTGGTTCTCAGTACTTTGCAATTGTTCGAGTCGCGCTACTAAACCAGCATGAGTGCGATCGAGTTGGCTTTGTAAAGTTGCTCGTTGTTGCAACAACGGAGTCACTTGCATTTGCAGTTGATCTAAACGAGCAACATGGTGGCGGGCTGCGGTTAATTGTGCCAAAGCAGCTTCGACTTCACCCGATTTAGTTAGAGTTTGTTGAATATCTCGCTCTTGTTGCTGCAAAGCTTCTAACTGCGCTTGGGCTTGTTGCAGTTGCCGTTCGATTTCGTGAATTTGTTTGGTAAGCTGTTGTTGCTTTTGTTGGCGAGTCTGCCCAGCGCGGGTGTATTCTTCAAATTTGGCAGCAAAGGCTTCTTCTTGAGATTGGAGACTTTGATATTGGGCGTACCCAGCTTTAATCTCAGCTTCTTGGTGTAATATTTTTTCTAAATCTGACAACTGAGAGCCAATAGCTGATTGTTCTTGTTGGAGGCGATCGCAATCTTGGGTAAGATTTTGGTATTGCTGCTTTACAAAACTAAGTTGTTGTTCCCAATTTTGGCGCTGATGCTGGACAACTTGCAAACTTTGTAATTGAATATTATCAAAGGCTTGTACCTGTTGCAGTTGGTTGAGTTCAGCTTCTAACTCGACTCTTTGCGCTTGGGTTGTCTCCCGTTGTTGCAGCTGAATTTTGATCGACTCCAAAGAACGCTCTAACTCTACTGCCTGTGCTTTAAACTGACGAGAAGATTCCTTAGCCCGTTCTTCCAAATCATCATACTGATTGAGTTTCAACAACTCCGCTAAAATTTCTTTGCGTTCCGTGGGGCGCTTGAGCATGAACTCATCTGCACGACCTTGACGTAAGTAGGCAGAATTAATAAATGTATCGTAATCGAGCTTGATATGTTCTAAAATCAAATCTTGGGTTGCTCTTACCCCTTTACCAGTAAGTGAGCGAAACCCAGATGGGATTTCTATTTGAAATTCAAGAACGCTACTACCTCCCCGAATTCGGGTACGAATCACCCGATATTTTTGCTGGTTACTTTGGAAAGTAAAATCAACCCGAACTTCTTTAGCGCCAGAATAGATGACATCATCTTCAGCAGTGGCGCGGCTTTCACCCCAAATTGCCCAAGTGATTGCTTCCAGAAGCGAAGATTTACCCGCACCATTGGAACCCGAAATACAAGCCGTATGCAAACCACGAAAATCTAAAGTTGCATCACGGTAACTAAGAAAGTTTTTGAGGATAAGTTGTACTGGGATCATTCACGCTATAGCGCCACATCTACTTTTAATAATTAACAGTACAGATGCACTGTTTGTTAGTTTAGCTATCTAGATATCAGGTTTCTAGTCTTGAAGACATCAATTTTACAAAAATTAATAATAACAAGAGCAAATTTCTCTTGTTGGATGAAAAATTTTTGCTATTTTCGGAGAAAAATGAAACTTCCGTGGAGAGCGATCGTTATTTCTCCCTGTCGTCTGCGGTGAAAATATTATAATAACTGTGGCGAATTTTCGAAAGACGATGAGCGATCGCACCAAAAACAATCTTAAGCATCAAGTCTAATTTTGACTTATTTACAAGCTAAAGGGAATGTATGCGAAAGAGGAACTTCTAACCTGACTGAAAAATATTGGTTGCTCACACCTTACTATTAAGAACATAAATTTACCAATCAACTGATGATCGAGGAACGAGAAAGAGCCGATAACGATTCGCCGTGGAAAGAAATCTTAGAAGCCTACTTTCCCCAAGCAATGCAGTTTTTCTTCCCCCAAACAGCAGCATTAATTAATTGGGAACGTCCCCATGAGTTTCTCGATAAGGAATTTCAACAAATAGCACGGGACGCTGAACTTGGTAGAAGATATGCAGATAAGTTAGTCAAAGTCTGGCAAATTCAAGGAGAGGAAATTTGGCTGTTGATTCATGTCGAAGTTCAGGCTAAACCGGAAGATACCTTTGCTCAAAGGATGTTTTCTTACAACCTGCGAATTTTTGACAAATTTGCTCAACCAGCCATTAGCCTAGCAATTTTGTGTGATGCTGACTCTACTTGGAGACCAAATCAATACAGTTACAATTATCCCGATTGTGGTCTGTATTTTAGATTTGGAACTATCAAACTGCTGGATTATCAACAACAATGGACAGAGTTAGAGAATAGCGATAATCCGTTTGCAACGGTGGTAATGGCACATTTGAAAACCCAGCAAACTAGTAAACAGCCAGGAGAACGTAAAAATTGGAAATTTAGCTTAATTCGGCGACTATATGAACAAGGGCTACAAGAAAGGGATATTCGCAACCTCTATCGTTTTATCGATTGGGTTATGATTTTACCAAAAGCGTTAGAAGCAGAATTTTGGCAAGAATTTAAGTTATTCGAGCAGGAGCGTACCATGAGTTACATCACTACAGGCGAGCGCATTGGCTACGAGCGAGGAAAGGAAGAAGGAAAACAGGAAGGAAAACAGGAAGGTGAGCAAGCACTTGTCTTACGACAGCTACAAAAACGGGTAGGAGAGTTACCCGACGAAGTTCGGGAACTAATTCAAAGTCTTTCTCTAGAACAGTTGGAAGCACTGGGTGAGGCTTTGTTAGATTTTAGTGCGATCGCTGATTTGCTCAATTGGCTACAAGCTCATCAAACAGTTTAGTGCGATCGCACCTTTCATTGATTTATGAAGAGTAGTCCACACTATTCCCCACATCATGAGTGGGGTTCTCCAAGCAATACAATTGAGCATTTCAATTCTCGAATTAACTGCGTTGTCACTTCGCTGACGGCTAATCCGCCGGCTGTGCGATAACGAACGGAACGCAACACCGCCAAATCAAACGCCTGAGCCTCCCGAATTATCACTCCAGCAACATCATCACCCCTGATTGTTTGGATATTTGTATTCACTTCTAATTGGCTTTTAGAGGTAATATCAGACAATTGAGATACAAAGTTTTCTACTCGAGTCTGAGGTGTTTTGCGATCGCATACGTGTAACAGCACAACTTCAGCCTGATTAACATCAGCTAAAATTTGGGCCAACCTTAAAGCACCGATGGTTTGGCGTGTTAAGTCTCCAACTGGTACAAGAATTCTTTGGATTGTTTTAGGACTGCTCAAGAGGCGTGTTACTGCTACTGGACAGTGAGAAGACCAGAAAACGCTATCAATTACACTACCAAATAAGCGGGCACGCAAACCTGTTGTCCGCGACCAGCCCATCACTACTAAGCTAGCGTTTTGTTCTCGACTGGCACGGCTAATTCCCAATGCTGCATCATCATCAATCCGAATTGCTGGCGATACTTCTACCTCAAATTCTTGACTGATTTCTTTAGCTAAATTCAATCTTTCTCGACTTTGATCAAGTGCTGTTACCAACTGCGGGTCATCCATCTGAATATGCGCTCTAGTAATAGCTAATGGCACAATCCTTCCAGATTCATGACTAGCCAATAGTGCTGCCATTTCTATTAGATAGCGCTGGGTTTGGGGGTTGTATATTGGCACTACTACCGTAAATGGATTTTGATTCTTTTGTACTAGCTTACTTTCATTAGCTTGCCACCAAGTTGTTAAACTATCTGTTCCCAAATCTGACTGAGAAAGCTGTAATGAAGAAGCGACTCGTGATGTAATTACTGGGCCCAAAATAGCTGTCACCAGCATCAGGACAATCACACTGTTTAAGACAGCTTCACTGATTAAGCGTTCACCAGCAGGATTTACAGTTTGATAAGCAACCAAGGTTGCTGCTAGTGTGGCTGCTACTTGTGGTAGTGACAATGACCACATTGTTAGCATTTCTACTGTGTTGTAGCGATAGAATAATTTGGCTAAGAATGCTGCTAGAAATTTGCTACCAATCAAAGCTACTACAATTACCAGAGTTAGCCAAATTGAACTGAGGGTTTTGATAAATGCAGGAATATTGATCAATAATCCCATGTCCACAAAGAAACAAGGGATAAATAAAACACTACCAATAAACTCTATTTTCTCTTTGACTGGGCTACGTCCCAGAACGTCATTGACAGCTAAACCGGCTAAAAAAGCACCAACAATTTTTTCAACTCCAATTACCTGCGCTCCAACAGATGCCAAAAATAATGCTAGTAATATAAATAAAAACTGGTTACTTTGTTCATCCCCAGAGCGGCGAAAAAACTCTTTTCCTGCCCAGTCAAAGCCAAACAGCACAACAGTAGCATAAATTGCTAATCCACCTAACAAAGTCGCTAAACTTAAGGCGGAGAATTCCCCTCCATGAATTCCAACACAAATCGCTAATACTAGCAAAGCACCTGTATCAGTAAAAATTGTGGCACCAATTGTAACGGTTACAGCTTCATTAGTTACCACTCCCAAACGACTCACAATTGGATATGCTAAAAGAGTATGAGAGGCAAGCAAAGAGCCAATTAAGACAGAAGCATTCCAACTAAAATTGAATAGTCTTCCTGTAGCAATGCCAGCAATTAGTGGAACTAAAAATGTTAAAGTGCCGAAGCCAATTGAACGATTTCTTGTTTTACGAAACTGCTCTAAGTCAATTTCTAAACCTGCCACGAACATCAAATAAAGTTTGCCGATATCGGAGAGCAGATTGATAGTTTCAGACTCAGGGTTTAACAACTTTAGTCCATTTTGTCCTAATAATATACCTGCAACTAACAACCCCACTAATCCAGGTAGTCTTAGCCGCTCAAATATAGGGGGTACAGTAAAGATTACTGTTAGTAGAATTGTAAATGCAACGATAGGGCTGTCTGTTAACGAATTCAGTGCCATGTCTAAATAATTAAGACTAAATAGAAAACATACAATAGCTCTAAGAAAATTTACTTAAAACTTTTCTATAATTCAGTTTTATTGGTTACAAAAAGCTAAATCGTTAACAGCATAAATGTTGCGATCGCAATCACGACTCTACCTAAAGAAGGGGTTGTCTACATCTACAGGTTTAAATCAGAATGAAATTTATAGTAAAGAAAAGAATGGATGTCTAAATAGTAGTAAATGGTACTAAAAAGTCATAAAACGGTAATATTTACTTAAAAATAGCAGTTCTCGTTTAAATGACTAGAGGCGCACATATTTGTGTCCCTACTTCTCTGCACCATATCTAGAAAAATCTGGAAGACCATACTTATGAGTTCCTATCAATGATAATTTTAAGCATTGGGAACCCCTAAAAATCAGAGTTTATGAACGCAGCCGACGATAAAACGATTGTTCGTGAGTATTTCAATTCCACAGGGTTTGACCGTTGGAAGCGAATCTACGGCGATGGCGAAGTCAACAAAGTCCAATTAGACATTCGCAATGGACACCAGCAAACCGTAGATACAGTTATCGGCTGGTTAAAGGCTGATAACAATTTACCAGAGCTATCAATCTGCGATGCTGGTTGTGGTGTCGGTAGTCTCAGCATCCCTTTAGCAGTAGATGGTGCCAAAGTCTATGCCACCGATATCTCTGAAAAAATGGTGGAAGAAGGCAAGTATAGAGCAAAGCTTACCTTGGAAAATGAGGAAAATCCCACTTTTGCCGTGCAGGACTTGGAATCGTTGAGCGGTAGTTACCATACCGTTATTTGCTTGGATGTTCTCATCCACTATCCCCAAGAAAAAGCCGATGAGATGATATCTCATCTCTGTTCTTTAGCACAGTCACGGATAATTCTCAGTTTTGCGCCAAAGACCTGTGCCCTGAGTATACTCAAGAAAATTGGCAGTTTCTTTCCTGGGCCAAGTAAAGCGACTCGTGCATATTTGCACCGTGAGGCTGATGTGGTGAGAATCTTGGAAAGCAATGGCTTTTCATTGCAACGAAAGGCGATGACGAAGACTCGCTTCTATTTTTCTCGCCTACTAGAAGCTACACGCAAGTAAGATAAATATTATTAGTCTGTCAAATTTAATTTGATAGTTTCGTAGTTTGCACTTAGCGATGACAGCGCAAACTACGAACAAGCCGTACCTTTAGGTTGTTTATTGACAGGCTACAACTAGCAAGGTATGCAAAAATTCCGTTACAAAAGCTAAAAAACCATCGCCGGGAGTAGATTGATATAGTAGAACCTTTACGAAAGTCAGGTTAAAATCGCTAGCAAAGTTCAAATTTGAAGTGGAACTATGAAAACTGCTGAAAAATTGGCTGCCGGTTGGCTACTGACATTTGGATTTATGTTTGTAATGCTATCAGCAGCAGAGGTATTTAATAAAACGACTATGGAAAAATCAATCACCCTACCCTTATCCTGGGATGGATCGATTGAGTTCGTAGCACCAACAGATACCCCTGTAATTGATAATACTGCGGTAGAACGTCTAATTTTTGGTGTTCCTAGCCTAACGCTGGGCACATGGTTAGCATTGGGATTATATAGTCAAAGTCGGCAAGAAAAAAAGGCGCTTAATCAACAAGTTAGCGATCGCCTGCAATCGATTTTTTATGGGATGCTACAAGAAAATCATGGGCGTGTAACTGTTTTAGGCTTTGCAATGAAGTCAAAACTACCCGCAGCCCATGCTAGGCAGTATTTAGACGAAAAAGCTAAAGAATTCAATGCAAACTTTAAGGTGAACGAAGAAGGGGCGGTATCATATCATTTTGATGTCTAATTGTCATTTGTCAATAGTCCTTTGTTATTTGTCCTTTGTTATTCACCAATGACTAATGACCAATGACTATTTTACCAACTTACGGCTAGGTCTAATGACGCAGATTTTTTTGAGCGTAGCTGCCATTTTAGGCGGTTTGTCAGTTGCTGCTGGTGCTTTTGCTTCCCATGCCCTGCGGGAAAAAATTAGTGAGCGATCGCTAGAAATTTTTGAAACTGGCGCTCGTTACCAAATGTATCATGCTCTGGCACTTTTTCTAGTAGCAATACTAATTAGTCGCACTGAGTCCCCTCAACCTACTCTCATCGCTAGTGGATGGCTGTTTCTCGCTGGTATTGCTATTTTCTCAGGTAGCTTGTATGCCATTAGCTTAACTGGTATTAAGTCCTTGGGAGTGATCGCACCACTAGGCGGGGTAGCCTTTCTCGCTGGTTGGGGTACCTTAGCTTTTGCTGCTTGGAATTTGAAGTTGTAAAAAAGTTAGAAATTAATAGTTAAGGGAATACCAAAAAATAAATTATCCGATATTTGTAGGGTGCTTTTAGTTCACATATCGCAGTGTATTACCTCGTTCTATCTAACGCATCCTACAAATTGGATATTTTTTTAGTTGGAAGTCTTGAAAGTAAGAATAACCATTTTTAAATCAATACAGTTCAGATAAGACCAAAACACTTGTAGAGACGGCGATTTATCGCGTCTCAAAAACCCAAAATTTTTGACAGTAGCCCTTAACTGAACCGTATTGATTTTTAAATAGGATTTAC
Organism: Nostoc sp. FACHB-133; assembly: GCF_014698055.1. Taxonomy (NCBI): domain Bacteria; kingdom Bacillati; phylum Cyanobacteriota; class Cyanophyceae; order Nostocales; family Nostocaceae; genus Nostoc; species Nostoc sp. FACHB-133. The sequence goes on from NZ_JACJSH010000007.1 coordinate 112,990, forward strand.
AAATAAAACTTATTTCCGTAATTTTACATTAGTTCTCAGGCGTACTAGCAAATTATGTAAAGCAGCATTCGCTGAAGGTACTTCAGGTAATAGGCTAGATTCGTATGCTTCCTGCAACTTATGACGCAGACGTTCATATTCTATTTTATGAAAATCTACATTAACATTTGACACAACAGACTTTTCTTTCCCCTCTAGCTTTTGGGCAATTAAATCATGAATATATGGTAAATTGAAAACCTCATTTAATTTCATGAGATTAGCTTCAACTATACCTGTTTGCATCAAATAAATCCCTGTCAATAAAACTCGATAAACATAAAGTAAAGGCTTTAACCGATATGTGTGTTCATTTTCAAAAAGTTTCCATTGGGTTGCTGCAAAACCAATATAATGGTAATAATGGTGACGGGTAATACAACCTTTGGCAATAAACTTTAATTCCTCATATTCGGGTGAAGTTGTTAATACTAAAGGTGAGTATAGTTGTTCTAATACGTAGCCATTTTTTTTAAGCAGCATTAAAAAGAATTTTTTGACATCATGAGTTACTAAATCAATTTCTAAAGCTTCGCGAATTTCTGAAACTTCAATAGTTTCATTTCCAGTTTCTAATCCTACAACTTTTTCAACTGGTAAAATATGCACCCCACGCAAGTCATAATCAGAATCAGGTGACGGAAAACCATATAAGTGGGAACCACTAATGATGGCGAATAAAAGCGGGTAAGGCTGTTGCCCAATAATTGTGTTAATAGAAGGTGGAATATTCATCATGTGCCGTTTACTTGCTTACCTTGGTTCGCCTGTTTCTTTAGAGCATCTTTTGTATAAACCAGAACACTCACTCATAGTTCAGAGTTATAAACCCCGCGAAATGACTTCTGGCATAGTAAATGCAGATGGTTTTGGTGTGGGTTGGTATCATAGCCAAAAAGATATCGAACCATTTACCTACAAAAATACCCTACCTATTTGGAATGATATAAACTTACCCAGTCTCAGCCGTTACGTTGAATCCAAGTGTGTGCTTGCTTATGTCCGCAGTGCTACATCGGAACAAGCTGTAGATTTTGCTAATTGTCAGCCCTTTAAACATCAACAACAGCTATTTATTCACAATGGAAGGATTGAAAATTTCCACAAAACATTACACAGAAAAATCCGCAGCACTTTAACTCAAGATTTTTACGAAAAAATTAATGGTAATACTGACTCTGAACACATTTTTGCATTGTTACTTTCACAAAGTCAAATTAACAAACATCGGCCTCCAGAGTATGCTTTACGTACTACATTATTAACACTATTAGAGATGGCAAAGCGCTATCAAGTTGAAGCCTCAATCAATGTAATTTTTAGTGACGGACATCGCCTGATAGCTTCTCGATTTGCTACAACTTCTCCGGCTCCATCTCTTTATTGGATTCGAGACGATCCGACTTTTTCAAATTCTGTAATTATTGCGTCTGAACCTCTATTTATAGGTAACTGGAATACTTTTCCAGAAAATAGCATAATTACTGCGGGAGCAGACTGTGAGATCCAAATCGAGCAAATTTAGTATAAAAGAAGCTATTTTTCAAACCTTATCTAGGCTATCCATGCAATACTGGCTGATTGATGTGTGTGCAGATATGTTGGAAAGTAGCATGAATCAGCTATTAGGGGATTATTCTTCATTTGAAGGTGAATTTTGCACTAGGTGAGACTATCCTCACCGAAATTTCCCGCAAATTTGACCTTGATACTATCAAGGAGTAACTAACTGTAAAAGGTTTATTACCTCTTCAAATATAAACAGATCAAAATCAATGGTTTGGGTTATTGCTTTGTCAAATGCAAGCATCAAGTAAGTCAGGGTATGCCTAACATATATAGCGGTTCTCAATTAAGTTCAATATAGACCCTAGCCCCAACTTTGTTGTGTTGAGGGATAACACTCAAATCTTCTCTTTTTTAAAAGAGGGAAATGGAAGTGAAGTCAGGATATATTGCATACAAACGAGAACCGCTATGGATGATATTTTTCTCACCCCAGCAAAAGAGAACAATTAGAATCTCTGTTGCTGGAGTCATATTTTCACTCAATAAATTTGAACGTCCTGTAAATATTAGCCGTTGATTATTGCTGCATCGAAGGTGTGGGAAAAATTCTGCTGAATATAGGAAGCCGTGGCTTTGGCTTCGTTGCAGCTATATTTACATTAACAGCAGAAGAGTTATTGCTTACCTCAGAGAGAATAGTTGGTTTGTTATTAGTAGAATTGGGAGAATCACTCAATGGAATAGCCAAAGGTAAATTTGAAGATACGGAACTAATATTCTCAGTATTTTGATTGTTGGGCTTTACCGGAGTTTGACCTTGACATGGAGTAATCATCAAAGTCGAAGTTGTTCCTAATGCCAGTATGAGTATATGAGAAAAATATTGTTGCATGGAGATTTGCAAAATGGGTTGGTAAATATTAAAATTTTCAAGGAGTTGTGCTTGCTCCTAGTTATAAATAAACCGTAGCTATAGGATGTAAATCATGGAAATGTTGTCCTATGAAACCTGATTTTGGGGTTTCATAAGTGAATGAATACTAGCACTTACTAGTAAATTAATGATCTGAAAAAGCTTAAGCGTACCGAGTCAAATACCCTATAAATTAAGGGCGATGTAAATTTCTCTTTAATAAAAAGAGAATGGCTATTTCAAGACTGCTGAATCAGTCTGTTAGAGAGATAGCAAATAGATACACCTGAAATAGCTGACGTTTTTGTTCATCAACTAAGCCAGCACAACCATTTATACTTTAGTTGTATTTCACCTATTAATAAAAGAGGAATACTACTGATTTTTTAATAAAGCTAGTTTATAGGAGATCAACTCTTAACTCGCATATTTAAGTAACTAAAGCAGAAAGTATATGAACTTTTAATAAAACCTGAGCTTTATGAAGTAGCTTATGTAAATAAATACGTGTATACGTTCAGTAATAGACACTATTTGTTTATCTCCATACACCCTAAAGCCGCATCCCGTTCACCAGCCAACAATCAAGTGAGAATTTTTTGAGCTTATGTCGATATTTTAAGCTTTACGATCCCATCTGAAACTTTCAGAGCATCTGGGGATTCTTACAAGTTAGACTAGACTTCTCTAGTTAGGAATAGCAATACTCACGCCCCTATTTTTCTGAAAATATATGAAATTTAGAACCTTCAAATATCCTTTCGCACTCATGCTAGTCAGCTTCAGTTTTTTGCAAACAGCTGATGCTCAAACTCCTGTAGCTGAAATCTCTAAGCTATCTCAAGAAGTTTCTGTACTTCGGAAACAAGGCCCAAGTGGGTTACAACTATTTCTCAAATCTCATGCGAATAAGCTAAATATTAATTCTTCAGATGCGGTTTTACCTTCATCTGCACTCCGGGTAGCTTTAGACGAACTCTGTCAACAACGAGATTGTTATGCTTCTCGTCTGTACTGGTACACTGATATAGAGCAAGCCAAAGCTGCTGCTAGAACTAGTGGTAAACCTATTTTATCTCTGCGGTTGCTGGGCAGACTGGATCAGGATTTGAGTTGTGCCAATAGTAGGTTTTTCAGGGTAGCACTGTATCCTAATAGTGAAATTTCTAAGCTGCTTCAAGACCACTTTATCTTACACTGGCAATCGGTGCGCCCTGTACCTAAAGTAACTATTGATTTTGGCGACGGACGAAAGTTGGAGCGGACAATTACAGGAAATAGTATTCACTATATATTAGATGCATCGGGTCGTCCAATCGACGCAATTCCAGGATTATATAGTCCCAAAGCATTTTTACTTCAGTTAAAGCAGGCTGAAGTAGCGGTAAAAGATTATAGTAAACTTGCAAAAAGCGATCGCGAAGCTTTTTTAAGAAAATACCACAGCGATCGTCTAAATTCTATCCAAGCCCAATGGGTTGCAGATTTATCCCGCTTGGGTATCCAGTCTCCCCCTAAGTTGGTGAAAGTTCCGAGTAATCCCAGTCAGCCACCTACAGCAGAAAGAGCAAGTTCTTTAGCAGTTTCTAAGATGAGAGTTGAAACGCCAATGCTGATTGCTTTTCAGTCTGATGCTGAACGGAATCAAAATGCTTTAGCTGAAATTACCGACCAGGAAGTTTGGAACAAAATCGCTCAACTCTATGCCGCCGATGTCAAGCTAGATCAAAATAGTATCTCTTTAATTAGAGCTAAAAAGTCTCAGCCTGCCAACACGAAAGAAGATAATTTGCCGATAATAGTGAAAAAATTTGAAACCACAATGGCTTTAGATACAGTCAGAAATGAATATATGCTACACAGCCAAATTCATCAATGGTTTATGCAAGGAAAGCAAACAAGCAGTGTGGAAGCCCTCAATGAGCAAGTATACGCCCAACTATTTTTAACTCCTAGCTCTGACCCCTGGTTAGGGCTTTTCCCCAGCGATAGCTACAACGCCATTGATAATGACGGCATCCGTTAAGTTAATACAGCAGATTTTAGGTATTTACACCACAACTGAGACGAGGAGTTGAGAGTGGAACAGTGCAGTTCAATTACTTGAAAAGCGCTGTAAATTGAAGCAAATAAAAGGGAGTGACGAGATTTTATAGTATTGACACCTCACCCATCACTCCTCATAACTTGCGCGTTGATTAGCTGTTACGCATTGTTAAATTACATCAGCTGACAGCTTCATTTATCCTCTAACTAAAGAGGCGGATAATTGTTAAGTTGTTATGTGATTTCCTATACGCCTATTTTTAATTTACCAAACAGAATTCAGTAATTAGAATTCCGTTTGGTATTTTATATGACTGGCAAACTTCAGTTTTCCTTTGTCCTGTGCTAGAGAATTCTATAATTGATTTTAAGATCGAAAGACTTTGATTCCCTACTTTTTACAGAAGTTGGAAATCTTGTTGTGAAATTTGTTATCAATAAATGTATTTATAAGCATAAATAAACTTAACTTAGATTATATGTCTTTGGTAGTGGTGGCTTGATTCTTGTGATGGAAGTTGGGGAAAATATTATCAGTTATTGTAGGTAACATTGAAAACAATTATCATTAACACTAAATCATTCATTGGGGGAATGACAAAGTGGCTTAAACAATAGCGAGAAATTCAGTTTGAGAACGGGGTTTTTCCGGTTATGCTGTCCTATCTAAGTTTGTCTGCTAGTCATAATTTTTACTGGCTTATTAGTTTGGTTATAAATGAGCCTAATCTTAGAGCAGCAAGTTGGGCGCTCGTATTGGCTGATTTTACCGAATTGTCCGACCAAAGGTAGACGTAATAACTATCAAAATACCGTAGGCTTGATGTAATAAAGTATTCAAACATCTATAAGTATTAATAGACACTCCATAATTTCTTACTAGTAGATTTTTTTTGCTCAACCTCTGCAAACAAGTAGCGGCAATTTAAGGTGAACATAGAAAAATTTATCCAACGTACAGAAATATTACACAAGCGTTTAGCAGATTTATATCAAACTGCTAGTGTATTACCTTGGATTCCACCGGATCTACTGCCGCAAGCTTTAAAGGAACTCTATAACACCTTAAAGATAGTACAGTTAGCGGCAGAAGAACTGTATCAGCAAAATGAGGAACTATTAGAAACACGAAATAGGCTAGAAGCAGAACGCCAACACTACCAAGATTTATTCGAGTTTGCGCCGGACGGCTATTTAGTAACTAATACAGAAGGAATCATTCAAGAAGCTAATCATACCGCAGCGAGGTTACTCAATGTTTCAAAGCATTTTTTGGTCGGTAAACCAATGATGAACTTTGTTTCTCTAGGAGAACGTCAACAGGTTCGCTGCGAACTCATCCAGTTATCTGAATCAGACAGAGTTGAAGAGTTATTGGTACGCTTGCAAAAACGTCATGGTGAGTCCTTTGATGCAGCTTTGACAGTGACAGTTGTCCGCAATCAGCAAGGTAAGGCAATCTCTCTGCGCTGGATAGTGCGTAATATTAGTGACCGTCAGTATTTAGAATCAGGAATAGTCAAGAATGACGGCGACTTGTTCAACGATCGTCAAGTGCATAAACATTCTAAAGGAGAAACTATTCCACTCAATCCACTAGTAATTTGGTATGTTTCTCAGGGTTTGGTTAAACTCAGTACTTACTGTGAAACGGGTGAAGAAGTTTTGATAGGATTGGCAACAGCAGGAATGGTTTTTGGATCTAGTTTGACTTCTTTAAATATCTACCAAGCAACAGCCTTATCTGATGTTAAGTTGGTATCAATTTACGCGGCAGAGATAGAGGCTTCTCCAAATCTGAGCCATACGCTTTTACCAAAAATCAATCAGAGGTTACGGCAAACAGAATCTTTTTTAGTTATTTCTGGAAGGCGACGAGTACAAGAGCGCTTGCACTATTTATTAGAACTTTTGAAACGAGAAGTGGGTGAAACTGTGCCGGAGGGAACTCGCCTAAGTGTTCGCTTTACTCACGAAGATATTGCTAGCGCCTGTTGTACTACCAGGGTAACAATTACACGATTGATGGGCAAATTACAAGAAGAAGGTATTATCAGTTTTGATTCAAAAAAACACATTATCTTGAAAGATTTCCATTAATTACAGATGGGGATCTGGTGAGAAAAGATGACCTAAATGTACACAAAATAATGTATATGTGATTTAATACGCATTTCTAAAATCACTATGCCTAGGTTGGGCTACACCTACGCAATATGTCAAAGCAGCTATGCACACACTTGGCAACACAACTCTATCATCGGGCTACATCTTAGCACTGGACTTAGGTACAACAGGCAATCGGGCCTTTGTGTTTAACGCAGACGGTAAAATTGTTGGGCAGGCATACAAAGAACTAACTCAGTATTATCCTCAGCCTGGATGGTTAGAACATGACCCTCAACAAATTTGGCAAGATACCTGTTGGGTGATAGAAACCGCCATTAAGAATGCCCAGATTGCTCCATCAACGATCGCAGCATTAGGACTAACTGTACAGCGTGAAACCTGCTTGATTTGGGACAAAACTACTGGTAAACCACTCCATAGAGCGATCGTTTGGCAAGATCGTCGCACTGCTCCCCTTTGTCACGAGTTAAAAGAGCAAGGCTATGCTAATGAAATTTACGATCGCACCGGATTAATCATTGATGCCTATTTCTCTGCTACCAAACTTAGGTGGCTATTAGATAAGTTTACAGATGTTGACCTGAACAATGTCTTAGTAGGCACTATTGATACCTGGGTGCTGTGGAATCTTACAGGCGGGAAAGTCCATGCTACTGACCACAGCAACGCCAGCCGGACAATGTTGATGAATCTCAAAACCTGTGAGTGGGATGATAATTTACTAAATCTGTTTCAAATTCCGGCTCATATTTTGCCCAAGATTCAGCCTAGTTTAGGAGTATTTGGAGTTACTGATGCGACTTTGTTGGGCGCTGAAATTCCTATTACTGCCATATTGGGGGATCAACAAGCAGCTTTATTTGGTCATAGCTGCGATCGCCCCGGTTTGATGAAATGTACTTACGGAACTGGTAGCTTTTTGGTAGCTCACACAGGCAATCGAATTGTGCGCTCGCACCATCAACTTATTTCTACGGTGGCATGGACACAAGCAAATCCAAGTGGAGCATTGGATATAGGCTATGCCTTAGAAGGTAGTATGTTTACCAGTGGAGCTTGTATTCAATGGTTGCGCGATCGCCTCAAGCTGATTAAAACTGCTGCTGAAAGTGAAACGATGGCAAATCAGGTGACAGATAATGGCGGAGTCTACTTTGTGCCTGCATTTAGTGGACTGGGCGCACCATATTGGGATATGAGTGCTAGGGGAGCCTTTTTCGGCATTACCGCCAGTGTCCAACCAGAGCATCTGGTACGCGCCGTGTTGGAAGCGATCGCATATCAAGTTTTGGAAGTAGTACAGGCGATTAATTCATCTAGCAGTACTCCCGTTGGTCGATTAACCGTAGATGGTGGTGCTTGCGAGAATAATTTTTTGATGCAATTCCAGGCTGATGTATTAGGTATTCCAGTTGAACGACCGATAATGCGCGATACGACCGTTCAGGGTGCAGCATTTGCAGCAGGTTTAGCTATAGGATTTTGGGAGAGCTATGAAGTACTCGTGCAGCAACGGCAAATTGAGCGTGTGTTTGAACCGAGGAGCGATAAGCCATTATCTAACTTTGATACTTGGCAAAAAGCAGTGAAACGCACTCTAGCTTGGGAGGAGTAAATGCTTACTGCTCAGGCAAAACTTCAACTGAATGGTTACTAAAATTTTGTTCCAGATAACGTGGATCGCTCACTCCTACGTGCAAAACTAGTGCTGTAATTAATCCACCTATCGCTGCCACCAAGAAGGCAGTTCTATAGTCAATATTATCCACTATCCATCCACCTAAAAGGGGAGCAAGCATTGTGGCAGGGGCAACAAGGGTATTACCAAGACCAATATAGGCTGGTCGTTGACGCTGATTACCAAACTCTAAGGTCATTACCGCAGCAATATTTTGCAGAGCGCTCATACCTATTCCCGCTCCTAAAAATACCAAGTAAAAACAGTTTACATTTGTTGCTAGCCCAGCTAGAACCGCACTGAAAGCACAAATAACAGAACCAACTTCCAAGACCAACTTGTTACCCCAGCGATCGCCTACCCAACCCAAAACCAATCCAGCAATAGTTTGCGTTCCCATCAGCACGCCAGTAATTAACCCAATAGATGCTTCTCCCATACCTTGATGGTGTACGGCATAGAGTGTATAGAAGGGAAGTGGCATTAGGGCTAATTGTGAAAGCATACGTGCGATCACAAAGTAACGGAAATTCTTATCGCACCGGAGAATCACATTAAGACTAGCCCAAAATTCACGTCTAGTTTCAATGGTCGATAATGAGTTGTTTACTGGCTCTCGCGTCCTAGACATAAAAAACCAAGATAGAGCCATCGCAACGCTGGCACACAAAAAACAGAGAGCAAAGTTAAATGGCAGGGCAATTTGCTTGAGCAGTAAACCAGCACTCAAAGCACCAATAATACTCATCAGATTAGCAGCCGCAGCTAAAGCACCGTAAAAAATGCCAAGCCTTCCCGATGGAACAATTTTAGCAACCATACTTTGCCAAGCAGGAGCGCTAAATCCGCTACCTAGTCCCTGCCAAATGAGGATGGTGAATGTCAAATATAAGATAGTTTGGTGATTGAGTTGTAGCTCTAACAAAGCAACCAGTGCTAATCCTAAAAAAGGAAGTTTCTGGTGAATTGTCAACCACATTACAGTTGGTTTGTAATACTGTAATCGAGCTATTCTATCAGCTGTTAATAGCTGAGGTAGTTGCCAACCTAAACGCGGAATAGCTGGGATTAGACCGATGAGCAATGAAGAATTGGTAAAACCACTAACAAATAGAGGGATAATCGTGATATAGGAGGCAAAACCAGCTCCTAAACCAAAAAATGCACTTTCAACAACATTGACGGTCAAGTTATGACGAAGGTCTTTTCGAATTTTAGAGTTAGGCATTTTTATAGATACTGCAAGTGTAGGTAAGTTTTTATTCCATACCAAAATCCGGCTTGAAAAATCCGCATTTAGAGTGTTAAAAATTGGGTAAATAAAGCTATGACAAATCTATCTCTCAGTTGAAAGAGCGACAAACAACTGTGTTATTTATTACTGTTTTAATTCAGATCCTTTCGGAGATTGTTCTCTAAAATAGGATAAATACTTTTAAATTTTTTAGTTTTTTACTCACAGGTGATTTTGGTAAACTGGGACAGTATTTGAAACAGGTTTATGTTCTTTTCTTAAGCGCTTAGTAAGTGCTAAGTACCGAACAAAAATCTGAGTTCCATAGATTGTTCCCAGATGCCGCACTTAAATCATCAATTGGAAAATATTTTTGTAAAAAATCTCAAATTATGAATCTGCAAGGTTTTTGGCAATTTACACTCCAACAATTTGGAACAAATACAGTAAACCGCGATTGTACTGAGAGATAGCAAGAATAAGTCAGGTATTGTCCAGGTGTATTTAGCAGTAGGATGAGGGCAAAGTAGAACTTGGAAACAGATCATCAAAGGGTTGAATGGCAAGCTTAATAAGCTGAAAGCCTTCCATAAAGAAGGCTTTCGGGAAATTATTAACTGTTAAAGATGAATAATACGCCAAGTGACGTGGTACTCATACAGGCGATCGCAAAAGATATAAAGCGATAAAATACTGGTGTAAAGCCCAAGTATGGGAAGAAAGCGTGACTTGTTAATGCCAAGTCTGCGGAGTTTTTCAGTCGGTAATTATCTAATTTTTTACCACCTTATAAATTAAAGGGTTGAAACCATCCGTTTTCCGCATAGGACAAGAGACATTTAAAGCCTTTTTGAAGATCCTTCAGAAGGTGCAGAGTAAACAGTTGCGAGTCAGAGTTCCCTAGAACTATTGCGTGGTAAGTTTGATTTGGGGTGTAAATTCCGGCGTTGCTGATTAGATATATGAATCTTGGTGTAGAGACGTTGCAATGCAACCTCTCTACAAGAATTTTGAAATCACGCAAAATCATTTTCATACCTGAATTCAGCAACGCCTAAATTCCCATCTTGAACTTTGATAACTGATAGCTGTTTTAAAATACTACTGACATCTAAGGATACTCCCCGCATGATTACTAAACCTAAGATTTTCATTGATGGCGAATCAGGAACCACAGGCTTACAAATTTATTCACGTCTCAATCAACGGGATGATATCGAGTTAGTTAGCATTGAGGCATCTAAACGTAAAGATGCAAGTGAGCGAGCTAAACTAATTAATGCCGTCGATGTTGTTATTCTCTGCCTACCTGATGATGCAGCCCGCGAAGCTGTTAGCTTAGTAAGTAGTACTACGGTTAAAATCCTTGATGCTAGTAGTGCCCATCGGACAGCTAATGGCTGGATATATGGGTTCCCCGAACTCAATCCAGGACAGCGAGAGAAAATCGCCAGCGCTCAGTTTGTCAGCAATCCAGGCTGTTATCCCACAGGATTTTTAGCCTGTATCCGTCCGTTGATTGCTAAGGGACTTTTAAAAAGTAATTTTCCCATCACCGTGAATGCAGTATCAGGTTACTCTGGTGGCGGAAAGAATCTTATCAAACAATACCATATCTTCCATGAACAGCAAGCCGGAGGCGAGTCAATATATCCTTATGGAATCTACGGTTTGCAGTTTGGACATAAGCATGTCAAGGAAATGCATTATTATTCAGGGTTAGCATCGCCGCCACTATTTGTACCTTCAGTAGGGGATTTTGAGCAAGGGATGCTGGTTCAAGTGCCTTTGCCGTTAGGAACTTTGGATAATCCACCATCAGGTGAGGTAATCTATGAAGCGATCGCTGATTACTACCAAGGTGAAAAATTTGTGCAGGTTGCTCCATTCCAAGATTCTACTCTGCTGCGAGACGGAATATTTTTGGATGCGATTGCAGTGAACGGCACTAATATTGTTCAGGTTTTTGTATTCGCCAATGACACCACCAAAGAAGCATTGCTAGTTGCTCGTCTCGACAACTTGGGCAAAGGCGCATCAGGAGCCGCAATCCAAAATCTAAACATCATGCTGGGCTTTCCAGAAGAATTGGGATTGTTATAAAAAAATTGGGAATTGGGAATTGGGAATTGGGAATTAAAACTTTTACCCAATGCCCAATGCTCATTAGTTTGATATTTTTTTCAGTTCCTCAAGTAATTCAATTACCTGATGCTCAAAGCCTCTATTCCGATCTTGAACTGACTCAATTAAAGGTTTGTCAAAAAGATTAATGACAGTATTACCTAATTTAATACCTAAAGGTTTTAAATGCCCACCGTCTAAATTTTCAATAAATTCTTGAGGCGGTCTTTTCAAAATATTAGTAAACCATTCACAGGTTAACTTAGCAATCTTATCAGACTTAAAAGAGACTAAACCCATGATATTAAATAACCCACTATCCTTGATTAAATTCTTGGTTTCTTCAGGGTTTGGTTTCACACCCCAACCAAGATTATCGATGATATCGGCTAAAAATTGAGGGCGAATTGCGCTGGCTGTATCGCTAATATCAGGAGCTAAGAGAATAGAAACTTGCCCTCTAATAAAGACACTATTAATTTTAATTTCCCGACCTACGTAACTATAAATTAGTTTCTGATCTTCTATAATTTTTCGTTTAAGCTCCTCAACGAGAATGTTAATATCTTTAATTACACTTTCTATTTGGGACTTATCTGAAGTATGAGATAGCAGATTCCGAATAAAAGTTTCTCTTTTTTGAATATCATCCGGCAGAGCAGTAAATCCTTCTAACAGGGAAATATATTTACAGCCAAGGCTATGTCCAATCCAAGAAAAGTTTTTATCATCTAGATAGGCTTCATAATCATATCCCTCAACACTTGCCATCCTTACAAGCTCTGGCAAAATCTCATACTGCTCTCTCATCAAAAAACCAGCTTCTACATAATGGTTAAAAGTAAAATTAAACGGCAGAAGAATAATCGTGTATCCCTGATTAAATAAAGACTGAAGTAGATAGCGATAAAAAAGCATGGGGCCAAATGTACCAAAGAAAGCCCCTGCAATAAATTGAATTACTCCTTTAGGCTGTGGATGCAGAGCAACCCAACTGTGAGAAACGGGTTTAAATCTCAGTTTTAAATTTGTATTAACCATGACTTAGCAACGAGTTCATCTCATTTTGGTAGGTGTATACTTAATCTCCAAACTGATGTTGCTGCTTTTCGGATTCTTTAAAAGATATTTTCCCAAAACTGAGATACTCGACTCAATAACATAGTAAACGTTTCTAGCTCTCAAACCATTTATGAAGGAGAGATATTCCAATTATTCAATAAACTTTACTTATAGGACTTCAAGGAGTTGATATCTTCATAGCCAGTATAAATATTGATATTGCCAAATTCAATTGACTGAAGGTCAAGCAGCCATCCAAATTTTGGTATGAAAAAATTGGTATTCTAGTTAAAACGCTATAAAACTTTATACATTATTTGATTAAATACTAAAGCCCAAAAAAGCTGGAAATACCTGTATTTGGAGATACAATTAGATGATTTTACTTAAGCATATATAAGAATTTTCTGATAATAAATACAGTGACACTTGTTACTGTATTGACAGTTTCAGGGTTTGCTAAGACAAGACCTCAATACAATATAATAATTTTTATTACTAATAGATTGCGACCTAGTAAAGTTAATGCTAACTGAAACCCCTAATCTTTATGAAATTCGCCAACAGGGTGTAAGTTTTATCAATAGTCATTCGTTGTTTCCTACTTTTACTACCGCTAATGCTTCTGCGATCGCAACGGGACATTATCTTGGTGATACCAGATCAATACAATTAATGTTGGCTTTCCTGTCAAAAGTGCCAGTAACAGCCCCGTTCCTTTTTTAGAAAATAATGCTGTTTTGGGGAAAACTAGCCAACACTTTGATGGTAATTACTTAAATCTTTAGTCAGAGGATTCAAAAAAGTTACTTTTAAATCTAATACTTTGATATCCTAACTAAGTACTAATGGATTAAAAACGATCCTGAAGTATCAAACTGTTGGCTCAACTCGATATTTTAACATTGCTGGTTTCCTGGTCGGATGCTTGGTTTAGCAAAATAGTACGCCATTGCTATATTTAAATCTTTGAAACTATCAAGATTATTTCATTCCCAGAAACTAAAGAAAATGTAGCAATCAACATCAGTAAGTGTCTTTTTGAGAGCTTCTCAACAACACTAACTTTCCCCTACAGTTTGATTCTTCAAAGCTAGTTACAACACGCTTTGAAGTGATTAGCATCACCATTTTTTTGTTCATACTGTTGACATAGTTGATGACTAAAGGTTATAAAAATTTAAAGAAAAATAAATCAGTCTGCCTAATCCACTATATTCCCAACAAACATTTGTAAAGGGTAAACCGGAGCGGAGGAACCAAACCTGGGGCGTATTTTGAAGAAAGTTAATAGTTAATAGTGAGGAGTTAAAAGTTACTAAACTCATAACTCATAACTTTCTTAAGAAGGACATCTCTCAGTCCTAGCCCGTCAGCTAACTTCGTCGGCATTGAGAAGAGACTGAACGAGCAGCATTCTTAACAAGTAATGCCTTGTTCTCGTCAGTGTCCTTTGGCTGGTAACTTTGCGGTTCGTTGTGCCTGCCCTCGGCCTTGAGAGAGGATAATAATATCTTGATTTCTGGCGTTTGAGGCAGGATTATTTACCTTGAGGTGAAAATCAGCTATGTTCCAGAATAAGAAACATCGCATTGCCCTAATTTCTGTTGATGGCGACCCGGCGGTTGAAATTGGTCAAGAAGAAGCTGGGGGTCAAAATGTTTATGTGCGTCAAGTAGGTTATGCCTTAGCCCAGCAGGGTTGGCAAGTGGATATGTTCACGCGTCGTAGTAATCCTGAACAAGCTGCGATCGCTCAACATAGCCCAAACTGTCGTACTATTCGGTTAAAAGCTGGGCCAGCCGAGTTTATCGGGCGAGATAACTTGTTCCAGCATCTACCTGAATTCATCGAAGAATTTCAACAATTCCAGCAGTGCCAAGGGTTCCATTACTCCCTCATTCATACCAACTACTGGTTATCATCTTGGGTGGGTATGGAATTGAAAAAGCACCAACCCCTGATTCAGGTACACACTTACCACTCTTTAGGAGCCGTTAAATACAGAAGTATTGGTGATGTTCCCGTAATTGCAGCCCAGCGATTAGCTGTAGAAAAAGCCTGCTTGGAAACTATAGATTGTGTAGTTGCAACCAGTCCGCAAGAACAGAAACACATGCGGATACTCGTTTCCAGCAAGGGAAATATTGAAATGATTCCCTGTGGCACTGATACTGACAAATTTGGGGGAATTCAGCGAACTGCGGCGCGAGAAAAGTTGGGAATTGCCCCAGATGCCAAAATGGTTCTCTATGTTGGTCGCTTTGACCGCCGTAAAGGAATTGAAACCTTAGTAAGAGCCGTTTCCAAGTCTAGTTTAAGAGGTGAAGCTAACCTTCAGTTAGTGATTGGTGGTGGTAGCCGTCCCGGTCAGAGTGATGGAATAGAACGCGATCGCATTGCTAGCATCGTGACTGAACTCGGATTAGAAAATTGTACAACTTTTGCTGGTCGCCTAGATGAAACTGCTCTCCCCTTCTACTACGCCGCCGCTGATGTCTGCGTAGTCCCTAGCCACTATGAACCTTTTGGTTTAGTTGCTATTGAGGCAATGGCTAGTCAGACACCAGTCGTAGCTAGTGATGTTGGCGGGTTGCAGTTTACTGTTGTACCAGAAGTTACAGGATTACTTGCACCTCCTAAAGATGAAGTAGCTTTTGCTGCTGCTATAGACCGCATTCTTGTCAACCCAGCTTGGCGAGATCAATTAGGTGAAGCGGCTCGACAACGGACAGAAATCGCCTTTAGTTGGTACAGTGTCGGATTCCGACTGACTCAACTTTACACTCGTTTGTTGGCTCAAACTGCACCCAATACCCAACTCCGAATTGCAGCTTAATTTTTACAGCTTTGTGCGCGGAACTAATATCATCAAAGTGATTTTGCCGCGCCCAAATAGCCAACGACAAACTACTCAACCTAGTTAATTAGGAAGTCAGAATTATGTTGCATATCGGGGATTATGCTTTGCATCAAAGAACAGGGCAAATTGGTCAAGTTTTCGGTTATGGGCATGAGGTAATGGATGGAGTGTACATAACCACCCTCAAAGTCAGAGTGAGCAAGCATAAAGGAACTCGTCGTCAAAGCAGATTTCTCGAAGATGCTTACTCCAGATGGATACTGGCAGAGGCAGAATAAGGGACTTAAAGTAAAAAAATATCCCATCTCCGGGTATCACAGATGTGCGTACATACAAATAATTTGGGATAATTTATTTTTTGGAAGTCCTTAAACTAATAGATTTGTTTTTCTATTAAACGCAGAAAAACAAATCTATTAGTCTATCAAGCCAACAATACTTGGTGAGGCACTTGTTAAAATCTCTTTTTGTCAATTTAATTGGCTGCGGTTTTGGCAGCATTTTGAAGATAGCGGGAAAAGTTAAGTGAACTTTTCCCGCTTCAGTTTAGCTAAAGACTTTTTTTGTCACATTAACTTAATCAATAAATCAAAACAAGCATTGCCCGATTTAGGCATTGCAGGCAGCGATTTGTGCGTAATAAAGCTTGTACAATTATCAAGGCGGTTTTTACTGCCAGAATACTTCTCAGGTGTAGAATTTATCGACAGCAAAATTTTTATACTTTGTATTTTTTCATCCTTCACTTGTGGCAAAAATTACCCAAGTTAGGCACTCATATCTTGCAATAGATAACTTTTACCCTTATGACTGGAGAGCAAAATCTTGGGAATAGAACTACGCAGTTTCGTATTTCTCGACAACCTGCAACCTCAACATGCAGCATATATGGGAACAGTAGCCCAAGGCTTCTTACCATTACCAGGGGATACATCACTGTGGATTGAAATCTCTCCTGGTATCGAAATTAATAAGATTACGGATATAGCTCTGAAATCTGCCTCTGTCCGTCCGGGAGTACAGGTAGTTGAACGACTATACGGACTATTGGAAGTTCATTCTAGCTCCCAAGGTGAAACGCGAGCTGCTGGTCAAGCAATTTTGGCGGCACTAGGAGTCAAAAGAGAGGAATGTCTGAAACCGCGTGTTATTTCTAGTCAGATTATTCGCAACATCGATGCTTATCAAACACAACTGATTAATCGCACCCGACGGGGACAGCTACTACTAGCAGGACAAACACTATATGTATTAGAAGTGGAACCTGCTGCTTACGCCGCACTCGCTGCCAATGAAGCGGAGAAAGCGGCGAGGATTAACATTCTTGAAGTTCAAGCTGTAGGTAGCTTTGGACGACTTTACTTAGGTGGGCAAGAACAGGATATTCTAGCAGGTGCGGCGGGAGCTTTAACGGCCATTGAAAATGTAGCTGGCCGAGCAAATCCTCTAGGTGGTCGTCAGGAGTAAAAGGAAGAAAATGGCAAATCGAGAGCATCTAGCTTTACTGAAAGCAGGTGCAGTGACATGGATTGAGTGGAGAAAGAAAAATCCTCAGATTGAACCAGACCTCAGTGCTGCAAATCTGCAAGGGCATAACCTTAGAGGCGCAAACCTCCAGGGGGTAAATTTGAGAAAGGTAGATTTAGGTAATGCTTTATTGGTGCGAGCAAACCTCAGTGGTGCTGACCTCAGTAGTGCCAACCTCAGCAAAGCCTTTCTCATTGAAGCTAACTTGAGTGATGCTAGCTTGAGTGTTGCTAACTTGAGTGGTGCTATACTTACGCAGGCAGATTTGAGTCAGGCTAATTTGATTGGAGCCGATTTGAGTGAGGCGAATCTGAGAGGCGCTGCGATCGCTCATGCTAATCTAATTGGAACTGATCTAAGAGACGCTAACTTGAGAGATGCCGATTTAGGTGCAGCGAAGCTAATACGGGCAAATCTATCTTTTGCCAACCTGATTGAAGCTAACTTGATTGAGGCTGACCTCAGTGAGGCAAGTTTGTATGAAGCGGAAGTATTGGGGGCTTATCTTTATAAAACTGACTTATACAAAGCTAATTTGAATAAGGCTCGCTTCAGTGGTGCTTACCTGTTGCGGGCTAACTTAAGTGAAGCTGACTTGAGTCAAGCTGACTTGAGTTGGACTAACCTGAGAGGCGCGAATTTGGCAGGGGCAAATCTTAGAGGAGCCAACCTGAGAGGAGCCGACATGAGGGGAGCTAACCTCAGTGGCGTAAATCTTCAGGAGGCAATTATGCCTGACGCTTCAAAGCACGATTAGTTAGCAACAAAAGGTAATTGTGTTGATTGTTACAAGGCTTGCGGTAAGCGTAAAGCTCAATCACTTTAGTACTGAGATATCAGCGACGTGAGCAGTAATAAAGGCAAATAAAAAATCCGGTTCCCTGCCTTTTACAAAGGGTTTGAGGCTCTATTGGGCGTAAGTCCTACTTTTTGAAGAAATCGCCGCTGTGAAAAGTCTCTTACCAGGAAATTTGCGATCGCTCTTGCACAACTCGCTGATATACTTCTTGAGTTTGCCTAGCTAATTTCGGCCAGCTAAAGCGACGCTCTAAATCCTCATAAGCGTTATCCACCAGCCATTGTCGATAACCTGGATTTTTCAACACTTCCAAAATCCCCCAAGCTAAAGAGTCGGAATTGTTCACCCAAGTAACAATGCCTGTTTTGGTATGTTGCACCACTTCGGGAAAACCACCTGTATCGGAAACCACTACAGGCACGCGAGAAGCAAAGCTTTCTAAAGCTACAATTCCAAAAGGTTCGTAAAGACTTGGAAAAACCGCACAATCAGCAACAGTTTGGAATTTATCTAAGTAATCATCAGAGAGAAAACCTGTAAAATAGCAATGATGCCAAATTCCCAAATCCCAAGCTTGGCGCTTGAGATGATCAGTATTTCCACCACCAACGATGACAAATTTAACGTTACCTTCCATTTCCGAAAGGATTTTGGGTGCAGCATTAAGTAATATCGGTACACCTTTTTCGTATGTCATGCGACCGAGGTAGTAAACGATTTTCTCATTGTCTGTAGCAAATTGGCGGCGAAAATCTAGTGCATGAAAATCTACGTGATGCTGTTTCTTTTCGGCTCTGATACCGTTATAGATAACATCGATTTTGTCCCAAGGACTGTACAATGCTCGTTCTACCTCTTGGCGCATATAGTCGCTACAAACAATAATTCGCCAAGCATTATAAGCTAGCAAGATTTCTTTGCCATTTATATAGCCTTGAACCTCTGTGTGAATACCGTTATAGCGCCCGTATTCTGTAGCATGAATTGTGGCAATTAGTGGTATTTTAAAATTATGCTTGAGAGCGATCGCAGCATCTCCAACTAACCAATCGTGGGCATGAATTAAATCAAAGGGCCCTTCCTCCAAGATCAACTTACCACCGTGATCTCCCATACTCAAGTTGAGATTCACTACCCAGTGGAAAAAGTCATTACTATAAGCCACTGGCACTCGATGTACCTTTACTCCTTCAACCACCTCATACATCGATGCGTGACCAAACTCCGCCGTAATCAGGTGGACTTCATGTCCTAGCTTTACCAGTTCCGGGTACAATTCCGCTACATGTCGCGCAATTCCCCCAACAATCCTTGGCGGAAACTCCCAACTCAATACCAATATCTTCATCTGTTAGACTCCCCGACACTTTACAAATATCTAAACAACTACATTTACCTAAAAATACAAGTCTGGCGAATGCAGTGAGTACTTTTACTAAATTTTTAGATTTTTTAACAGTTATTTTGTTAAAGCTTATCAAAGGTTATCAACTGTGTGCTATCGATAGGAAGCAATGTATAATACTAATTCGTAATTTAAAACACTTGAGTGCCCGTTTTGTAACTCAGGCTTTAAGAAGGGGTAACGACGCAAACAGTATGAACTTGATCGCGCCCTTGTTGTTTAGCTATATAGAGTGATTTGTCCGCAGCATTAATCAAGTCTTGTGGCGAAGTTTCGGAATTTGGCACAATGCTGGCAACACCGAGACTGACAGTAACGCGATCGCACACACTAGATTGAGCATGGGGAATGGTCAAGTCCGAGACTGCTTGTCGAATAGTTTGAGCTACAGAGATTGCTCCTTCAATCTCTGTATTAGGCAGAATCACAGCAAATTCTTCGCCGCCATAACGAGCTACTAAATCGGCTGGACGCTTAATAACACTTTTAAGCGCACTCCCCAATTGCCGCAAACAATCATCTCCTGCTAAATGCCCGTAAGTATCGTTGTAGCGTTTAAAAAAATCGACATCGAACAAGATTAAAGACAACGGTATTTGCTCGCGTTTGAGTCGATGCCACTCATTCTCAAGATACTGATCGAATCGGCGACGATTGGCTATTTGAGTCAAGCCATCTAAAGTGGCCAATCTTTGCAGTTCTTCATTGGCAGCTTGTAATTGCTGGTAGAGTACTGATTGATGAATAGCGATCGCTACCTGACTGGCTAACTGCTGCAACAAATTAACTTCAAATGCTTGCCAGTAACGAGGTGCGCTACACTGATGAGCAATGAGTAAACCCCACAGATGATCCCCATTCAAAATCGGTACTACCATCGCAGCCTTGATTTGATAGAGTTGTAATAACTCAAAAACATCGGCTGAAAGATCAGACTCCTGAATATTATGCAGGACTGTAGGTAATCCCTGGTAATAGTAGCTAAAATCTCGTGTTCTCGAAAATGGGTGCAGTGTCTGTTCTAATCTCTGCGGGTAGTCATCACTCAGCGATTCTGCCGCGAAATAGCCATTTCCGTCAGATTCCAACTGGTAGATAGCGACGGAATCTGAACCCAAACACTCTCTAATACTGTTGACTGTTGTATTTAGAACCTCCTCCAAATTCAGTGATTGCCGAATCTGTTGAGTTACTTCAGTAATTAGCCGTTCCCCCTCTGCTTGTTGTCGCAGCAATCCTTCAGCTTGTTTGCGAGTACTAATGTCTTCTACCGAGCCAAGAATCTGTATTGGAGTGCCGCTAGCATCTCTGGCAAATACGACTTCTCGTGTATTCAGCCAAAGCCACTCCCCATTTTTGTGTCGGAATCGGTATTCGGTGGAAAGAACTTCGTTGTCGCTAAGGTTGACGAAGCGACTTGGTATGTCATAGCAGAGGTGTTGGTCGTCTGGATGAAAGCAATTCACGAACCACTCCGGATCTGCGTTACAAAATTCCTCTGGAGAGTAGCCTAAAATACTAAGACTTTTTTGGTTAAGATAAATGCTTGTTCCTTTTAAGAGGTCAAATAAATACAAAATATGCGGTACGGTATTAGCAACCTTTTGGAGAAAGTCTTGACTTGAGCGCAATGCGTCTTCAGCTTTTTGGCGTTCGCGCAGCGCAGCTTGATATTCACTAATATCTCGTCCCTCGGAAATAAGTAATGTTACACACCCTGTTTCATCGAGTATGGGACGTAGTGAAAAATCAATCGCGATCGCTCCATCGTCTCGACCCAAAACCTCAACTTCATAGCGAATAGATTCACCATTAGCAGCAGCTGCGATCGCAGTTTTTAATTGTGCTTGTGTCTCGGAGGAAATTGTCCACCATTTTGCTTCCCAAAATGGCTTACCGACTACTTCTTCTCGAGTAATCCCAGCAAAGTCCAGTGCTGTTTGGTTAGCCTCTAATACAATTCCATTGGGCTGAAGCAATCCGATAAACTGATTGGTTTGATTGAAAATCGCCCGGAATTTTTGCTCATTTTCACTTAATGCTTCTTCTACCTGTTTGCGGTCAGTAATATCTCGTCCAACAGATTGAAGTTCTACAAGAGTACCCTGGTCATCAAATATGCCTCGAATAATCCACTGCGTCCACCGCACGCCAAGGCTTGCTTTGACCCGATTCTCAATGGCAATCACGGGATTTTCGGAACTAATGGAATTTACCTGACTAAACACCCGTTCCCGGTCTTCCTCAAACACAACAGGTTCGTAGTGTTGGGCAATAATCTCTTCTCGCTTGAGTCCAAAAAATCGACAGAAAGCTTCATTAACAAAAGTAACAATACCATCTGGTGAGCCTCTAGCAATCAGTTCTGTTTGATCTTCGAGGATGGCACGATAACGCGCTTCGCTCTCTTGTAATGCGGCTTCTGCCTGTTTGCGTTCGCTAATATCGAACACTAAACCCTGAAGTACCTGAGTTTGTCCATCCGCACAGAGAACAAGATTAGCTTGATCCCGCACCCAAATTGTTCTACCATCGCGCCTCATCATTCGATACTCGACCCTCAAAGGCTCTCCGGTGGTGATTGTCGTGTTTACAGCTTGCCAATAGCGATCGCGATCGTCTGGATGAGTGTAATTTAAGCAACTATTAAAAAAACCGTGATGCCAATCTTCGGGGACAATGCCTAACAATTGTTGTAGTTGCGGACTAATATAAGCTTCTTGAGTAGTGGTATTAATCGGTAAAATATAAACAACGCCCGGAATTTGTTCTACCAGAGTGCGGTATTTTTGCTCTGCCTCAGAGAGTTCTTCTTGGGCCTGCTTGCGACTCATGATGTTTTGAATTTCTACAATAAATATATATTTTGCTGTTAGAAATCCTGCATTAGAGGCACGCTCAAGGATTTTTGAGCCAATGGCTAGTTAGTCTCTGGCTTTCTGAAAGCTAAACCTACCAGCAGCAGGCTGAAACTCTTACGCTTGAGGCTGCTGTTGACAGCCTTTGTAATTAAAATTAACAGATATTGAAAAAGAATTCAGAATTCAGAATTCAGAATAAAAAATTTTGGTGGGGGACTGAAAATAGTAGATTCAGACGCTTTTGCTAGCTTGCTGCTTTGCAGGAGTATGCGGACTCGCTTTGCGTAGCGATATCCGCCATTCGGACTCAAATTCATTCTGACTTCTGACTCCTGACTCCTGAATTCTATTAGCTTTGATCCAAGCGCAGTACTGCCATAAAAGCTTCCTGGGGTACATCTACAGTACCTACAGATTTCATCCGCTTTTTACCTTTTGCTTGCTTCTGTAAGAGTTTCTTCTTCCGGCTGATGTCACCACCGTAGCATTTGGCTAGCACATCTTTCCGCAAAGCGGGGATGTGTTCGCTGGCGATAACTTTACTGCCAATAGATGCCTGAATTGGGACTTTGAATTGATGGCGGGGAATTAATTCTTTGAGTTTTTCTGCCATTGCCCGCCCAACGTTGTAAGCTTTGTCTCGATGCACAATCATCGCCAAGGAATCCACAGGATCGCCGTTAATCATGATATCCAGCTTTACCAGAGGGTTCTCACGGTAGCCTATGAGGTGATATTCCATACTAGCATAACCGCGCGATCGCGATTTCATCTGATCGAAAAAGTCAGTTACTACTTCCGCCAAGGGGAGTTCGTAAGTCAGGGTGGTTCGTCCTTGGGCGAGATATTTCATATCTTTGAAGATGCCCCGGCGATTTTGTGACAACTCCATCAAGCTGCCGACATAAGTTTCCGGCGTAATCATCTCTACTTGGACGTATGGTTCTTCAATTCTTTGGCGATCGTTGGGAGAAGGCAAACGGCTAGGATTATCGATGTACAGTTCCTCTCCTTTGAGAGTAATCACCTTATAAACCACCGAGGGGGCTGTAATGATTAAATCGAGATTATACTCCCGCTCTAGGCGTTCCTGGACGATTTCCATGTGCAGCAAGCCCAAAAACCCGCAACGGAAGCCAAACCCCATCGCGCTCGAAGTTTCTGGTTCGTAATGCAGGGCTGCATCATTGAGTTCCAGCTTTTCTAATGCTTCCCGCAAGTCTTCAAATTGGTCAGCATCAATGGGGAACATCCCACAATAAACCATTGGGTTCGCTTCTGCGTAACCTGGTAAGGGTGACTCAGCTTTTGCCTTACTAAGGGTAATTGTGTCACCCACCCGTGCATCAGCTACTGCTCTAATTGCCGCTCCCAAGTAGCCTACTTCGCCAGCGTGGAGTTCTTCAACTTGCTTTTGAGTGGGAGAAAGCACACCTAACTCATCAATTTCAAATTCTTTACCGGATGCCATTAAATGAATGCGATCGCCTTTTCTGACAGTGCCATCCATCACCCGGAAATACACAATTACTCCTCGGTAACTGTCGTAATAGCTATCAAATATTAACGCTCGTAACCGTTCATTTATGGTATTGGGCGGTGGCGGTATCCGCTCGACAACTGCTTCTAAAATCTCATCAATACCAAGTCCTTCTTTAGCAGAAGCCAGAATCGCACCACTGCAATCTAGACCGATAATTTCTTCAATTTCGCCAATTACCCGTTCTGGTTCTGCCCCAGGCAAATCAATTTTATTCAAAACCGGAATAATTTCCAGGTTATTTTCTAAGGCTAAATAGACATTTGCCAAAGTTTGCGCCTCCACACCTTGGGAAGCATCTACTACCAATAGCGCTCCTTCACAAGCAACAAGAGAGCGGGAAACTTCATAAGAAAAATCCACGTGTCCAGGAGTATCAATTAAGTTCAGCACATACTGCTGACCATCCTTAGCTGTGTAGTTCATCCGGGCAGCTTGCAGCTTAATCGTAATGCCGCGCTCCCGTTCCAGATCCATGTTGTCGAGAAACTGTTCCTTCATCTTTCGGTCTTCAACAGTGCCAGTCGCTTGTAGCAAGCGATCGGCGAGGGTTGATTTCCCGTGGTCGATGTGAGCAATAATACAAAAATTGCGAATGCGAACTGCGGGAACGTCAGTCATATACTATCTTTGCCTTAGCAGCAACCAAAGTTAAAAGAGCAATTTACTTAATGTATTTTAATGCTTTCTTAGCCAAGACGCTCCGCTTTTAGTGCTGAGTTCCGAGTTAGGAGTTATTATTATTCTTCCCCTGCTTCCCCTGCCTCCCCTGCCCCCCTGCTCCCCTGCCCCTCTTCACCCCATCTTTAACTTTCGATCTAAATAGGTGGACTTTTAAGAATATTATGAAAGTCTATTTGTCGCTGCTAGTATTCAACAGCTAGGAGCGTACAATAAATGTAAATAAGTACATGTAGGGATCATGTAGTGATCTTGGGCAATTACGACCTGTAATTACTCATAATCACTGATTTATCGGCAAAATTTCTAGAGCCATTGTCTAGTCAGTTATATGAAAAATGCGATTTAAAACTTAAAGCTGTTACTTTGGTGCTATTTCGGGGAACTATGTAAATGTCCCCTTGAAGATTTTTCAGTGAATTAGCCCAAATCATGAACATAACTACTTTACAAAGCTTTAGACAAAACCAATTCAGAGTATATCAAACCTATGAATATGCAAGAGAAAACTACCGAAGCGGAAAACACACGAGCCGATAAGGTAGAAATTGCCGTCCGCCTGGACTCCGAGTTACTAGAGCAAATTCAGCATCTCACCAATGACCCAAGTAAAGTGATTGAGGTAGCAATTCGCCAGTGGTTGCGTGGTGAAATCCTTAGAGATGACGAACTGACACGTACCCCTGTGCGTACTCCCGTTCCTCCTCGCGGTGAATGGAACGATTAATGCCATCAGTCATCTGTTAATGCAAGTTAAAAAAGGTGAAGTTTGCCAAGCTGGATTTCAGAACACCAAGAAATACGCAATAAAAGCAAAAAAGCTGTAAAAATTTATATACAAATTTTAGCAGCTTTAGTAAAATTACGGTCGGATATCCTTTGTCTATCCAACTCAATTAATGACTATTACTGCCAATTCCCAATTGCCGAATGTATTTTCCCAAAATCTGGAATCTATTACCAGTAAAACTGATGGCTTATTACCAACTCTAGGAGCTGAGTTGGTGTATACGCAAGATGGGGCAGGGCGCTATCTGACCTTTCATTGGCAGCACAGCGAACTCCTGGGGTTAAATACCGAAAAAATAGTTGACGAGCTGAACCAGACGCAAACCTTTGCCCCAGTGGATAAGGTTAATTATGTGGAACGATTGCACCGAATTTTGACAAGTTTGGTGCCAGAAAGGTTTCAGTGTTGGTTTAGCTACCATCAGGAATTATTTGAGTTGGACTTAGTGATTAGTCCGATTATGCCGAGTTTGGGAACAACTGCCACTACAGTTTTAGTTATGGGACGCTTAGTGCAAGCGACACTCAACAAAAAACAAGCGCGTGTGGCATCCAAAACGCCCACACAGATAGAGTTGGCTTTACGATCACAGCAACATCAAAAACTGGTAAATCGGATTACCAGAAATATTCGCCGGACATTGGATTTAGATATTATTTGGCAGCAAACAGTTGACAGTTTGGGAAAAGCACTGCGGCTAGAGCGCTGTATTATTTGTCCTTATCAGCCCTCTAGCTCAAAAGTAAAAGTGAAGGCTGAGTATCGCCAGCCAGAACTCAGATCAATGCTAGGCTTGGAAATAGATGTAGCTTCTGAGCCTGCCTTTGCTCAGGCTTTGACAACCCTAGAACCAGTTGTGATGGAAGTGCCTGGATGCACAGAGTCTGGGCGGCAGAAAACTTTGGTGGTTGCGACTTGCTATCAAGACCAAGCCAATGGATTGGTTGCCTTGAATTGGCAAGATGAATGCTATACATTAACGGAATCGGAATTAGAGCTAGCAAAAGAAGCAGCAGATCAATTGGGAACTGCGATCGCACATGCTACTTTATATGAAGAATTAGAAGTAGCGCGTCAAAAAGCCGAAGAAGCTTCCCGTCTCAAAAGCGAGTTTCTGGCTAATGTATCCCATGAAATTCGTACCCCCCTCAACGGCATGATTGGCTTCTTGAAGCTGATTTTAGAAGGGATGGCAGATGACCCAGAAGAACAAAACCAGTTTTTGGCAGAAGCTCACAACTTATCGATACATCTACTAAATATCATCAACGACATTTTGGACATTGCCAAAATCGAAGCTGGTAAAATGGAGCTAGCTTACGCTCCAGTCAAGCTAAATGAGCTATTTAGTGATGTAGAAAGTTTTATGCGTCCCCAAGCAGAAATGAGAAACCTCAGCTTTCGGATGCAAATGCCTGCTACCTCGGATGAAATCATTGTCCAAAGCAACTACCAACGCTTGCTCCAAGTGATGCTCAATTTGCTAGGTAATGCCATCAAATTTACCCATGAAGGCGGTGTCACCGTCAGCGCCGATTTAGTACTCAAAAAATCGAAGCTTCAAGGCCAGCAATTTCCTGGCATGGTAAGAGTCCGTGTGGCAGACACAGGCATCGGTGTTTCCCTAGACAAACAAGATAAACTGTTTCAATTATTCTCTCAGGTGGATGGCTCACGCACTCGCCAGTATGGTGGCACAGGTTTAGGACTGGCAATATCTCAGAAGCTAGTTGAAGCAATGGGCGGCGAGGTACATTTTTATAGTCTGGGTGAAGGACTTGGTTCAACAGTGACATTTACAGTGCCACTATATCAACAGCCAGTCATGGTTTCGTCTACTGATAGCGATTCAACAGACAGTGCTGTTAGCGATAGCGGGGCATTTAGCCCGTTATGAGTTAGTCATTGGTCATCTGGAACATTACTAATACTGGGTTTGGAGTTTTAAAATTTAAAGTTTCTTAGTAATTATTATTCAATAAATAACAAAATTGGGCATGGGAGATTGGAAGTAATTCCGCCCCTAGACCACAAAATTGTATAATTATGGGCTGGGTTGAAGAACAAAACACAACAAAAGCCTAAATGTTGACTTTTGCTCCGCTTTACTCAAAATTTACAAAAAATAGATTTTTGACTCCTTTTTACGGTGACGTGTACTTGGAGAATTAAATCCTGTCTTCCGTCTGACTGCAAAGCAGAACCTAAAAGCTAAAGTAAAGTAGGAGGCTCACACGAAAACTTTGTTCAGACAACATGGAAAATAAGATTTTGGATAATAGTTAACGAGTAATAGCGCATCTGGCACAGGAATCATTATTATTCAATGTCCCATGCCCCATGCCCCATGCCCCATTCCCAATGCCCACCATTAACTTAGCAGGTCTAAAACTATGGAACTCACAATTGACAACGTTGAAACAGTCTTAGATGAAATGCGCCCTTATCTCATGTCTGATGGCGGCAATGTGGAACTCGTAGAACTCGATGGGCCTGTTGTAAAACTTCGCCTGCAAGGTGCTTGTGGTTCTTGTCCCAGTTCTGCAATGACCCTGAGAATGGGTATTGAGCGCCGCCTAAAAGAAATGATTCCTGAAATTGCGGAAATTGAACAAGTGGTGTAAAAGTTAGGAGTTAGGAGTTAGGAGTTATGAGTTTTGAATCAACTCCTAACTCCTCATTCTTAACTCCTAACTATTCCTATGTCCCATCCTCTCTACATCGCTTTTATCTGGCATCAACATCAGCCTCTGTACAAATCTCCTGGTAGTGCTTTATCTCCCAGTCAGCAGTACCGCCTACCTTGGGTACGTTTACATGGGACTAAAGATTATTTGGATTTGGTATTGCTCTTAGAGCGGTATCCTAAGTTACACCAAACGGTGAATTTAGTTCCATCGCTGATATTACAACTCGAAGATTATATTGCTGGGACTGCTTTTGACCCTTATCTCACAGCCTGCTTGACACCGGATGAACAACTCAGTCAGGAACAGAGGGAATTCATTATCCAACACTTTTTTGATGCCAATCACCATACGTTGATTGACCCACATCCCCGCTATAGCGAGTTGTATCAGCAAAGGCAGGAGAAGGGGCAAGCCTGGTGTTTAGCAAATTGGGAATTGCCTGATTATGGTGATTTGCTAGCTTGGCACAATTTAGCTTGGATCGATCCACTGTTTTGGGATGACCCGGAAATTGCTACTTGGTTAAAACAAGGTCGGAATTTTACTTTAAGCGATCGCCAGCGCATTTATTCCAAACAACGAGAAATCCTCAGCCGCATCATCCCCCAACATCGCAAAATGCAGGAGGCTGGGCAGCTAGAAGTTACCACTACGCCTTACACCCACCCGATTTTACCCTTACTCGCTGATACTAACTCCGGTCGGGTAGCTGTGCCCAATATGACACTACCTAAGCAGCGCTTTCAGTGGGAAGAAGATATTCCTCGTCACTTACGGAAAGCTTGGAACTTTTATAAAGACCGCTTTGGACAAATACCTCGTGGTTTGTGGCCTTCGGAACAGTCAGTCAGTCCGGCAACACTTCCATACATTATTAACCAAGGATTTAAGTGGATATGCTCAGATGAAGCCGTCCTGGGATGGACGCTGAAACACTTTTTTCATCGGGATGGAGCGGGGAATGTGCAGCAACCAGAACTTTTGTACCGACCCTATCGGCTGCAAACCGCAGAGGGTGATTTGTCAATTGTGTTTCGTGACCACAGATTATCAGATTTGATTGGGTTTACCTACAGTGCGATGCCTGCAAAAAAGGCAGCAGCAGACTTAGTGGGACATTTACAAGCGATCGCTAAAATGCAAAGAGATAGTCACAGTGAGCAACCTTGGCTAGTTACCATCGCCTTGGATGGGGAGAATTGCTGGGAATTTTACCCCGAAGATGGTAAACCCTTCTTAGAAGCTTTGTATCAAAGTTTGAGCGATGAACCCCACCTCAAACTCGTCACTGTCTCCGAATTTCTGGAAGAATTTCCCGCCACAGCCACCATTCCCGGAGGGCAACTACATAGTGGTTCTTGGGTGGATGGCAGCTTCACCACCTGGATCGGCGATCGCGCCAAAAATCGGGCTTGGGATTACTTAACGGAAGCAAGAGTTATGCTCGCAAGTCATCCCGAAGCAACGGAAGAAAACAACCCAGAAGCATGGGAAGCGCTGTATGCCGCAGAGGGTTCAGACTGGTTTTGGTGGTTTGGTGCAGGACACTCCTCAAATCAAGATGCCATCTTTGACCAGTTGTTTCGAGAACACCTGTTTGGGATTTACAAGGCATTAAATGAACCTATACCGCCTTATCTGAAGCAACCAGTAGAAATTCACGAAGCACAAGGAAGCCATACCCCACAAGGGTTTATCCATCCTGTTATCGATGGTAAGGGTGATGAGCAAGATTGGGACAAAGCTGGACGCATAGAAATCGGCGGGGCGCGGGGGACGATGCACAATAGCAGTGTCATCCAGCGACTTTGGTATGGCGTAGATCACCTCAATTTCTATGTGCGGCTGGACTTTAAAGGTGGCGTTGCACCAGGGAGGGATTTTCCTACAGAGTTGAATTTGCTGTGGTTTTACCCAGAAAAAACAATGGTTAATAGCCCAGTTCCCTTGGCAGATGTACCAGATGCAGCCCCGCTTAATTATCTTTTTCACCATCTTCTAGAAGTTAACTTACTGACGCAATCGATTCAGTTTCGGGAAGCTGGAGACAATTATCAATGGCAGCCCCGTTTCAGTCGCGCTCAAGTAGCAATAAATAGTTGTTTAGAGTTGGCAGTACCGTGGGCAGATTTGCAAGTTCCGCCAGATTATCCCCTGCGTCTGATTTTGGTGCTTGCAGATGAAGGGCGTTTTTGCAACTACTTGCCAGAAAATGCTTTGATTCCTATTGAAGTGCCTTAAAACTCAATACGGGTTTTAATTTGTTACCTCTGTGTTCTCTGCGTATTTGTAGTTAAATAAATTACTTTTAAACCGCAGAGGCGCAGAGACAAGATTTTTGGAGTTACCTTGAAAGCGCTAGTTCTACAGAGATTTATTTTTGCTTTTTGAATTTTTAACAGAAAAGTGGTGATGATTTAGCAAAGTTCCAGTAATGTTACTGTTAGAAAGGAATATTTGCCGTAAAATTAGAGACATTTCAGAGCAGATATTCTATACTAATGAATCGCTTTTCTCAGAAAATAACGAATTCTCAAGAGAGCATTTCACAGCAAACTCAACTTGGTCAAATGTGTGCTTCCAAGAAGCTATTCCGCGATCGCTATCAAATATTGCAAGTTCTAGGTAAAGGTGGTTTTGGCATCACTTTTTTAGCCAAAAATGCCGTATTACCTGGGCATCCCCTGTGCGTCATTAAACAGCTTTGCCCAAAAGTGACTAGTCCCCAAAGTTGGCAAAAGGCATGTGCGCGTTTTGAAAAAGAAGCAAGAACTTTAGGTCAACTCGGTAGTCATTCGCAAATTCCCATGCTGCTAGACTACTTTCAGGCGAATGAGGAGTTTTTTTTAATTCAAGAATACGTACCGGGTTTAACTTTAGCCCAAGAAGTGCGGCGAGGTGGGCCCAAAAGTGAAGCCTCGGTGAAACAGTTTTTACAGGAAGTATTACCAGTATTACAGTATCTTCATAAACATCATGTGATTCATCGGGATATTAAGCCCCAGAATTTATTGCGGTGTGAGTATGACAAGCGGGTAGTGCTGATTGATTTTGGTGCAGTGAAAGAGCAATTAGTTGATGCTTGTGAAAACTCTACCAATCAAGCTGTAAATACCAACTTTATTGGAACTAGGGGATTTGCACCACCAGAACAGTATTCTCTTCGCCCAGTTTATGCCAGTGATATTTATGCACTGGGTATAACTTGTATTTATATGTTGACTGGTAAAAGTCCTTTAGAATTTGATTACCACCCAAATAGTGGTGAGATATGCTGGCAAAAAGAAGTAAATATTACCGATAGTTTCGCCAAAACTTTAGGGAAAATGGTGAAGATTACATTAGACGATCGGTTTAAGAATGTCGATGAAGTAATAAAAGCTTTAAGTTATGAAAGCTATTTGCCTACTTTAGCTAACTGTCTAACTACCCAAAAACTAAATAATAAAAGTATTACACAATACGAAAACTTTAACGAAGCTCCAGATGTCTACATACCACCAGTCACCAGAACTGCTAATGCTATTCGGAAATGGAGAGCGAGGCTTAAGTAAACAAGGTAGCAAAATTAAGTTAGAAGATATTTTAAAAGTTATTTGTGATGTATCAAATACTTGCAGATCCTTCTAAATCTCCATTAAAAAGGGGGATTAGGGGGATCTGAAAGTGTCTAAAATCACAGCAAAATCCTTTTCAAACAACCTTTTATTACCTAAAGTATCAAATTAACAATTATCATGAGCAATTGAAAATATCAAAAACAAATCTAGTAACTATTGCGACTACATTTTATCGTCAGTGATGGCTAATTAATTAGGGTTTTACTTAATACTTAGTCAATTTTTGCTTGTCAATATACAAGCAAAATTACTAGGGGTAGCAGTTCAGAGAAATATTTCTATTCAGATTATTATATAATCGGAAGAATAATTAATTTTATGGCTCTCGTAGTTTTCCGCAAAAGAGGAAGACTGACTACTATTTACAAACGCTAACTATATTAAGTAATTCCCCAATTCCCAGAACAGGGTTTTCTACCACAAGTAAGCGAGAGTCAATTTTCTTAAGGGACAGTTCGGGGCAAACTTAGCCTAAGTTGTTATGCAGTCGCGCCTGTCAGATCATGATCTGCTGCTTAAATCCCGATTGCCTAAATCCCCTGAATCCCAATGGAAAGAAGTTTTGCCAAAGTTGTAGCACCCCGTTGGTGTCACTTTTAAGAAATCGCTTCCGTGTCATCCGAGTCCTTTCAGATGAGGGGGGATTTGGCAGAACCTATCTATCAGAAGATGTCGATAAACTCAATGAACGCTGTGTTATCAAGCAATTAGCTCCAAAGTTCCAAGGAACTTGGTCGCAAAAAAAGGCGATGGAATTGTTTGCCGAAGAAGCGCAGCGACTACAAGACCTTGGGGAACATCCCCAAATTCCAACTTTAATAGCTTACTTTGAACAAGATGGCTGCCTATATTTAGTGCAGCAGTTTATCAATGGCGATAATTTGTTAAAGGAGTTGCAACAGCGCAAGGGGTATAACGCTAGGGATATTCAATCTATTTTGCTAGATTTATTGCCTATCCTGAAATTTATCCACGATCGCAAAGTCATTCATCGGGATATCAAGCCAGAAAATATTATCCGTCATAAAAGTGATGGGCGATTAAGTCTGATTGATTTTGGTTCTTCAAAGCAATTCACCGCCAAAGTTCAGCACAAGTCTGGCACATCCATTGGTTCACATGGTTATTCTCCTTTAGAACAAATTAGAGATGGTAAAGCTTTCCCTGCCAGTGACTTGTTTGGTTTAGGCGCTACCTGCTTTCATCTACTAACGGGAACTTCCCCTTTTCAGTTGTGGATGGAATCGGGGTACGCGTGGGTGAGTAATTGGCGGGAATATTTGCGGAGTCCATTAAATACCGAGTTGGATTTTGTCATCGACAAACTTTTAAAAAAAGATATCCATGAACGTTACCAGTCAGCCGATGAAGTTCTCAAAGACTTAACTCCAAAACAACTCCTCGCCCTACCACCAGCCGGTAAGTCATCTGGAAAAATCCCCGCGACTCAAGCCCCATCTTTACCAAAAAGTTATCCCTTACTGAGAACTTTAATTTTGGTAAGTGCTTTTATTCTGTTGTTCGGATTCCAAGAATCTTGGTATAAACATTTTCGTCGGATTCAAACCAGTTTAGTTTCTAGGCTGAGTCAGCATAATAATTCTGGCAAAGATGACGTGCTTTTAGGTCAACCACCAAAGATTACTTTGGGTAGGGTTTCCTTAGCTAACACCCTCCAAGGATATGAAAACTCGGTTTTATCCGTCGCCATCAGCCCCGATGGTAAAACCATTGCCAGCAGTGGAGGCGATGGCACAATCAAACTTTGGAATCTCACCACCGGGAAAGAAATATCTTCACTCAACGCCTATTCTCAGCAGGTGAATACGTTAGTAATTAGCCCAGATGGGAAAACTCTGGTAAGTGCCAGTGATGACAGCACCATCAAAATTTGGAATTTAGCAACAAGAAAACAAATTCGCACTCTTACAGGGCATTCGGACTCAGTTCGGGCCCTAGCGATCAGCGCTGATAGCGAGACTCTGGTGAGTGGTAGTGATGACAACACCATCAAAATCTGGGATTTAGCCACAGGAGAGCAAATTCGGACATTGGTAGGGCATACATTTTGGGTGCGATCGGTAGCCATCAGTCCCGATAGCGTGATTCTTGCTAGTGGCAGTTTTGACAAGACGATCAAAATCTGGAATCTGACAAAAGGGTACTCAATCCGCACACTAGAGGGAAATTATCAAACAGTAACAGCTGTAGCTATTAGCCCAGATGGGAAAATTTTAGCTAGTGCTAGCCGCGATCGCACCATTAAACTTTGGGATCTACTGACGGGAAAAGAAATTCGCACACTGGCAGGACACGCCAATACAGTCACAACCGTAGCCTTCAGTGCCGATGGTAAAATTATTGCCAGTGGTAGCCGCGATCGCGCCATCAAACTCTGGAATTCAGTCACAGGAGAAGAAATTCTCACATTAACAGGGCATACCAACACTGTGACATCCGTAGCCTTCAGTCCTGATAGTAAAACCCTTGTCAGTGGTAGTGAAGACAATACCATTAAGATTTGGCGGTTGTCTCAGTAAAAATCTTTCCTCTACTAAAATGTCCCTCTCCGGCTCGGAAAGGGACAGATTTTGCGTAGTAAAATCAGGCAGAGGTTTTTATACAACCTAAATCAATACTTTTCGGTTAAACCCAATAATCTCTCTTTTGGTCTAGGGAAAGGTTAAAGGGCAATGGGGAAAGGGAAATTCAAACCCTTTCCCTTTCCCCTTTTCCCCTTAACCGAAAACTATTGCAACCTAAATTATCAGAAGAGAGTCAATCTATATTTACCGCGTTCCTGTGGATTTTTGGAACTGACAACTATATAGTAAGTGTCATCTTCAGGCAACCTAGCTCGGTCAATTAAAGCGCTGTAGGTGCCACCTTTATCTTTGTCTCTATCTATAGCGATCGTCTGTCCTTTTGAATTTAGCAAAGCTACGTAAGGAGAAAATTCTTCATCAACACTATCTACACGAATACTTACAAGCTGATTTTTTCTTCCTTGGAAATTAGAAACATTGTAAGCGCCTCCATTTTGTTTCAAGGTTGAGCTATTGGCGCTTAGTTGGCCTGCTTCATCTAAGGTATAGCTAGCTCTGTCATTTCTCAAAGCCAAACTATAGCGACCGATCTCACCAATATCTCGGCTAGTAACTGCAATTTTGTAAGTGCCATTCTTAGGCAACCGCGCAAAAATGAAGGCATCATCGCCATCACTGCTTTTTTCCAAAGTGCCTTTTTTGACGATGATATTATCATCAGGATCGTGCAGAAATAGCAAAGGATTTAAACTCAAGTTATTTGATCTGCGTGTATCTTTACTACCAACAAGCCTAATTTGCACTAGTTGATTTTCTCTACCTTCAAACTCATAGAAATGAAAATATCGACCTTGAGATTGAAAGTCACTTTTACTTAGAATACCCAATGCGACATCTACAAAGTTAATCTCTTTATAAGTAGGTGTTGCAGGTGCAGAAACTGCCGGACGATCGATATTTTGGTTGCCACTTCTAGCTACATTAGAACTTGGCTTGCGAACTCTCCCGGAACCATTTGAATTAGAAGCCCTACCTCCAGACGATCTAGATGCACTACTATTGGAACGATTAGAATTTGAGTTAGAAGTTCTACGTCTAGATGGTCTAGAAGTAGAGTCATCATTTGAAGCGTTCGAGGTTGGCTGGGAAGTTTCTATATTAGAAGATATAGGACGAGTCTGCTGTATTGGCGACTCAATAGATGTCTTCTTTTTTGGAGATATTGATGCTTGAGAAGCAGGAAGTTGCTCAATTCCTTTTTTTACTGCTTCTGGTTGTCTCTCATCTGGTGATTTAGCAATTATGAAGCCTTGAGAATGTTGAGGTTTCCCTAAAGCATTTATAGGTAGCACATTGCTCGCGATCAACAAACTACTACCCAAGGAGCAAATTAAAATGCGGCTTAATTTGTGGCGATAGTTTTTGGTTTCTAGTAGCATAATTACGCTCCTAATTTTGCGGATGATTTCGTATTTAACAGATAGACAAATTTGAAGTCAAAAATTTATATTCCTATTGAGACTCATAATACACTGTGGTGGAAGTTTGCCTACCATGTCAAACAAGAGGATTTTGCTCTAAGTCTTGTTTGATATGGTAGCAGCTGTACTAGAGTGAATATTAATTTTGTAAGTATATACTGAGCTACAAGCTGAAATTGCTGCTTTTCGGATTTTTGCCGAGATATTTTTGACTGAGCCAGATGCTACTAAGTAAGTGAGCGTAAATAATTATCGGCGGGATAAGGAAATAGGCAATAAGGGTTTTAGCCTAGTTTGATTTTATTGTGCCAACTTACTTAGACTACTGAATCGAGAAGGCATATTTGTGTCAATACTGCTGAAGGGTTGATATATAAGCTTTTTCCCTTTTAACTTTTTCCCTTTCCCCCAAAACCCGACAAGTATTGATATTTGTGCCCCTTGAGAAAAATCACACATCGCGCTAGTCTTCATGGACGTAACTGCACGCTGTAACATTAGGCGATGACAAATCAACTCTCTGTGAAAATTCCCTCTTGTACTTGGAGCCGTCCGATCGGTTTAGGCTGGGACAAACCTTATACTGTCCGCTACGAAAGTAATATCGATGATGGCCCTTGGCATGGTATGCCTTTAGGTGGCTTTGGTGCAGGTTGTATCGGTCGTTCTTCACGGGGAGATTTTAACCTATGGCACATCGACGGCGGTGAGCATACCTTCAAAAACGTCCCCGCTTGTCAATTCAGTGTATTTGAATCCAATGGCACATCTACCCAAGCCTACGCTTTATCTACCCAAGGGCCCGATGATGGCACTCTCAAAGCTTGGCAGTGGTATCCAACGCTTCCCAGTACAGAGGGGACGGGTAATTATCATGCACTATACCCACGTAGCTGGTTTGTGTATGAAAATGTATTTCAAGCACAGTTGACTTGTGAGCAATTTTCCCCAGTTTGGGCAGGTAATTATCAAGAAACTAGTTACCCTGTAGCAATATTCCTCTGGAATGCCCACAACCCCACAAATGCACCAATTACCCTCAGCATTATGCTCACTTGGCAAAATATGGTGGGCTGGTTTACAAATGCCCTCAAATCTCCCCAAGTGCGGGTGCGTGATGATGGTAGTCCGGTTTATGAATACCAACCACGTTGGGGCGAAAGTCAAGGAAACTATAACCAAATAGTTGAAAATCCACAACAGTTTGGCTGTCTTTTAAGTCGGTTTGGTAGTGATGCTTTGCAAGAAGGAGATGGAACTTGGTGTATTGCGACACTGAAACATCCCAAAGTAGAAGTATTTCACCACACACGCTGGAATGCTGAAGGAACTGGTGATGAGGTGTGGCAAAGCTTTGCCAAAGATGGTTCTTTGTCCAATTATATAGATGCTAATCCAATCGGAGAAGGTGAACAGTTAGGGGCTGCAATCGCACTTCGTTTTACTCTCCAACCAGGCGAAACCTTCGAAATCCCCTTTGTCCTCGCTTGGGATTTACCTATTACAGAATTTGCCGCCGGAGTCAACTATTATCGCAGATATACAGACTTCTTTGATAGAAGTGGAAATAATGCTTGGACGATCGCATCTACTGCTCTACAAGAATATCAAACCTGGCGATCGCAAATTCAAACTTGGCAACAACCCATTCTCGACCGGGAAGATTTGCCCAACTGGTTTAAAATGGCTCTATTTAATGAGCTTTATGACCTCACTAGCGGCGGTACTCTCTGGAGTGCAGCATCAGAACTTGACCCCATCGGTCAGTTCGCGGTGCTGGAATGCCTAGATTATCGTTGGTATGAAAGTCTAGATGTGCGATTATATGGCTCTTTTGCCCTACTGATGCTGTTTCCAGAACTGGAGAAGTCGGTGATTCGGGCATTTGCACGAGCGATTCCTCAAGTTGATGATACACCGCGAATCATCGGTTATTACATGACAATCAAAGCTGAAAGCCCAATTGCAGTTCGCAAAGTCGTCGGTGCAACACCCCACGATTTAGGCGCACCGAATGAACACGTTTGGCAGAAAACCAATTACACCAGCTATCAAGACTGCAATTTGTGGAAAGATTTGGGTAGTGATTTTGTCTTGCAAGTATACCGGGATTTTCTGCTCACGGGTGCTGACGATGTAGAATTCTTAGCAGATTGCTGGCCTGCGATCGTTCAAACCCTCGACTACCTCAAAACCTTTGACCTTGATGGTGATGGGATTCCTGAAAATTCTGGTGCGCCTGACCAAACCTTTGATGATTGGCGGTTACAAGGTGTCAGCGCCTATTGTGGTGGGTTGTGGTTAGCAGCGCTAGAGGCTGCGATCGCAATTAGCGATATTTTATTAACTTACCAGACAGGTAACACAGCAGAGTTGGCGGCGCAAAAATCCACTTATGAAGCTTGGTTGGCACAATCTCTTCCTATTTACCAAGAAAAACTTTGGAATGGGCAATATTACCAACTTGATAGTGAAAGTGGTTCCGATGTGGTAATGGCAGATCAGTTGTGTGGACAATTCTACGCCCGACTATTGGACTTACCAAATATTGTACCGAGCGATCGCGCCCTTTCTGCCCTGAAAACTGTTTATGACGCCTGCTTTTTGAAATTCTGCAATGGAGAGTTTGGTGCTGCAAATGGTGTTCGTCCTGACGGTTCACCAGAAAACCCTAAAGCTACTCATCCCCTAGAAGTTTGGACTGGGATAAACTTTGGACTAGCGGCTTTTCTTATGCAAATGGGAATGAAAGATGAAGCGTTGAGGTTAACACAGGCTGTAGTCGAGCAAATTTATGAAAATGGGCTGCAATTTCGCACCCCTGAAGCTATCACCGCAGCTGGTACTTTCCGCGCTAGCACCTACTTACGGGCAATGGCAATCTGGGGAATTTACTTAGTTATTAATTAATTAGCTATCAAAACGGTTCTCATACCTGCGGGTTGACTGAAAGCGTTCTCGTAAGAGTAGCCGCTACGCGTCTATGGATGCAATACACTTTGACCTCTCTCCAAACCTCTTTATTAAAAGGAGAGAGGCTTTTAATTTTACTCCCTTTCCCTTCAAGGAGAAGAGACTGGGGCTACCGCTATGGTATATGCGTTATAAGGATTAGCCTGTCTTTATCTGAGAAAGCAGAGTTTAAATTTGTGATTTTATTTTCCGAGTGTTTCCGGAAGCAAGGGAAAATTTCAGTAATGGTAAGAGTTGAAGTAGTGAGAACTCTAGACTACTCTATGCCGACTATATCTTTGTTTTAGACCGAGGTATTATTGTTGAGCAAAGCACTCATCACAAACTCATGGCAATTGATGGTTTTTACTAGCATTTAGCCCAAGTGTCACAGCATCCGTAACCTCTACTTGAAAATTTTTTCAAAGATAAAAACATAGAGAAGTTACTTTTGAATAAAATTGACAGGATTATACTTTCTAATATTTTACAGATTTAACCTACTACATATTTTTATTCAAAGCATCTTACCACACATATTGATAACAATTAAAACTATAGCAATTCGCTTTGATTTTTGTTCGCGCAGCATGGCGTAGCTATATTTACTTGTGTGGTTAGGCAAGAAGTAATAGAAAAGAGTTTTTCAAAAATAAAATATGGATGCTATAGGCTAGCTGTTATTAATAGCTAAATAATCATGAAATATTCACGATTGGTTTACAGCGATTTTATTTAGATACATTGAATCTGTAGTTCTTGTAAATCAAGAGCCATCAGAATAATAAATATTATTAACCAATTGAACTTATTAATAAAATAGGCTCAATGCTATGGCTGCGAATGTTTTTTATTCTTTAGCAGTTACTATTTTTAGAAGTTGTTTTACATCATAGTTAATGGTAGTATTTTCTAGCGACTCGACAATAATAAAGGGTTTAAATTGAGATTGTGTGGGGGGTCAGACCCCTCACAAATAAGCAAGGGAGGACAAAATTAAAAGTTGCACAATAGGCAAGTACGTATCGAAATGCATTCAGTAAATTTAACTTAAAAATCTACTAACTTCGTAGATGACATTAACGACAAAAAATAGTATATATACGAATGACGTTGTTAAAGCTCAAGAATAAATAAATTTTTTCTACTACTCAAAAAAATATGAAAACTTGCCGGAAATTGCTTAATTAACCAGTAGTAAGAAATACAGGCGTTTTAACAGAGAAAATTGATTGAATTAAAATCGATAAAGTTTCAGAGGATAAAACTGCATCTACCAAGAGCTACGCCTAGACTTTTGTCCTACCAGTCAAATGAGAAGACAAAAGATAAATTTTTACCTTTCAGTTACTAACAAGTAAAAGCTACAGTTTCCTCAATTCATCGGAGGGAATCTGGATAATTAGGAATGAGCAGCCAACAAACTTGCTTAAAAACTTGATTGTTTTTAATCAAAGGTTAGTTCATGAAAATAATCATCAGGTCAAATGCAGTCGAAACCTCAAGCCAAGGGGACAGTTCAGCAATGAATCTATATAATTTGTATCCCTACTACAAGCTAGCTCTTGCCCAAACTAGTTTACTAGGGGAGTTATCAGCCAAAATCACTAAAACTCTGCTTAATAGCACCAAGGTAAAGCTCAAACAGCAGAGAAGTTTCAGTCTGTATCTTTACCGCTCAAAGCTGCGGGAGCTAATGAGAACTTGGGAAAGTTATGTACGCATCTGTTGATAGATGGATTTTTAGCCCTCGTCAACATCCAACACCGCCAAATTGCTGATAATTTCCCGAAAGCGATTTAACAGCTGCAAAAAAGTTAGTGCAGTTTGTAAACCTCAATTGAAACGCCAACAATCGCAGAAACTGAACTAGTTTACTTCATCCAAAATAATTAAACACTATGATGAATCAAGACATTGCTGGTATTAGTAGTAACTTAGATACAACAGTAAAGGCTCAACAATTTGATAAAGTAGTT
Organism: Nostoc sp. FACHB-133; assembly: GCF_014698055.1. NCBI lineage: Bacteria > Bacillati > Cyanobacteriota > Cyanophyceae > Nostocales > Nostocaceae > Nostoc > Nostoc sp. FACHB-133. Next base: position 153,459 of record NZ_JACJSH010000007.1, read on the forward strand.
GAAGCGATTATTGCTGGAAAGTACTCCTGGGCATGTGTTTTAATGCTACGTTTTGCTGGTTATAATCCTCTCCATTACATTCCGTACCGTACCTACAACCGATTGCTGAAAGAAAACTCTCAAACCAACAGAACAAAACAACAGCAAAGTGAAAATCTAAAAATGCTGAAACATGCTAATGATTCAAGACCTGCTTATCTTGAAGTAGTTGGAAAGCAAAAAACAGAAATCCGTGGCGTTAGTTTAGACCAGAAATTGGGATAGACAATTAACAAACATTAATCAAGGAAATCGCCATTAACTCAAGATATGTCCTTGAAAAGCTGTGGAGCCAATTAAAAAATAATTTGGAATCAAGAAATTCTACCCTAGAGTTGATTGAGTATCTGAAAGCCTGCCATGCTAATTTAAAATTGATCGCATGGTAGGTTTTCTATCGCAGTGATTAATTTAATATTTTTTTGCAAAAATCTGCCAAAATGGCAAATATATACTGATGACATTGGTAAACTAATAAGAACAGCAATTTCAACCACAATAGAGGTGATTGGCAGCAAGCAAGTTAATTTAAAAACATAAAATCAATGATTAGTTCTGACTATGAAATAAATCAAACTGATTACAAAAGTAGTCAGCATTTCATGGAGTAAATAACTCCTATTCCAAGGCAAATGATGCAACCATTGCTAATGGTGGTTCTTTTTCTGAGGAAGTCTGAGCAAAAAGAATTTGGGGAGGTGGATTCCCCCAATCCAAATTTTACACAACTTTCATTGACTGCAGACGATGTGAGTAATGCTTAGAAAACTTTCTATCTTGTGATTGGTGTTGCTTTATTTAATAAAGCAAACGCTTAACACCAATAACAGGGACGGAAACAGGAAAGTTATGGTGAAATCGTTGTCTTGGCTGGTAGAACTAGTAGGTCATACGCTTCTCTTTCAACTATTGTAATCCTAGTCCTCCCAACCTGGATTATCTCTGCTTTCTAAATTTTCAATTTATATAGTAAATACTGGAAGTTCAAAACTTGAAGAGCTTCCAGTATTTTTATGTGTAAATAAAAATAGGGTGAGCAATTTGCCCACCCTATTTTTTGTAGAGAATGGTTAATCCAACAATGAATTAAACCTTAGCTAATTCTGGGGTAGGACGCTTGCTGTTGCGAATTGATGTAATAGCCTCAGCATAATCTTTAGCATTAAATACAGCTGAACCTGCGACAACCGCATTAGCTCCTGCTTCTAAAACTTGCCAAGTATTATTTGCCTTCAACCCTCCATCCACTTCAATCCAAGGGTCAAGACCGCGTTCATCACACATTTGACGCAGCTTGCGGATTTTGGGTAACACACCAGGGATAAAGCTTTGACCACCAAAACCAGGGTTGACGCTCATAATCAGTACTAAATCGCACAAATCTAGAACGTATTCAATTAGCTCTAGAGGACTACCAGGATTAAGTACAACTCCAGCTTTCTTACCAAGCTCTTTAATTTGCCCCAAGGTACGGTGCAGATGTGGAGAAGCATTATGTTCACAGTGTACGGAGATAATATCAGCACCCGCTTTAGCAAATCCTTCTACATACTTTTCTGGCTCCACAATCATCAAGTGGACATCCAGGGGCTTGGTTGTAACTGGACGAATCGCCTCCACAATCAGAGGGCCTATCGTAATATTAGGTACAAAACGACCGTCCATTACATCAACATGAATCCAATCTGCTCCGGCTGCGTCTACGGCGCGAATTTCGTCACCCAGACGGCTAAAATCGGCTGATAGGATAGATGGAGAAATTACAATGGGCTTTTGAGATAGGTTTTGGGTCATGGCTAGTGGGTTTTTAAGCGTCCTCGTCTGTAAGCATTGTAACAAAACATTGAGCAAGACTCATAACTTTGATCCCGGCTTTTTTGGAAGATAGGGAATAGGGTACAGGTTATAGGGTAGAGGGTACAGGGTACAGATTCCCTATCACCTGCTACCTGTAACCTCTCCCCTAATTTCATCACCAATGACTAATGACCAATGACTAATGACAAATAACAAATGACTAAAAAACTAACCTGGATAATTTGGGGATTAAGTGCTTCTTGTCTGAGTGCGCCGGTAATTGCTTCGGTTTTAGAATCTGCTTTGGGAACTAACGGTATTGATGCTTTGAAGCTGCACCAAGCTCCTTATAATTTAATCGGTCGTAAGATTGCTATTGGTCAAGTGGAAATTGGTCGGCCGGGAATGTTTGGGTGGGATAAGGCGGTGTCTAAAAATCGCGCCATATCTTTAGCGGGAGTATTCTTACGCAATGGGCCAGCAAAGTCTAATAGCGGTGTTGACCCTCACGCCTACAATGTTGCTGGTGTAATGGTAAGTAAAGACAAAGCTTTGCCGGGAATTGCTCCGGGAGCAAGATTGTATTCGTCTGCGGTGGGTTCCACTAAAAGCATGGGTCAGCCAGAAGAGTGTTTATCAGCCCAGCACATAGCGCTACAAAATGGTGGCGATGTCCGTGCCATTAATTTTAGCTTTGGTGAACCTCTCAGTCGCGATCCTAGACCAGAGGCTATTTTAGACGGCAATGCTTTGCTAACTTTATGTGTTGACTGGTCTAGCCGTGTTCATGATGTTTTGTATGCGATCGCAGGCAACCAGGGTAAAGGCGGTATTCCTATTCCTACAGATAATTTTAACGGAATGAACGTGGCTTTTTCATCCCGTCGAGGGGGAATTTTTAACAAAGTAGATGTGGCTAATCTGGCGGGTGCTAACCAAGGAGTGAGTGGCAGGCTAGCTGGAAGGGAATTTGATATTGGTGGCCGCCGCGCTATCAGTTTAGTTGCTCCTGGGAATAATATTCCCTTACTCAATCCAGATGGCAAATTGAACAAGGTTACAGGTACTAGTTTTGCAGCACCTCAAGTTACGGCTACCGTTGCTCTATTACAAGAATTTGCTGACCGACAGATACGGACAAAACAACCCCACTGGAGCATTGATGCTCGGCATCATCAAGTAATGAAAGCTGTATTGCTGAATTCAGCAGACAAAATCCAAGATAGTGGCGATGGCTTACGGTTGGGAATGAGTCGGACGCTAATTGATAAACAAAATCAAAACTGGCTAGATTCTGATGCTTATAAAGATCCAAAGATTCCCTTGGATGCTCAAATGGGAGCGGGTCATTTAAATACATTTCGCGCTTATCAGCAATTGAGTGCTGGTCAATGGCAGCCATCAGCTACAGTGCCAGCTATTGGTTGGGATTATCGCAAAGTGGATGTTGGAGCATCTGTTGACTATGTGTTAGCAAAACCATTAAAGCAGGGGAGTTTTGTTGCTGTCACCCTAAGTTGGGATCGATTGGTAGAACTCAATGATAAAAATACAAACCAACAATATGATGTGGGCGAAAATTTTCGCGATCGCGGTTTGAATAATCTCGACCTATACTTAGTAAAAGCTGATGCCCAAAATTCAGATGCTGGTGCTGTTTGCTCTTCAATCAGCCAAATCGATAGTGTAGAACATATTTTCTGCCCCATTCCTACTACTGGCAATTACAAAATCCGCGTCCAGTTTCGTCAAAAGCTTAATGAAGCAACTCAACCCTATAGTTTAGCTTGGTGGAGTGTACCTATCAATTAAAATAGGTCAGCACAATTTTTATCAAACAGAATTCAGGAGTCAGGAGTCAGAATGGGCTAAACCTTAGCTATCCGCTAACAGAATGAATTCTGTATGACTGTCGGATAGCGCAGCGTAAAGCCTGCGGCATAGCTTTGCTTAGAGCGAGTCCGCGTTCGCTTTTAGCGTCTCGTAGAGAGCGTCTGAATAACCGGGTTTAAGACCCCCACCAAATCGTAAATTTGGTGGTCAACAAGAAAGTCGTGGATTCTGACTCCTGAATTCTGACTTCTGAATTCTTCTTCAACTGTGTCAACTTACAGCATTTTCATCTATTTGAACAACATCCTATCGGGGCGCATAGGCGTGCGTCCCTATGAAAGTTCTGTATTTCATGTAACTAAAAATGTTATCCTATCTCAGGACTTGCAAAACAATAGCCGAAAAGAAAAATTTTCTGTTAGGGGTATTTGATGAATTACCTCTAACTCCTGTCGTTTGCCGTAAATCCTATATATAAAAACCCCATAAAAGTGGTTATTTTATGTTAGGTAGTCTACAATACTGTTATTGATAAATAGAAAAGTTCCTCAAAATTGAGATTTTTCATAATTCGTCTGCATAGCCGCCTCAAGTAAGAACTAGCAGCTTTAATGAGTTGTGTTTTATTCCTCTGAGCTATTAACTTGCTGTTACAAAAACTGTAACAGTCTCATTTTCTATTGGATCAAATGCAATAGTAAATCATTGACACAGTGTCTGCGTCAACCATGAGCACAGATCGGGAATCTTTGGCAAGTGAGGTAGCAGAATGAATCGGCAAAAGTTTAGTGATGCAAAAGAAAATTTTCTGCAAAGACGTTATGGTGTGAGTCTGGGCAGACGTTATGCTTTGGCAGCTGCAAGTGTTGTTCTATTCAGTGTATTAGGTTGTTCTCAAGTCGAGAGTAACAAAAGTGCCCTCGCCCAATCTAGTTTACCTCAGCCAGAAACTCCATTGCAAAAAAAAACAGTCAACCCTGATACAAGAATAGTTGAGTCTAGCAATAAGTTTGGCTTCAAACTATTTTCAGAAGTTCTGAAAGAGGATCGAGGTGAGAAGAATGTTTTTATCTCACCTTCGAGTGTTGCTCTTGCTCTAGCCATGACCTACAACGGCGCTAGCGGCTCGACTCAACAAGCAATGGCAAAAACCCTGGAATTACAGGGAATGAATCTACCAGAAATAAACTCTTCTTACGCGGCGGCATTAAAGCAGCTTTTAGAAAATCCAGATGCGAAAGTCCAACTGAATATTGCTAACTCGCTTTGGGCAAATCAAGATGTTAGCTTTGCACCAGACTTTCTCAAGAGAACCCAGGATTTTTATCAAGCTAAAGTCAGCAATTTAAACTTTAAAGATGCCGCCGCATCTAACATTATAAATAACTGGGTAAAAGAAAATACTAATGGTAAAATCACAAAAATAGTTGAAAGTATTGAACCCAGTCAAGTGTTGTTTCTGATTAATGCCATATATTTTAAAGGTAATTGGAGTAACGAATTTGACAAAAGTCAAACTGCTCAATACCCTTTTTACATTACATCTGGTAAACGAAAGCAACACCCAATGATGTCACAAGAAGGTGACTATAGGTACTATGAAAGCAAACAATTTCAGGCGGTTAGTTTACCTTACGGTAAAGATGGGAAAATCAGTTTTTATATCTTTCTACCCAAACAGAACTCTAATCTCAAAGCCTTTTATCAGAACTTAAGTGTTGCGAACTGGGAAAAATGGATGACTCAGTTCAACAAACAAAAAGGCTTTATTCGCCTACCCCGCTTCAAAACAGATTACGAAGTCACACTCAATGATGCCTTGAAAAGTTTAGGTATGGAAGAGGCTTTCAGCAGTAAAGCCAATTTTTCTGGCATGGGTAAAAATTTTGCCATTAGCCAAGTTAAGCATAAAACTTTTGTTGAAGTGAACGAAGAAGGCACCGAAGCGGCTGCGGCTACTTCAGTGGGAATAGTCGCAACATCTTTGAGAGATGAACCAGAACCATTCCGAATGATTGTCGATCGTCCCTTCTTCTGCGCCATTAGAGATAATCAGACGGGAAACGTTTTGTTTATGGGTTCCATCCTTGAGCCACAATGAGGAGGCAGGAAACCTCCTGCCTCCTTAAGGTAATGTCGCTTCAGAAATACTCAAAGTATTGTTAGCGTTTGCTTTCGAGGACTCGTTTGCTGCAACGGGTGCAGTTAGCTCCCCCGTGCCGCTATCGTTTGCCTCGCCACCAAGACGCAAGGCACTTAAAGCGGTTTTAATGACAACAGCGGTGGGTACTGCCACAATTACACCCAACAGTCCGCCAATTCTTGCCCCTGTTAAAACTGAAATTAAAATCCAAACTGGATTTAAACCCGTAAAACTGCCTAAAATTCGGGGGGCAATTAAGTTTTCGAGAATTTGCTGTACGATTACTGCTGCTATCAAAACTCTCACACCCATTGAGAAATCTTGTAGTGCTACCAATAGTGTAGTCAGAGCGATGCCCACAGAACCACCAAAGGGGACGAGAGCCATTAGACCAATTGTTAGCCCAAATAGCAGTCCAAATGGTACTTTCAGCCACAAAAAGGTAGGAATGAGGGCTGAGGCCATACAGGTAGATAAAATCAACTGGGTGATGAAGAAATTTTGAAAGCTTAGGCGGACTGTTTGGGAGAAAGGAGCGCGAAATTTAGAGGGTAGCCATTCTACTAAACTTTCCCAGAGTTCACTCCCATGCTGTAAAAGGTAGAAAGTCAAAACCATCGTCAAGAGGATATCTAGCAGACTAGTGACTGTAACTACCGCCAGATTTAAAACTTGCCCAGCGATCGCTTGTAACTGTCCCTTGACGCGATCGTTGATTTGTACCACCAGAGCATCGAGGTTAATCGGTAAGCCAAAAGTCTCCGCTTTTTCGTTTAATATCATTAGCTGAGAGCGTCCAGAGTCGATCAACTCTGGCAACCGAGCCACCAGTTGTTGAGCTTGGGTAAGGGCTAACGGAACAAGCGTCACACCCAACGCCAATAAAATCGATAAAGCCAAGAGAAATACTAGGATAGCAACTTGCTCTCGTTTAGCACCATGATGTTCCATCCAACTCACGGGGTAGTTGAGCAGAAATGCTAAAACAGAGGCTCCCACTAAAATGACTATGAGAGAATGGAAATAATTGAAAAATACCGAAAGTGCCCAACCATTTAGAACTAGCAGTGGAACGAATAACGCGATCGCCACGATTCGCGCTATTGGTGTGAATGTTTGCCACCAGTCGAGTAGCTTGCGTGTCTGCATTTTGAGCTAATTGCGGGATAGAACTAAGTTAAATCTTTCTTTACAGCTTATTATCTCTAACTATATTAGTCTTATTCATCCTTCTAGTTTAGGAGTTATACTAACCCCAATGAAGAATTTTGAATCAAAAGAGAACAGGGAGTCGAGAGCAGGGGAGCAGGTGGAGAATAATAATGCCCAATGCCCCATGACGGCAGTTGCTCCACTTGGGGAAACCCCAAGACCGCACTGCCTCCCCGATGCCCCATGCCCAATCCCCAAAACCCAATTGTTTTTATATTTGATTCCGGTTATCGGCTTTTTTCCATCTTTGTGGACTCTCTATCGGGGGCAGGCCAGCCGGGAACAACTTGCCGTTAGCCGTCTGTCTATCACTTTGGCACTTACTTGGCTGTTGGGATATTTATTATTAAGTACCGGAGCCACAACTTCAGATTTTTTTTCGCTACGTCTATTTATCCTGAATAGTTTTCTCACTTCGGGTTATTTTATAGTGAGTGTCTGGTTGATTTTGCGCTTAATGCAGGGCAAATCTGGACGTTTACCAGGCTTTAGTACTTTAGCAGAACGAGTGTTTAGTAAGTACTTATCTTAATTTTTTAGGATGAGAATTATTCAGTAGTTTTACCTATTTCCTAAAAAATTATGGTTGATTTCTCTATATATCTAGTCAAATCCAGTTTATTATTGCCATACTTCAGTAAAACATCTCTAGGTTGACCCAAAAGCAGAAAAAATGCTGCTATAAGTGTTGTGGTTGACACTACATTAAAAAAGTTAGCACTGATAATTAAGAGTTAGCTATTATGGGTTGATTTGTTTGGATATTTTTAGTCTGCAAATTTACCAAATTTGATTATTGAGTAAGTGTGAGGAAGTCTGTGACCATTCAAAGAAGTTCGGCGGAAGAAAACCAGTCGGGAAAAGCCTCAAAGTCCAATAAAAAAATTTCTCAGAACTCGAAATCCGGACGTTGGCTGTGGTTTTGGGTAGGGATGAGTGGGATTGCAATGGTGTCAGCAACAGCAGGGGCACTTTTGGCGGTGTCTTTAACCAGTACACCTTTGCAACAAGCCCAGCTAAGTCCACAGGAGGAGGCAGCCTTTGATGGCGATCGCATTTCTGGAGGTGTGATGCGATTCTCACAATTAACTCGCCCAGTGAACCTCTTGGTTATGGGGATGAGCGTACTTCCCCCGGATATCCAAAACCCTCCCCAAGACACCAAAAACCTCAAATACCTGCCCCAGGTAAACTCCTTTGATGGTCTTTCGGATGTGATGCTCTTGGTCAAATTTGATCCAGAGACGAAAAAAATAATTATGCTCTCCATTCCCAGAGATACCCGCACAGAAATAGAGGGGTATGGAGTGAAAAAAATTAATGCTGCTAATGTTGATGGTGGGCCAGCTTTAACTGCCAGAACCGTCAGTAATCTCTTAGGTGGGGCGGGAATTGATCGCTATGTGCGAATTAACGTTCTGGGAGTTGCCAAGCTGATTGATGCTTTAGGAGGCGTAACAGTCTACGTCCCTAAAGATATGAAGTACCAAGATGATTCTCAGCATTTGTACATCAACTTGAAGGCGGGTAAGCAGCATCTCAATGGTGAACAGACACTGCAATTGCTGCGGTTTCGCCATGACGAACTTGGTGATATTGGTCGGATTCAACGCCAGCAAATGGTCATGCGTGCCTTGATGGATCAAACACTCAACCCAGCTACTGTTGCTCAATTACCTAAAGTTTTGGATGTAGTTAAAGACCACATCGATACTAATTTGACGGTTGAAGAGTTAGTGGCGCTAATGGGTTTTGGCGTGCGGACAAATCGCTCTAATATGCAAATGTTAATGCTGCCAGGTCGCTTTAGCGAAAAAAATGAGTTTGATGCTAGCTATTGGTTGCCCAGTAAAAATGGTATTGCTAAACTGATGGCTCAACATTTTGGCTTGGAATCAGATCAGGAACAGCAGGCGACTAATCCACGTTCTTTACGTGTAGCAATTCAAGATAGTACAGGTGGCGATCGCTCTAATCTCCAACCATTAATTAGAGCCTTGGAAAAATCTGGATATCGCAACATTTATATAGCTAAGGCATGGGGTGAACCTCTAGAGGTAACTCATATTGTCGCCCAGCAAGGAGATGGTGACAGCGCCGAATCAATTCGTGAAACTTTGGGATTTGGCGAAGTGCGTGTAGAAAGTACTGGCAACCTTGGTTCAGATGTCAGTATTCAAGTAGGTCAGGATTGGTTGCAACAAAAGTCTATTTTGGAGAAGTCGCTGAGTAAATAATTCGTAATTCGTAATTCGTAATTAATTACACTGGCACAACTGCTGCTGAGAGAGAATTTACTGTTTGGCTGAGTTCTTGGAGTTTAGTTGCTACTGCACCATTGGTTAATAATTCCTCTGCTTTAGCTAAACCCTCTGGCATATCTGAACAAATACCACTCCGCCATAAGTAAAATCCACCATTCCACAAGGCTGTTTGCATGAGTTCACCTGGTTTACCTGCTAAAACATCCTGAATATCCGCGACCAATTCTTCAGTAGTTCCAAGGGGTACGTTCTTGGTAGTAAAGCCGTAATCACGCGGTACGAGGTGCAATCGTTCTACCTCTTGGGATGCTATGGATGGAGATAAGCTGATAATTGCAGTGCGATCGCGCGGTAAGTCGCAACTACCTTCCAGTCCTTTTACTAATGTAAATTTCGTTACGCCCCGCAGCCCTAGAGCTATCTTAAACATCCCTTCTGTCGGCGGATGCACAAATCCAGCAATGACGTGAGCATCACCAGCATAAGGACACCAAATTAGCTCCATTGTTGCGAAAGGCGGACGTTTGCCAAGTTGGTCGCGGTACTCCCAAATACTGTTAGTTAAGGGAAAATGCTGTGGTAAATAAATAAAGCCGATTCCCGTTTGCTCAAAAACTTGCTGGGTTTTTGCTAGTGGTAGGTTAGTCCAATCGACTCCTAAACCTTTCCAAATATCGATTAAGGGTAAGCCGTACTTTGTTGGCAGGCGATCGCCTCCGTGCATTATGACTGGTTGTCCAACTGCGGCGAGGATTAAAGCTGTTACCGGACTAATTGGTGCTGTACGGGTTCTGCCATCATAAGGGATGCCAAGAGCGATCGCTGTTCGGCCAGAGTCGAATGGTTGCAGCTTTGGCCCCAATTCATCATAAGCATCCAACATTCCTGCTAACTCTTCCCCCGTAGGACGTTTGATTCGATGAGCAATCAAAAACGCTCCAATTTGGGCTGGTGTCGCTTCACCCAGCAGCATCATTTTAGTAGCGCTGTCTGCTTCAGCGCGAGTTAAATTTTCCCCTGTGTGGTTTCCGCTACCTACTTTTTTCAGTAATTCCCTAAATACATTGCTCATTTGTCGTTTGTCCTTTGTCCTTTGTCATTTGTCCATTGTGCTTTGTGAATAACCGAAAATGACCAATGACTAATGACCAATGACACTCAAGAAGCCGATCGCTGCTGGTCAATTTGTAATGGGATATTTTCCCGCACGAGTTGCCAAAAGTACTTAATGGGGGGAATTTGTAGTCGGTCTTGAGTTGTCACCATAACTACCCGCCGAGTCAAACTTGAACCATCTGTTAAACCACTAATATTATTGTTCTCTAAGGAACGAACCGCTAAAGTAGGGTCAAGACGTGCTTCCAGTAATGCTGATTGAGGTAGCAAAGCGATTAATTCTCCTTGGCGCACCACTCCCCGAAAGGCATCTAGGGTATTTACCTCTAAAGCCGCCTGGAGTGTAGCTTCCATTCGCTCAAATCTATCTTGTATTAAGCGCTGCATCCCATAACCATCTTTAAAAACCACTTGGGGATAAAGAATTAGCTCCGACCAAGGGACACATTCATATTGTGCCAGGGGATGATTAGCTGCGGTGAGAACTTCTATCGGTTCATCATAAAGTACTTCTACCACCATTTCCCTAGCAGTGGTTAAAAAGCGATTATTCATCACAATTGCTAAATCTACCAATCCATCTTTGAGGACTTTCAGCGCGCGATCGCTTCCTAATGAAGTTACCCGCAATTGCACATCTGGATAAGTATGACAAAATTTTTGTAACACTGGTGGTAAGTAAGATCCACATAATGAGTGAATCACGGCAATGCAAAGTTCTGGTTGCTTTCCGGCGATTAAATCAGCTAATTCTTGTGTAGCTGTCTCCCATTCTTGGCAAATTTTACGGACACGGGGTAGTAAACATTCACCTCCCAGTGTTAATTTGGCGTGAGTAGTTCTATGAAAAAGTTCTACACCCAAATCTGCTTCTAATGCCTGGATTTGGCGGCTAATCGTCGATTGGGTAACACCAGATGTTCGCGCTGCTTGTTGAAAGCTGCCGGTTTGTGCGATCGCTAGAAAGGCTTGCAACTGCTCTAGGCGCATTTTTATGTAGCCTGAATTACATTTATCGGTTTTATTAAGTTAACGGTTTTTTATCCGTTGTTTAGTATAGTTTGTTACAGTAATTTTTAGATGATTTACATTTGTCTAAATAACGTTTGACTACCTTAATCGTCAATTATCCGCTTTGCACGGATTTTTTCGGAAAATATCGCCAAAAAAAATTGACTATTTTTTGCTGAAATATCTGAATTGTTAGATAAGACTTTTTGAATAGAGAGCAATTTTTTCGAGGGAGATAGGCAAGAATTAACCAAGGGCTTTTAACATCAATCATCCCTTAAGGTACAATTTGGGCTTGATTTTTGTTTAAGCCCCGTTATCTAGGCTAGTTTCTGATAGCGCATATTGCCAAACTTGGAAAACGCTCATCGATATTACCTCCCCATCATTTTTAAGAGAATTTACCACTCAGCCAAAGCGATCGCTATTCCTTGTTGCAAATCTGGTGTGAGTGCAGCATTATTGGCTAACTGCTGCAATTTTTGATGTGCAACTTCCCCATCCAAATTTTTTAGTGCTGCGATCGCGTGTAGTCTCACTGATACATTAGAATCCGCTAGCAGTGAAATCAATGGTTCAATTGCTTGTATTTCGCCTAACTGTCCTAAAGATAAAGCGATCGCACTTTTTACATTAGCAATCTCTGTAGCTGGATGTTGCGATTGCAGTATTTGCAATAATATTTCTGCGGCTTGTGTAGTTTGCGGCTTTTGGACTCGCCCCAAAACGATGACAATTTCTTGCCAAAGTGTCTCTGAAGTGATTTGATTAAATGCTGTTTGCAAATATTCCAAACTAGATGGTGTACCCACCCAACTTAAAGCGCGGATGGTTTCTAATTGCAGCTTTGTTGGTGTTTGAGGTGAAATCAACAAATCAAATAAATGTTTTGCAGCGTTATTACAACCCATCCGAGAAAGGGAAACTGCGGCTGCACAACAAACATCAAGGTTAAAGTCGTAAAGCTTGGGTTGCAGTCTCGTTACCAAATCTAATGCTTCGCGCAAGTCGGGGCGAAAACCTAAACCAAGCACTGCTGCACGCCTAACTGTAGCGGCAATATCATCCAAAGCGTTTAACAAAATTGGTGGTATACGTTTGTCATGAAAACTGCTGAGGGCTTCAATAGCAGCAGTGCGGATTGTGGCTTGTGGATCTTGTACTACACTCAACAGTGGTGTGATGGTTTCTGTTTGGGGAATACAGGAAAGCGATCGCACTGCTAAAAGTCGTGTATCTTCATCTGCTAGAAGTTCAGTTAGTGAAGTAATAGCAACAGTACCCATTTGCCCTAGTGCTGTGGCTGCGATCGCTTTGAGTTCTTCATCCTCATCAGTTTTCAACAATTCAACTAAGGGTGCGATCGCTTCTGGGTGCTGAAATTCGCCCAAGGTTCGCGCTGCATACCAGCGTAATTCTTCCTCTGCATCTTCATCTTCTAAGATGTCAATGAGTGGTGGGATAGCAATATTTCCCAAGTGAGTCAAAACTTTGGTGATTTCCCAGCGTTGTTGAAAATCTCCCATCTCTAACATTGAAATTACTAATGTCAGCAGATATTCTCGATTTTTAACTACCTCTGGATGTTGTGAGTCTGACCCTAAAATTAATTGTTGTAAATATTGAATCAGTGATGACCAATCAGCTGCATTATATGCTGTCTGGGCTTGCACCAAAAGCTGGTTGATATTACTCACGATACTCTGAATTGTATTGTTTAAGTGGGCTTGACTACAACTGAATTACCTTCAATTTTGGCGGCGTAAGTTTTAAGCGCTTCTGTCGCTGGGCCTTTTAGCACCTTACCGTCAACCCCATATTCTGAACCATGACAGGGACAAACGAATTTTTTTGCCTCAGCTTTCCATGCTACGGTGCAACCTGCGTGAGTACAGGTAGGGTTAACAGCTGTCATTGCGGCTTTAGATGTACCGACTACCAACACAGGCCCAGCCGGTGAGTTTTTAGCCAGCAATTGACCAGTTTTATCTAATTCTGCTGAAGTGCCTACTGTTTGCCAATCCCCAGATGCAGAAGGTGTTTGAGAAGAACAAGCTGCGATCGCTACAGGTAGAGAACTCACTATCAAACCCAAACCTACCCAATTAATAAAATCACGACGTTTCATAGTTGCTGAAATAATATCTAAGTTTTCGCTAACATCTGCCACCTAGATTTTGGATTAATATATGGCAATCCAAAATCCCTTCAGTCATCTCAAACCCTCTTCATCAAGGGGTTTGTGTGGCTCATTGGCTGACTGTGATGCAAAAAATGCATATTACGTATCCTTTTTCAGCAATTTTACTAAAAAATCGTAACAATTTATACGATTTTAACAGAAATCTCGTCTTAAGTTATGAGTATCGAAATTGTTACATAAACATTATCTAAACCTGCTTGACAATTTCCAAGATGTATATGGAGAAAAGTTTTCCTTAACTAACCACGGTTTTGAAGTTTCACGTTGGAATACTTTTGAGTAACAATAATCAGCCGTAATCAAATATTAAGTCTTTATTCCCTAACCCTCGTAGATACACCACCTGATGGAACTACGGGTTGATTGATATTGGGCAATTAGCAGCACAAATTCTCACGAGAGTCAGCCTCATGACAGACACAACAACTACGACTACCAGCCTCAATAAATTCGAGAAATTCAAGGCGCAAAAAGATGGACTCGCCATCAAGGATGAGATAGAGAGATTTGCCGCCTTGGGCTGGGAAGCAATGGACGAAACAGATCGCGATCATCGGCTCAAGTGGGTGGGCGTGTTTTTCCGCCCAGTTACCCCAGGCAAGTTTATGATGCGGTTACGGATGCCTAATGGTATTCTCACCAGCAGTCAGATGAGTGTTTTAGCCCAAGTGGTGCAGCGTTACGGAGATGATGGGTGCGCCGATATTACCACCAGACAGAATATCCAATTACGGGGAATCAGAATTGAAGATTTACCAGATATCTTTAATAGATTTCACGCAGTTGGTTTAACCACTATCCAATCAGGGATGGATAACATCCGCAATATTACAGGCGATCCTGTGGCGGGTTTAGATGCTGATGAGTTGTACGACACACGAGAATTGATACAGCAAATTCAAGATATGCTCACCAACAAAGGTGAAGGAAACCCAGAGTTTAGCAACTTACCACGGAAATTTAACATTGCGATCGCAGGTGGAAGAGATAATTCAGTTCACGCTGAAATTAACGATTTAGCTTTTGTTCCGGCATTTAAGGAAGGGACTGGGGACTGGGGACTGGGGACTGGGCAAGAATTTTCCCAATCCCCAATCCCCAATTCCGAGTCCCCAATATTTGGTTTTAACATCCTCGTCGGTGGGTTTTTCTCAGCTAAACGCTGTGAGGCGGCAATTCCTCTAAATGCTTGGGTGGCTCCAGAAGATGTGGTAACTGTATGTAGAGCAGTTTTGGAAGTCTTTCGTGACAACGGGCCGCGTGCTAATCGGCAAAAATCCCGCTTGATGTGGCTAATTGATGAATGGGGTGTAGATAAATTTCGAGCAGAAGTAGAAAGCCGTTTGGGTAAATCATTATTACCCGCAGCCGCAAAAGACGAGATCGACTGGGAAAAACGCGACCACATCGGAGTATATAAACAAAAACAACCGGGGCTAAATTACGCAGGTTTAAATATTCCTGTCGGGCGACTGTATGCCGAAGATATGTTTGAAATCGCTCGTCTAGCAGAAGTTTTCGGCAGTGGTGAAATCCGCTTTACCGTTGAGCAGAACATCGTCATCCCCAATATTTCTGACTCACGGTTAGCAACATTTTTAACAGAACCATTACTAGAAAGGTTTTCTATTGATCCAGGTTTACTGGCGCGATCGCTAGTATCTTGCACAGGCGCACAATTTTGCAACTTCGCCCTCATCGAAACTAAAAACCGTGCCCTAGAAATGATTAAAGCCTTAGAAACAGACTTAATCTTCACCAATCCAGTCCGAATTCACTGGACAGGTTGCCCCAACTCTTGCGGCCAGCCCCAAGTTGCAGACATCGGCTTGATGGGAACCAAAACTCGTAAAAATGGCAAAACCCTAGAAGGTGTTGACATATATATGGGCGGTAAAGTTGGCAAAGATGCCCATTTAGGAACTTGCGTTATCAAAGGCATAGCCTGCGAAGACTTACAGCCAATATTACAAGACTTACTCATCAACAACTTTGGCGCAAAACTCAAGGAAGAAGCCCTACTAGTTAGTCACTGCTAGTGCTTATTGGTATGGGGCATTGGGCATTGGGCATGGGGCATTGGGCAAAATTCATACTTCAACCTTAAAGGTGCAACTTCCGAGATAAAAGGTGCAACTTCCGAGATAAAAGGTGCAACTTCCGAGATAAAAGGTGCAACTTCCGAGATAAAAGGTGCAACCTCCGAGATAAAAGGCTCAACCTCCGAGATAAAAGACTCAACCTTCAAGATAAAAGACTCAACCTCCGAGTTAAAAGGCGCAACCTCCGAGTTAAAAGGCTCAACCTTCGAGATCAAAGGCTCAACCTTCGAGATCAAAGGCTTATCTTCCCCTACCTCTTCTCCGTAGTTTATTCAATTAGAAAGATTGGAATGCTTAAAAAATTATTTTCATTTAGCGATCGCTACCGTATCTTACATCAGACTTGGTTTGCTTTCTTTCTCACCTTTGTCTGTTGGTTTAACTTTGCCCCCTTCGCTACAACCATTGGCAAAGAACTACATTTAGCACCAGAGCAAATTAAAACTTTAGGCATCTGTAACCTTGCCCTTACAATCCCTGCACGGCTAATTATTGGGATGCTTCTGGATCGTTTTGGCCCCAGAATCACCTACTCAATGCTGCTAATGTTTGCGGTTGTTCCTTGTTTAGCAACAGCGCTAGCGCAAGATTTTAATCAACTAGTCATCAGTCGTTTGCTGATGGGAATTGTCGGATCTGGATTTGTTGTTGGTATCCGCATGGTTGCAGAATGGTTCCAACCAAAGGAAATGGGAATCGCCCAAGGTATTTATGGCGGTTGGGGTAACTTTGGGGCTTTTGGCGCAGAGTTTGCCTTACCGATACTGGCAATTTCTACTAGCTTCTTCTCTGGTGGCGCTTCTAACTGGCGATTTGCGATCGCGCTAACAGGTATCATTACAGCTATCTACGGCGTAATTTATTACAACACTGTCCAAGATACACCCACAGGGAAAGTCTACAAGAAACCTAAAAAGAATGGTTCCCTAGAAGTGACTAGCATCAAAAGCTTCTGGGCGATGATGATCTCAAATTTCGGTTTGATTTTCGCCTTGGGTTTATTAGCTTGGCGCTTAGAACAAAAGAAAATTCACTTCCTAACTCTGAGTCAAATGTATTTGACTTGGTTGGTATTAGCAGGATTGTTTGCTTACCAAAGTTATAAAGCTTGGCAGGTAAACCGAGAACTTCTTACTGGCAAGAAAACTTACCCTGCATCTGAACGCTTTCAATTTGGACAAGTAGCTTTACTCGAATTCACTTACATAACTAACTTTGGTAGCGAACTGGCAGCCGTTTCTATGCTCCCGGCATTTTTTGAGAAAACCTTTGGTTTAGAGCATGTTGTTGCTGGGATGATTGCTGCTACCTATCCTTTCTTAAATTTGGTTTCTCGTCCTAGTGGTGGCTTAATTTCTGATAAATTTAGCTCACGTAAATGGACAATGACAATTATCAGCGTTGGGATCGGTGTTAGTTATTTGATGGCACATTTTATTAATAGTAGCTGGCCGATTCCGGTAGCGATCGCAGTTACAATGTTTGCCGCTTACTTTGCCCAAGCTGGTTGCGGTGCAACATACAGCATCGTCCCCATGATTAAGAAGGAAGCCACTGGACAAATTGCCGGTAATGTGGGAGCTTACGGTAATTTTGGCGGCGTAGTTTACCTAACAATTTTTAGCTTAACCGACGCTCCTACACTATTTAGCACAATGGGTATAGCTGCTTTAGTCTGCGCTTTTATGTGTGCTTTCTTCCTCAAAGAACCAAAAGGTTCCTTTGCCGCCGCTTATGAAGGTGAATTACCAGAAACTGCAACTAAAAACCCTATCTTCTTAACTGAAGAATAATCAACTGAAGGATGAAGTAGAAAATTCATTACAATCTCTTTTTCTTCTCTCTGCGCTCTCTGCGTCTTGGCGGTTCGTTAAAAAAAATTATGAAAAAACGAACCGCCAAGACACCAAGGACGCAAAGGAATAAGAGTTTCAAAAAGTTTTTGCATAACACACAAATATCTCAACCTGTCGCTACATCTGAGGTTGCACAATCCAAATAACAAAATGGTACAACTGCCATGAGTGAATTTACCAAAACCCTCTGTCCTTACTGTGGTGTTGGTTGTGGACTAGAAGTTTCACCCCCAGCCCAACTTGGCAAAGCAACTAATCGAGATAGTGAAGGAAATCCGACTTGGCGGGTGCGCGGCGATAAAGCCCATCCATCAAGTCAGGGAATGGTTTGTGTCAAAGGCGCAACGATCGCAGAATCTTTAGATAAAAATAGATTACATTACCCAATGATGCGAGACTCTTTAGATCAAGAGTTTCGGCGCGTTAGTTGGGATGAAGCTTTTAATCTCATCACGCAGCGCATTCAAACAGTCCGCTTCACCCAGGGGACAGAAGCGTTATGTATGTACGGTTCTGGTCAGTTTCAAACCGAGGACTACTACATAGCCCAGAAGCTCATGAAAGGCTGTCTGGGTACTAATAATTTTGATGCCAACTCACGTTTATGTATGTCTAGTGCTGTGGCTGGCTACATTCAAAGCTTTGGCGCAGATGGCCCGCCCTGTTGTTACGAAGACCTAGAGTTAACTGACTGTGCATTTTTAATTGGCACTAATACAGCCGAATGTCACCCCATAGTTTTTAACCGACTGGAGAAATATCACAAAAAGAACCGCAAAGTCAAAATGATCGTGGTTGATCCCCGACGCACACCAACCGCCGAAGCCGCCGACTTACATTTAGCCATTCGTTCCGGTACAGATATCGATTTGTTAAACGGCATCGCCCACTTATTGATGCGCTGGAATTACATTGATACCATGTTCATGGACGACTGCACCAGCAACTTTCCCGCTTATGCTGAGGTAATTCGCCACTATCCGCCAGAAGTCGTGGCCCGTCAATGCGGAATCAGTATTGAAGATTTAGAAACAGCAGCACGCTACTGGGGTGAATCTCGGCGGGTACTGTCTTTGTGGTCAATGGGTGTGAATCAATCGTCGGAGGGGACGGCCAAGGTAAGAACTATCATCAACCTGCATCTGATGACTGGACAAATCGGTAAACCTGGGGCTGGCCCTTTTTCCCTCACTGGACAACCAAACGCAATGGGAGGAAGGGAAGCCGGTGGTTTGGCGCATTTATTACCAGGTTATCGGGTAGTGAAAAATCCCCAGCATCGGGCAGAAGTTGAGAAGTTTTGGGGACTTAAACCAGGACAGATTTCGCCCAATCCCGGTTTGACTGCTTGGGATATGATTACTGGCTTGGAAAGTGATGCTGTCGGGTTATTGTGGATTGCAGCTACTAATCCGGCTGTAAGTATGCCAGATTTGGAGCGAACTAAGAAGGCATTGTTGCGATCGCCTTTTACTATTTACCAAGATGCTTATTATCCCACAGAAACCTCTGCCTATGCTCACGTTTTGCTACCAGCAGCCCAGTGGGGTGAAAAAACTGGTGTGATGACAAACTCCGAACGGGTGGTAAATTTGTGTCAAGCATTTCGCCAACCACCAAGAGAAGCTAAAGCAGATTGGGAAATTTTCGCTGAAGTTGGACGGAGATTAGGTTTTGAAAAAGAGTTCGCCTTTGCTAACTCGGCTGAGGTTTATGCTGAATTCGTCCAATTAACTCAAAATCGCCCTTGCGATATGACAGGTATCAGTCATGAGCAATTGACACAAGGCCCGACTCAATGGCCTTACCCAGCCAAGAAAGAAGAGTCAGTATTTATCGATACTGAAACAGGACTCTTAAGTTTTCAACCAGAAGAAGAAGAAACTTTCTCTGACAAAGAAGCCGGGAAGAAGCGTAAGTACCATACACTCAGAACGGGAAAACGGCTCTACACTGATTTACGCTTTCATACCCCTGATGGACGCGCTCAATTTGGAGCATATTACTCAAAGGGATTGGCAGAACCACCAGACCCAGATTATCCTTTTGTGCTAACTAATGGGCGACTTTACGGACATTGGCACACCCAGACACGCACCGGTCGCATTGAAAAAATTTGCAAAATGCACCCCGAACCGTTTATCGAAATTCATCCCCGTGATGCGGCAAAGTTAGGTATTGTAGATAATCAATCTGTACAAGTGCGATCGCGTCGGGGTAAAGCTCAGTTTCCTGCGAAAGTGACAAAAGCGATCGCACCAGGTACAGTTTTTGTCCCTATGCACTGGGGTTCACTGTGGGCTGATAATGCCGAAGCTAACGCCCTTACCCATCCCGAATCTTGCCCAGATTCGCTGCAACCAGAATTAAAAGCCTGTGCTGTGCAGCTGATACCAATTTTTGTAGAAGTTACGGTCAAAGATTATCAATTCCAGTCATCACAATGGTAAGCTGCAAAGTGTATTTATAAAGAGGTAATTAACAATCAATCACTAATAGGTAATTTAGTCAATAATAAATAACTAATAGTGATTATAAATTTTTATGGCTCTCTACTCTTGACTCATAGCAACTACTATATATAAAGAGGCTAGATTTCTAGTAAGCAGAGGTTTTACTAGCATCGAGTTAAGCTATGGGAAAGAATAAAAATCAGATAGTAAACTTAAAAATCATCTTTTTTTTAATCCTCTAGATTTATCTATAGGATTTTATTTTATTTAAAAATCGGGTGCAGCAAATGAAAAAGTTAATGAGGCAAATTCTCGGAGCTACCAAAGATGAGAACTTCATGCACATCATTGAAAACATCGAGGTGCTAGTTTCTAAAGTTCTATCTATTTTTATGGTAGTTGTAATTTTGGTTGCGATCGGAGACTTAGCACTTTTTATTTTCAAAGAGTTATTGTCAGCTCCTTACGCTAAGTTTAACACAACATTATATAAGATTTTTGGGCTATTTTTAAATATTTTAATCGCTTTAGAAATCTTAGAAAATATCACAGCTTATTTGCGAAAGCACGTCTTTCAGGTTGAATTAGTTATTGTAACTTCTTTAATTGCTGTTGCCAGAAAAATTATCATTCTTGATTTAGAAAAAGTTTCAGGTATTGATATAATTGGTTTAGGAATTGCTATTCTTGCCCTCTCAATTAGTTACTTGATAATTCGTCTCAGTAATGACAGAAATACTCGTTAACAATAGAGCTTAATTAAGATGTTTTCGGGTATAATATTTAGTGGAGATATAGTTTAATCTGAATCTACCCAAAAATAATAGAGTATACAGGATAATTAAGAACAACCGAATACTCAATTTTAGATAAATTATTAGTGTGCGATCACTACTTAAGTCTTATTTTTAATTACCAATTTGTGTAACTGAATTTAAAAAACTATTTATCGTATAAAATCGTTAATTTTAAATAATCGAAGTTTGAATACTTGACTATGACAAATTTTTTTCAATTTGAAGCAGACTTTGTTGATTCCCTGCGTTGTATCCCCATGCAGGTACGCTGCAATTTAGATACTTGTGGCATTAAGCTAAAATTATCTGATTGGAATCAAATGACTACAGCCGAGCGTCAAGCTTTAGTCGATTTACCTTGCACAACAGAAACGGAAATTCAGTCTTACCGCGAACATATCCAACAACTAATTTTACAACGCACGGGTATACCAGCTACAGAATTACCCATCGAGCTACATCCTGCATGGCTAGACTCTAGCACTGTACCACCTAGCCTCCAGGAAAAAGCTCAAGAAATAGGTGTAACCCTGACACCGCAACATTGGGCAGCTTTAACGCCCTTACAGCGTTTTGCCTTAATTAAACTCAGTCGCCCAGGACATGAAAGCAAAAACTTTCCCATAGCGATCGCAGAATTTAATCTGCTTTAATTACAGAATAAAAGTGTTCAGTGCATTACACTTTGTTAACTTGCCATCATGAAATGATACATTATCGCAGAGTTAGTTGTGTAATGTGTCAAAAATTTGTGCGTCTGCTCACGCCTAATAGACTCAACTCTAAATTAATATTTATTTTATAAACACCTGATAAATATTGATTCTAGACTATTGACTATTAACTAATAGGTGGGAGTAGAAAATATGGCTGCAAAGAAACTTTTGATGCTGGTTGGAGACTATGTAGAAGACTATGAAGTGATGGTTCCTTTCCAGGCATTACAAATGGTGGGGCATACCGTCCATGCAGCTTGCCCAGACAAAAAAGCTGGTGACAAGGTGCGGACAGCAGTTCATGACTTTGAAGGGGATCAAACTTATAGTGAAAAACCCGGTCACAATTTCACATTAAATGCTACTTTCGCGGAAGTAGACGCTGCAACCTATGATGGCTTAATCATTCCCGGAGGACGGGCACCAGAATATATCCGCCTGAATCAGCAGGTGCTAGAAATCACCCGTCACTTTGCCCAAACGAAAAAACCGATTGCTGCCATCTGCCACGGTTTACAGTTATTAGCAACTGCTGATGTACTGCAAGGGAAGAGATGCACTGGTTATCCTGCTTGTAGTCCAGATGTCAAAAGTGCTGGAGGGATTTATGTTGATATCCCTGTTGATGAGGCAATAGTTGATGGTAATTTGGTAACGGCACCAGCTTGGCCTGCTCACCCCCGTTGGCTGGCAGAATTCCTGATAGTACTTGGAACTAAGATTGAACACCCAGAAATGGCTACAGTTATTTGAGCCAATACACCGAAAATTTTTTGGGGCGATATTCAGGGCAGTTTCTTTATCTATTCCCTGCTTCCAATAGACTGTGGCAAAAACAGCTGACCTTTAAGGTGAGACTCCTACGGACGCTCGATTACTCGCTACCGCCAGTTACTCATGGGAAAACTCTCTTCTTTACAAGACGCTTTGCGTTCGCGGAGCGTTCCGTAAATTCTGCGGCATAGCTCCGCTTAGGGCGCAGCCTCTCGTAGAGAAGGAAAAGCGCTAGCCCTGTCCCTTTGGAAGAAGACCATACTAGCTCGCAACAGACCACCAGAAATTATATATTTTCTAAATGAAACTAAATGCAGTAAAAACTACTGTTTTTTGATAAATTGCTTTGGATGAAATTTACCGCTAGGATGTCAAAAGCAGACAAGCCATATAGTCTGATTCATCCGCATGACAAGCCCATTTAGGACAAACTCTCAGTACATGGAATACTTATTAACATTAGATGAAACAATTTGAAATTTCCCTTCTAGAATTTTAAATTTCTTAGCAGTAAGTGAAGCTATAGTGGATTTAGCAATGCTGCTGTTAATGTGGCTAAGGTTAGTCCTGCTGCCAAATTATATGAAGAAGAATTAGTTTAGAAACGCACACTAACTCGATGACAGGCAAAAACGCAAGACATAATGCATTTCTGCGGCTAGTGTCTGGTAATGGGGCAGCTTCTGGATCAGAATCTCGCTACTCGCTGCCCCCCAGCAAAGAGATGGTAATTGGACGCGACCCCAGCTGCCAAGTTGTCTTGGATGCCATGATGTACCGGATGGTATCTCGTCGTCATGCAGTGGTTCGTCCCCTCTCTTTATCGCCAGATAGCAAATTCAGCTGGGTGCTTTGTGATTTAAATAGTGCTAATGGTACTTATTTGAATGGACAACGCTTGTATGAATGTCAGGAATTGCACCCAGGCGATCGCATTTCTCTAGGTGCTGATGGCCCGCAATACGTTTTTGAGTACGAATTTACTTACCAAGCTCCGGCCACAACAGTTAACCAAGTTACACCATTACCTTCGGCAACAAATTACCACGGCCACACGCAATTAAAGCAGCCAGATTCTGTTAGCTTCACTCAGCTTTTCCCCATTATTTCTACTGGTAAAGATTTAACTCGGAAAGCTTACCTCGTACCGGGAATACTGACCGTAATCTTTGTAGTGTTAATGTTTGCTACAGTCGGTCAGCCCCAAGCTAATCAAATTATCGTTGCAACTTATATCGCCTTCGCTGCCTACTATTTTGTTTACCAACTTTGCGGTAAACAAAAGCCTTGGTGGGTGCTAATGGCTGCGGCATTGAGTACAACGTTGATTTTACTCAGTCCACTGTTGGATCTATTTATTTTCGTGTTTCGCGGTATTCTTCCGGGAAACTTGCCCTCACCCCAAGAATCTACCACCTTCACAGAGTTACTGGTACGGATGTTTTTTGGTGCTGGGTTGATGGAGGAATTACTTAAAGCATTACCTGTGTTAGGGGCATTTGCCATTGGTAGAATGTTATCTTCGCCTTGGCGGGAAAGGATCGGCGTTTGGGAACCCCTAGATGGTATTCTCCTGGGAACGGCTTCTGCTGTGGGTTTCACTCTATTGGAAACTCTTGGACAATATGTGCCCGATATCGCACAACAGGTAGGTATAGGTGCTGCTGGTCAACTAGCGGGTTTACAACTTCTAATTCCGAGAATTTTAGGCTCTGTAGCGGGACACATGGCTTATAGTGGCTACCTGGGCTATTTTATCGGGTTGGCTGTTCTCAAGCCCAGTAGAAGTTGGCAAATTCTTTCTATTGGTTATCTTAGTGCTGCTGCGCTCCATGCTCTGTGGAATGCTACAGGATCTATTAATGCTTTGCTGTTGGTAGTTGTTGGGGTGTTATCTTACGCCTTTTTGATGGCGGCAATTCTGAAGGCACGGGCGCTATCACCTACGCGATCGCAAAATTTCGCTACCCGATTTCTAGGCCCAAAATAAGAGATGAAAAAACTGGAATCAGGGAGCAGAGGAGCAAGGGAATAATTTGAATATTTATATCTTTGGATAGATGGCCTAGTTAGAAAATAAGCGTACTGTAAATTTACCCTGGGGTAACTATGCCTAAAAAATAAAAATCATTTAACTTCTTGCAAAAGTCTTGATTTTTGACTCTTTTTTTGCGCCTCTGCATAATGTAAATCAACATCTTTGCAAGAGATGACGCTGAACGTATAGCGATTACAAAACGTGGGCTATGCGAACACAGCGCATGATGAAAATTTTGGCTTTCTCTACTTTTTCTATTGCCCGTTACCGATCAACTGTCACTGATTCCCGATTTTATAGCTCAGACTGAGACTGGTTGAGTTGAGTAAAAGCATAAGAAGCGATCGCTAAAGTGACCTTTGCTTTCTCTACTTCTGATAAAGCTGTCCACTCGCTATTGTTGAGATTACTTATGGCAGATGCCGAGTTTTTCGATTCGCTACTTCGCATAGCGTAAGCAAAAGGACGAGCTAAAACTAAAAGATCCTCAGTTCCCCAAGTTGGTAACACTGTCTGAACGCACTCAACTAGTTGTTCACCTATTGATTGCTGGGCAGCAAAAATCTCAGCAGCTTTCTGGGCAATGGTATTGAGCAATGTTTGGGGGACACAGGCGGCAAAAGTACTACGTAGTGTTTCTTGAAGATTCACCACTAGTGCCTGTTGGGGATTGTCATTATAGCTTGACGTAAGGGAGATATTAGACCAAAGTGTATCCAGATTGCTATAAAAATCTTGCGATCGCGTTGTCAGTTCTTCCTCAAGTAAATCTTGCATTCCGAACTGTTGTTCTAATTCCTGAAAATAAGCTTCTGATTCTTCATCAGCTGGATTCCAGGGATAGGTAGCATCTTCTGGTTCTAGTAGCGCTTCTAATAAATCTAAATCTACTTGAGATGGCAAAGAAGAGAAGGTGTCTGAGCCATTAATTTTTTTAGCCATTTTTTATTTTCTCCCGATTATTTGGTGGTATTGACAACTACAATTCCTTACAAGAGATTTCCGCAAAAACAGTTGATTTTTTCTCTGGAAAAAATAGATTTTAAAAGCTGATGTTAAACATGAAACTCTATTTCTGCAATAGCTATACTAGGAGTCTTCAATAATAAACTCCCAGGTTTCGCCTCTAGCACTTCCAAACTTTAACTGCATTCCCGATTTCAGGGGTACTTCCTCTCGGAGGATTTGTTGCCATCCATTAGGGCCTAAAAACCAGGTTGTACCGTATGTGGAAAAATCTTGCAAATAATAAGTTCGCACCAATGTAGCATCAGTAAGAGTATTACGGCAGAAGATTTCGGCGTGGCGTTTGGATACAGATGGTTCGGCAATGACAATATCATTATCTTTCGTGCGGCCAATGCGGGTGACTCCATAACGCAACAACCAGGTTTTACCTTTTGGAGTGAGCGATCGCAACGAAGCAGTCGGAAGCGGTGAACCGATATCAGGAATGGCTGTGTCTGGTAGTTCGGTAATACCTTCATCTAGATTCTTAATGAGTTCACCATTAAAATCTGGATGCAGGTAGAGAACAGGCAAAGTCCAAGCTGGTTGATTAAATTTATACAGTGTTAATAACTCTTGCCTAGCCAGTGATACGGCTTCATCTATGGGTTTGTGTGATCGCAAAGCTTCGGTAAACGCTTGAATAAAACTGTGGCTTTCGTGATCGGCGATTTCATCGCGCATCCCCAAAACAGCAGGCACTCCATGACGAATTAGTACTTCGGCTAAACTACTGGCAGGTATGGCTTGATGATTAATAGCAGCTGGTTGTGCGCCCCAACAGGCGTTGAAAAGTGCTAGTTTCACACCTGTACGGGTCAATACTTGCGCCAATTCTATCCCATTCAAGGGCATATCTGGTCGCAAAAACAGTAATCCTCCATCTGCTCCTGGCAAACCATGTCCAGCGTAAAAGAAAACGTTGTATGCTTTGGTTTCTAATTCTTGAATCAACTCTTGTGGAGTTGGTTGTATAAGTTTATTTACTATACAAGGTGCATATCTTTGAGAATTACCACCCACAGGTGTATCTACAAGACTTTGCTGTAAAATTGCTGCTTCTTGTTCTAGTTGCAGCTTTTCATCATGACCTAAAACCAGCAAAATACTTAAAGCCTGGTCAGTTCGCAAATACGGTAATGGGTCAACTTCACTACTGGTACGACTAAATAGCAAATCTTGGGAGAGAGACATTGCCGATTGACCAGGCTCACGCTGCATAATTTCCCAAGGGAGAGCGATGAGATCCGGGTCACGAATTTCTAGCCGAAAGCGCAAACGTGTATGCTGACCCATAGCAATCCCGCGACTGCGTTCTAGACTACCGAGAATTTGCCCGTCAAATACCCAGCGCCATAAATTCATTCCCAAGTATTGCATCAGACGACTGGTGTAAGGCCCAGTGGTTTGACCAGAAGGGGGCGAAATCCAATCGATGGAGAATTGGTTCGACTTTTGAGATGTTGAGTTTGGGGAAATATCTAGCCGACTATGGCCAGCAAACATCTGCTGCCATTCTTGCCAGACTTGATTGAGTTCAACAGGCCATACACAGTCACGTAAAACGTAGCCACTGGGATAGGGAGCCTTGACCACCCAAATGGCGAAGTTGTCAGTGCCAGTGTTTAAGAGACGGGCGATCGCCAAATTCAGGGATGGCATGGATTCATAAAACTCAAAGCTAAAAACAATGGAAGGAGGCAGGAGGTAGGATAGCGCCGGCGGCAAGCGAGTCCACGAACATCAGGTAGTTTTTCTCCAAGAAGAACTGCCCTCTGCGGCTCGACTGAGCGATCGCCGAACGTCCTCCTGCCTTTCTTGATAATTTAAAATAACAATTCTTCAAGGTGAAAACTTTCTATTTTTTGACCTTGTAAGTTTTTTACTTTGATTGTTACTTGTTATTATTCCAGGTTTTTACCAGTTTATCGAGTATTTGATTAAGTTGGACTGGTGTCAGCTGATGGAGTAGCTGGCGGTTGCGTAACTGTTGGACAGGGATTTGGTACATCTGATTGTAAAACAGATACACCAAAGCTTTTTAGTTGGGATAAGTCCAGCAATACTGTTTCAGCTAAAGGTTTCAAATTGGGTGGAATTGAGGAAGTTACTGCTGGTTTATTAGTATTAGCTGGTGTTGGCGTGTTTTTGCTTGGGCAGACTCGCATAGAAACCGAAAGATTTCCAGAAGCAGGTTTGGGATTTGGATTTGTGTTGATAACTTGTAAAAAAGCTCCAGGGGGAAGCGATGGTTTATTTCTCAAGGGGATTTCCTTGTTGGTTTGAATTACCCAGCCAGGAGAAAGGTTATCAAGCGATCGCTCTGCGGGTGTTGCTTGGGTGGTAGGCTTTTGAGTTGGTGTGGGATTGGGAAGAAATGGTAATAAGCCTGATGGCGATCGCAATTCCTTCACGAACAATCCTAAAGAGCCTGCTATTAGCACAAATATTAAAGGAACAATCCACTGTAGCGGTAATTGGCGATTTTTAGCAGGCTCAGTGTCGGGAATCACCTGAGTTTTGTGGTTTGGGCTACCTAAAAGGGTTGCATCTGTTGCCCTGGATGCAAAATCAACAGTTTTGGCAGAATAACTCTCTGGAATGAAGGCTTTGATGGTAATTTCTGGTTCCCAATATTGGACTTGATAATGCACTAAAGCGATGGTGACATTATCGTGTCCGTTTTTAGTATTAGCGATTTCGATTAATCTATCGGCAACATTAGCGATATTTGCTTCCCCAACTAGAATCGGCAAAATTTCTGTTTCCCAGTATTCCTCCACCCGATCAAAATCACTCAAACCATCGGATGTGAGCAGAAAAATCGCATCTTCGTCGAGCATAAACCGTGCCGAGGTGGGATGCAATGAAGTGCTGGGCCCCATACCCAAAGCCTGGACGAGAGAACCGGCAGAACTTTGTTGTACAGCGTCGCGGTAAATGGCATAGCCTAGCCGCACCTCGCGGGAAGCGACATCATCATCAAGAGTGACTTGATAACAACCCTGACGGGTAATCCAGTAAGCACGACTATCACCTACATGGGTAATGTACATTTCGTGTGCAACAGGCAATGCCATGACTAAAGTCGTGCCCATGCGCTGCCGCCCTTGGCGATTTTCACTGTCATTGCGCTGACTAATTTTGTCATTGGCAATTGCCACTGCTTTTTCTAGGTCATTCAGCAGTAGTGAGGGGTCTATGTGGTCGTAGGGAACTTTTGTTAATTGCTGTACCTGCTGCTGGATCGTTTCAATGGCTAAATTTGAGGCGACATTGCCACCTTCGTGACCACCGATGCCATCACAGACGATTGCTAAAGCTGTTGGCTGGGGTGGTTTGCTGATCAGAGTTCCACTGGGAGGGCTACAGGCATCTTCGTTGCGTTGGCGACTTGGGCCAGTGTCAGTTTTGGTGATAATTTTGATCGTGGGCGTTTGCGATCGCCCTAATTGTGCGAGTCCCTGATCTAAAACTGTAATCAATTGGTCAGTTGAGTTAATCTCTCCCTGAATTAAAGAAAGGCTAACCTGCTCAACAAATTCAGTTATGGCTGGTTTGGCTTCATGTACCAACTGCTGCCAAAATTCACCTAACTGCGGCAATTCTGGTGATATTTCGCTGTCGAAACGCAAATCCAACAACCGGACTAACGATCCTTCTACCCGTAATACAGATGAGTCAAGCAAGCTAGAAGCGACACCTTCACTTGCCAGAGGTTGCCACAGATGAGCTATTTGCCATAACCAATTGAGTTGGCGCATCGATGTTGCATCACGCCAAGCGGTGGTTAACTCGCTGCCCAAATCCACTTGGATTGTGTCATCTACTAATAGTGGCGGTTTAAATAGTGGCGGTTTTTCTAAGAGTAATATTTCTCTTTCGTGGGAAGATCCGTCAGCTATAAAAATCACTCCATATACCTGTGGTACGTGTAAGCGATAGGGAATGAGTCTCAGGTAAGCTCTTAGAGGCTGTAAATTCTCTAACTCAGGTGTTAGCGCTAAGAAACCAGGTTTCGTGTCTAAAAGAATAAATTTATCAACGACTAAATAGCGATCGGCTAATATTTCTCCAGGGCTACCCACACTTGGGCCATCTACCACAGCCCAGAGATAATTTTTGGGTAAGGGCGTGGAACATCGCTGGCAAAACTTGTGAGTCAGGGGGTTGGCAGCCTGACAATTTTCATTTGGACAGTAGAGCGTTGCCGCGTCATTTTCCATAGTTTTCGCACCGATCAGCGATTGGCAATTTCTTTAACAGCATTATTAGGGACAATCTAGACCGCTCATCTTTCTTAAAATTGACATACCCAGACTTTAGATGATGATTTTAGCTGGCGATATCAGCAGGTGCTAATACTTAACTTATCTAAAAAACACGCTTCTAAGTCAACCCTCCAGCCTCATCATAGCTTCTATTGCTCTGTGACTCTCAATCGCCAAAGCAACTAGCTCCAACCCTGTTAACAAAGCATAACCCAAGCATAACTGCGCCCCAAGCTTTTGCTGAATTATCGCATCATCAAGAGGCAGTGAATGTTGGCATTTATTTAGTTTATAAGTAGGATAGCAACAATTAACTTTAATTAAGAATTAAGAATAGCAAATATAATTTTGGCAAAAGTACCAGATGAATTTCCCCTTCCTACGTCGGGAAGGGGTATTTTGCTGATGAGTTGCTTGAATTGTCAGAAGGGTTCAGCCAGACTCCTAGCAACTTTTTAGCTTACTTGTTTGTCGTCAATTGCAACTTGGGGGACTCCCATGCTGTAGTTGGTAACGCGCGCAGACAGATTGTAGCTGATTTCGCCGCCTTGCAGGAGCGATCGCAGATAATGCTCTAAGTCTGACCCCACACGGCGCAAATTATAGTCCGTGAGGTCTGCGCCACTGGATGCTTCTACTAGTTCATCAAATTTTCGATAAACTTTTTGCAGCGCGTCTTCATTCCAGTTAAATTCGTTATCTGGGTCAATATCTAACGTTAAGACCTGTTGACTTGGAACTAGGTCGCCATCCCGGTCAATTTCGCCTGCAAAAATGCGGACATGACGGGTTGTGGACTTGAGCAGCATCGGGTTATCCATAAAAGGGTGTAAGATTTGGGTGGATTACACTGAAATTATTGTAAACGCTATATTCAAGCTTGAATGCTCTCAATTTACAAGCTTTGAACGCAGTTTCAAAAGGGTATATTGAATGGGCATAAGTAAAAATATCACCTGTACTGATTAACTTACTACTTCTGTTATGAGTTCAAGACACATTTAGCAGCGAGTACTGACAGTAGTCCAATTATTTTTCTGTAAAAATTACTGGGGAAAGTATTTTCATTTAGGGTATACAAACAAGTCAAAGTGGTGTGTGAATCTTAACTACTGCTAGGATTTTCTTACTCATAAAGCCTAAAAGCCAGTAAGGTGAAGCATTCACAAGGAATAATTTGATCTGTGTACATTTTTTATGGAGAACAAAAGTTTTTATCTTAATAATTCTGCTCACGAATTTCTTCGGAATTTTCTATTGCAAAAAACGTACATCAAGTAATTTCACTGAATAGTGCTACATCGACCTCTGGCTGTAATAAGTTCAAAAAAATTAAGCGATTTTACTTACGTATAAACACCAAAATTAAAGTAACAAGTCCAACTGTTATTGACGTTCACATAAAGTTGATGTAAAAAGCTTTAAAAAGGTTGAACAACTTCTTACAGAAACTTTATTGTGTAGAATCTTAAAAACTGAATAATAGTTATGGCTTACCATAAGCTACATCTGGCACAGGAACATCAAAATCTAGACAGTGAAAATTTAGCTTGTAAATAAAACACAGGAGAGTGAAATGGATTACAAAAGTGATTGATGAAGAAAAATTCTTAATTCAAGCACTTTGGATTCAAAAGAGATATAAAGAATTTTTGCTGGACATCTACCTCCTTACCCTCATGACAACCAAGTAAAGGAATCTCAATAGTTATGAACTCCAAAGCATTACCACGCCAGATAAATAATCTCGAAGTAGGTGTTTATGAGTGCGAAATCCATCTCAAATTCCGGTTGATTGAGGAAAAGAGTCTATTGAGCGATCGCGAGCAACTCTTACAAGTGCTACTTGATGCTTTAACCGAAGGTTCTGATGACTTTCTAGAGACGCTACAAGCGTCCGTTAAAGCGCAGGAAGTGTCTGAGTTTAAAGCTTCACCTCAAATGCGACGTCAGCTTATGCGCTTGCGTAATGCTGCTGAAAATCCACAACCTTAAAGGTGTAATTTTAAGTAGTGAGAAGCATGAATTGGTTATCAAATCAAATGTTGATCCTATAGCCGCGTTGCAATAAAAACTAAGCAGTAAGTAGAATTCATCAAATATTGTGATTTCTACTTTGTGAAAGTCTTATTTAGCAGCACAAAGTCCCAGGAACAGTTTCCTCTATTAAAAAACTTTGTAGCAAAGGGTACTGGTAGAATCTGAGAGTCAACTCAACCGGGTGCATTTTACCGAGTTTTTATCAAAAAATTGCAGGAAGAAAAAACCTGTGTCTTTACAGATGGGGAATTGGACAACAGGCGCAAATCCAATGAAAACCTAAAAGACCAAAGTAAACATAAATAACCTTACTTTTAGCTTTTTACTTTAGCTAAGTGCCTGATTTGCCAAAATACTTATGTTTTATCCATTACCAGTATTAGGTTATGGTTTGTCAGCCAGTTACCTATTACTAATTACCCAGAGGCAGAGGGCAGGGGGCAGGGAGCAGGGGAGCAGAGGGGAATGAGGGGGATGGAGAAAACAATATAATCAATGCCCAATGCCCCATGCCCAATGCCCCATGCCTATTTAGCCAGACCGTGTTCTAGAGCAAAACGAACTAACTCTGTACGGCT
The DNA here is from genome assembly GCF_014698055.1 of Nostoc sp. FACHB-133. Taxonomy (NCBI): domain Bacteria; kingdom Bacillati; phylum Cyanobacteriota; class Cyanophyceae; order Nostocales; family Nostocaceae; genus Nostoc; species Nostoc sp. FACHB-133. Next base: position 185,710 of record NZ_JACJSH010000007.1, read on the forward strand.
ATTAGTGCCAGTTTTACTAAACAAACGGCTGACGTACTTTTCGACATTGCGGACACTGGTTTCCAAACGACGGGCGATTTCTTTATTCATCAACCCTTCAGCGACCAAGTTTAAAACACTTTGTTCTCTGGGAGTCAAATCAATTTTAAAAGGGGCTGGCGATTGGGAAATGGCATTTCTTTGAGTTAGCAATGCTTTGATTTGGGCAATTTGATTGGCTAGTTCGGCAAGATCGGGGGTTTCACCGTCATCTCCAGTAGTTGCGGCCTTAGCAGCGCGGCGGGCTAGCAAATTTTCGACTATAGCGACTAACTCATCAGGATCGAAGGGTTTGGGTAAATAGGCATCAACACCAGCATGATAGCCTTGGATGCGATCGCCAGTCATACCCTTAGCAGTTAAAAATACTACCGGCAGTGCTTGGAAGCGGGGATCTTCTCGCAGTTGCTTGAGGAACTGATAGCCATCCACTTGGGGCATCATGACATCCGATATCACTAAGTCAGGTGTATTCATCTGCATCCATTCCCAACCTTCAAGGGCGTTACTGGCGACTTGAACGCTGAAACCGCTCTCTTGCAAATAGTCTTTCACGGCTTCCCGTATACCTGGTTCATCATCCACCAGTAACAATTGTGCTGACATTTAAGATTTCCTTGAGTTTTCCTTTTTCCAATTTAGCGAAAGTTGACAGTCATTGAACATTCTGAATTTATCTCTACAGCCCCTAAAACTTCTAAAGTTGACATCTTGGCCTCGTTCAACCCTTTAACCTTTGTAATCATCCTCCCTTCATAAGGACGGGCTGACTGCAAAGTTTAGGGACTTCCAAATAAAAAAATACAATTATTGATTGTGGGGTGGGCAACATGAGCGCCCAGTTAATGTGGCGCTCATGTTGCCCACCCCACAAGATTGGATAATTTGTGGAAAAACTATTTGCCAAAAAGCCAGGGTTTTTGCCGGATAAAGAAAGCCGAGTTTTTAATTTTGGATAAAGTCGAGCGAAGAAAGCAGGAACGACTGCGTGAGACATATTTATATTTTTGATGAGCAACATTACAAAATCCTATATGCAGTTTTCTGCAAAATAGCAGGTACTATTATGCAATCGCACCATACAAATTAGGCATGTATATGTGCATAAATTGTGAATGCATTACCTAGTCATTTCCCTTAATCTGAGTATTAAAGAAATGGTTCATAAATCGAAAAACACAAAAATCATAAATTTATTAACCGTTGCTAATAAAAATTTTGTAATCTTTATTAACTCAGATGAAGAGGTTGCTCATGTTTTCTAAACTAGTTCGCAATACAGTTTTAGTAACAACTTTAGCGTTCCCAATAGTACCATTAGCCAGTCAAAATGCTCTTGCAAACGACATCCGTGATTTCTTGGTTTACAACAACAATGAGTTAGAAATTACTCAACTATATGTATCCTCAGCAAAATCTAGATATTGGGGTAATAATATTCTCAATTCAGATATTGTTAACGGTTCATTTGACATGATTACATTTGGCAATAGCAGCAATCAATGTATCTATGATGTTAAAGCCATTTATAGCGATGGCACTTATGATCTCATGCGTCAAGCTAATCTTTGCAGCACCTATGGAATAACTTTTTACGGTCATGGAGGCGACTATCAAGAATATTAGGAATTTTCCAATGGTATTTTGATGATTGCACTTTTATGCAATCATCAAGAAATCTATTATGGTATTTTAATTAAATAATAATATTCTCTTCCACGCTGAGGTCTGGGAACACAATTATAGAGGAACTACTAGTATCATGTCTGCTTGATTACTTATTAAACAGAAGTCGGATATAGCACTAGACACTATCTTTTACACATTATATAAACAATGGGTTCCTACCTTCGATTTCAAAAGCTTTTTTTTATATTATTTTCCTGCATAAACATCACTCCAATCGCAGTATTTGCCCAATCGACACCCCCATCTGGAATCACAATTCCTCCCGATATTCCAGGGAAAGTGGAAGAAACCATTCCTCAACCATCATCGTCACCAAGTATTCCTCCCACACCACCTGCACCAACTGTTCCTATACTCCCATCACCCCAGCAGGAAAATCAACCCAATACCACTTTTCCTAGCGGCGAAAGTTTCTTTGTCAAAGAAATCAAAATTACAGGCTATTCTGTTTTAAAAGATGAAATTATCGCGTTAAAACAGCCCTTAGAAAATACAAACATCACATTTGAGCAATTATTGCAACTGCGATCGCAAATCACCAAACTCTATGTTGATAATGGCTATATCAGCAGTGGTGCATTTATTCCCAACAATCAAGATATCGCTAGCGGTGTTGTGCAAATCCAAGTTGTGGAAGGCGAACTTGAAGAAATTTCCATTTTAGGGTTACAAAGATTGCAAACTGCATACGTGCGTTCGCGGATTGCACGGCTGGCAGGTAAGCCTTTAAACCAAAAACGTCTCGAAGAAGCGCTGCAATTATTACAACTCGACCCCGTAATTGAACGAGTCAATGCCGAGTTAACCGCAGGTAGCACCCCAGGTAGCAATATTTTACAGGTGACAATTACCGAATCCCCACCATTCCATGCTGGGGTGAACTTTGCAAATAATCAATCACCTAGCGTTGGTTCAGAACAAGGGAGTGTTTTTATTGCTCACGATAATTTATTAGGGTTTGGAGATAAATTCAGCGCTGAATATGCTGGTAGTGAAGGGTTAGATATTTACAATATCAATTATTCTATTCCCTTTAACGCCCTAGATGGAACTATTGGTGTCCGCTATAGTAACAGTGCTAGCCGGATTATTGAAAGCGAATTTCGTGACTTAGATATCCGCAGCGAAGCCGAAACCCTTTCTTTTAATATCCGTCAACCGCTAACCCACACGCCAAACAACGAATTTGCTCTCTCGTTGGCATTCGATTTACGGCGCAGTCAAACCTACATACTCAATGATATTCCCTTCTCCTTTACTGAAGGGCCCGAAGATGGGAAATCAAGAGTTACGGTAATTCGTTTTTCGCAAGATTGGTTACAACGTAATGCTAACAGTGTCTTAGCAGCGCGATCGCAATTTAGTTTTGGCATCGATGCTTTTGATCCAACTATCAACGATAGTGGTACTGATGGGCGTTTTTTCTCCTGGTTAGGACAATTTCAATGGGTGCAACGGCTATCTCCCCGCATTTTGATGTTGGCCAAAGTTAACACTCAACTTACTCCTGATTCCTTACTTTCGCTAGAAAAAATTAGTATTGGCGGAGTAGATACAGTGCGCGGCTATAGTCAAAATCAAATTGTTGCTGACAATGGGGTAGTTGGAGGTGTGGAAGTTCGGATTCCCCTAGCATCGAATGTGGAAACATTACAGCTAATACCATTTTTTGATATCGGTACAGCATGGAATAATCGCGGTATTAATGCCGATCCACAAACCATTGCTAGCCTGGGTTTAGGCTTGAACTGGCAACCTTTAAATGGTTTGGTATTGCGTGCAGACTATGGTATACCATTTATGGGCACAAGCGATCGCGGTACTTCACTGCAAGATAATGGGTTTAATTTTTCAGTCCGCTATCAACCATTTTGAACCACATCTAGAGAAAAAGCGATCGCACTATAAATCAAGCTATTCTTCTGCTTCAAAAATAACACCTTCATACAGTGGTGCGATCGCTAACTCAAATTCGATGCTGGATAGGGTAATCATATCTCCCTCAATGTAGGGATAATAAAACCACATTTTGCCCTCTCCCCGAGAGTAGCGTTCGACGGAAATTTTTTCCGAATCTATCAATAAATATTCTTGTAAAGAGGGAATTTTCAGGTAATTGGTGAATTTTTCGCCCCTATCTTTCCCGCTTGTACTGAGGGAGAGGACTTCGGCAATAATTTTCGGGTTTTGAATAAATTTGCGGGCATTCAGGTCTTGAGGGTCGCAACTAACAATAACATCAGGATAATAATAAGGACTTTGAGGAGTAACTTGTACTTTCACATCCGACACATTCACTCGACAACCTCTAGCACGTAAATGTGGGCGTAAAGCTGTATAAAAGTTAAGTGCAATATCATTGTGGGGAATTGTACCACCTGTCATTGCAAAAACTTCGCCGTTGACATATTCGTAACGAAGTTCTTGCTGGAGTTCCCATGCAAAATATTCCTCGATGGTCATTTTTGGTGGTTGCTGGGGGATGGCTCCCATAGTCAGATTTTTCCAGTTTGTTTTGATTTTAGCGAATCAACACTAATTAGAACATTCTCGACTCAATAGCAACTGTCCATTATTCAGCCGATATAATCCTTGTGGTTCAATAATTGCATCGCCTTTCTTCCAAGGACGGGATGTAGTTTCAACACCTCTCACCTCGCCAGTTGTATAGTTAGAAACCAAAACCCCAGGACGATTAGGAGTCAAAGCACCAGAACCCGTGATGGTAAAAGAGTTTTCTTGCCGTTTAGTGCCGCGAGAAATGCAACTATTGGCGATGAGTGCATTAGTATCGATAACTGGAGGTAATTCGGTAAAGCTGTTTTGGATGGAACTGGTATCGGGTGCATTAATGTTGATTACACCTGAAACACCTTGTTCCGAACTGGCGGTAATATCACTTTTTTCAGTTGGCTTTGGACGCGACTCGATACCAAAGACACCTTGCGAGTTAATTTTGACGTTTCCACCTGTTCCTGTGAAGGCGTTGGCTGTGATGTCGCTGTTTTCTTTGGGGATGGCGATGATAAATCTTGAATTGATATCGATGTTACCACCATCGCCACCTGATTGGGCTGTACCTGCGGTGGTCGAAATTTGGCTACCGTTACGCAATAGTAAAAGATCGTCCACAGTTAAATTGATATTTCCACCATCACCAGAATTAGTTATTGCTCCAATAAATGCTTTGTTATCAAGTGCTGTGGAACTAGAATTAATATTAATATCTCCGCCTTTACCTTGCCCAAAGCTGCTTGAACTGATTCCCCCGCGATTTAAAAATAAAGAATCTGTTGCCAGTTTAATATTACCTCCATTGCCTACAGCTGTTGCATTAACTGTACTAAAAACACCGCTAGAAAAACCTGTGGTGCTAATACCGTCAATCAAAATGCGATCGCGTGCATCAATGGTGATATCACCTGCATTACCTTTAGAAGAAGTACTAGCATTAACTATTCCACCATTGGTTAAAGACAAAGAACCCGCTTTCAGGTTAATATTGCCTCCCCTACCTTCAGCTTCACCTTCTAAGGTAGTAAAAACACCGCTTAAACTTCCATTCCTACCGACACCATCAATCCCAATAGCATCGCCAGCATTAACTATAATGTCACCTGCATTGCCTTTACCGAAACTGTTAGCAGCAAGTAGTCCACCATTACTTAGCGTTAAAGAGTTGGTTGTAATTTGGATATCCCCACCTTTACCAACACCTCCAGCAGACAAAAAACTCAAAACGCCAGTCAGGTTATTGCCAGTAGTACCATCGATAATGACAGCATCGCGGGTATCGATAAAGATATTACCACCATCACCTTGACCACTACTAAAAGCGGCAAGTGAAGCACCATTTTTTATAAATAACTCCCTCCCTTTGATGTCAATATTCCCAGCGTTACCCGTGCTATTGCTTCCCGCCACAGTGCCTACGGAAGTAGACAAACCATTTTCTCCACCATCAAAAGTTACTGTATTGCCGGCATTGATGGTGATATTGCCTCCATTTCCCTGTCTCAATGTGCTTCCAGAAATGTTTGCACCGTTGGTGACAGAAACTGTATCGCGGGCGTTGATGGTAATATTGCCTCCATTTCCCTGTCCACCAGTTAATGCAGAAATGCTTGCACCATTGGTGATGGAAAGTGACCCTGTTGTAATTTCGATGTCACCAGCTTTTCCTTCACCATTCACCAAAGAACTGAATAAACCACTAATTATATCCCTTTTGCCACTACTAAAAGTTACACCCTTTAAGACACCATCAATTATGACGGTATCACGAGCATTAATAATAATATTGCCACCATTACCTTTTCCTTCATTAAGAGGAGAAAATATGTTACCGCCATTTGTTAAAAATAATGATCCTGTTTCAATTTGAATATTTCCAGCGTTACCATTGAATGCTTCTGTATTTGCACCACTAGGGAAACCATTACCGGCAATTCCATCAAAAGTAATAGTATTGCCAACATCAAGAAAGATATTACCTCCATTTCCTTGCCCGCCGTTGATAGCATCTATTCGTCCGCCATCTTTAAATAGTAAATTATCCGCAGTGATGCGAATATCACCACCATTACCTGTCGCGTTTTTAACACCTTCAGTTGATACTAGACTGCCAACTTTTTCCCTACCTCCAAAACCTGAAACTGTGACATTATCACGGGCATTGATAGTGATATTTGCTGCATTCCCTACTCCAGCAGTAGTGCCAGATATTTTGGCACCATTAGTAACAGAAAGTGATCCTGTGGTAACTTGAATGTTTCCTGCTTTTCCGACACCTCCAATCAGTAAGTCGCTTTGCAAACCACTGGATTTATCGTAATCCAAGTTATTAAGTTCAAACTTACCCGCGTCGATGAAAACGCCGTCTAGCTTGACATTATCAGAGGCTTCAATGGTAATATTTCCGGCATTACCTTGTCCTAATACACTTGTTGATACTTGACCGCCGTTAGTTAACGAAAGTGAACCTGTTTTCAGGTAAATATTTCCTCCGTTACCTACCCCCCCATTAAACACCCGACTACTAACATTATTAAATACCTCACTACTAACATTACTATTACTATCGAAGACTATATTATCAAGGGCATTAATGCTGATATTCCCAGCGTTTCCTTTGCCAAAGATACTACTAGCAATAAACGCTCCATTAGTAGCTTTTAGCGTACCTGTCGTGATTTCAATATTACCTGCATTACCTTCAACAGTGGATTGCATATTATTAATAATACGGCTAAAAATGTTACCGTTATTACCATCTAACGAAATATTATTACGAGCATTAATGATGATATTACCAGAATTACCTTTTCCGCTAGTGATACTTCGAATTTCCGAACCATCGTTTATTTCCAAGGATCTGGTATTAATAGTAACGTTCCCACCATTACCTATTGCACCCTTATTTACCAGGGAAAAAATTCCTGTACTTTCGCCTGATCTTGAGTTACGAAAACTGATATCACCTTGAGCATTGATATTGACATTTCCTCCATTGCCTTGTCCGTAGAGATTAGCATTTATTTGTCCAGTATTGCTTAACGTCAATGTCCCAGTTGTAATATTGATATCGCCAGCATTACCAAATGCTCTTGCTTGCACTACATTAGCGATCGCACTTTCATTTATTAATGTTGTATCTCCTGTCGCATTAATAGTAATATCTCCACCTTTACTATCTCGAGTACCTAAACCTATATCTATTCCTGCTCTGAGTATACTTTGCCCTGCTAAATTTACATTTCGAGCCTGAATTGTGATATTCCCGCCACCCGCACCGCGAACATTGACTTCTGCGCCATTAGTCAACGAAACATCGGCGCGTTCCACATTCTCAGGTATAACTAAACCCAGATTATTACCCGCAATATTCAATCCCACATTTCCCGGTGCAGCCAAACCTGCTAACTCAACATTTCCGCCATAAGCCTGAATTCCACCACCATCAATATTGATATTTCCACCAACAAGCAGCAAACTTTTACCATCAGCAACTTGCAAACCACTAAGATATCCACCGATGGGATTAATCGCTACAGGTGTTTGAGATTGATTAATAATTCCCCCATAAGCTTTGATTTGATTAAACAGCAATACTGAAGGATTAATAGTCAACAACGGCACTGCTTGTGGATTTGTAGCACTAAAAACACCTTGACTGCCAAAGTGAATCCCGTTCGCAGTCGTCCCCACAAACGAACCTTGCACGTCTAAACTGGCATTTTTGCCAAACACAATCCCATTGGGATTTATCAAAAATAAATTGGCATTAGAACCAACTATACTACCGTTAATAATCTGGAAAGTACCCAGCTGACCCAAAATCTCAGAAGGGTTATTACCTGTCACCCGTGCCAAAATATTCTGAATATTTGCGTTAGGGCTGAAAAAATATGCTCCCCGTCCCTCGCTGATATTAAATTCTTGAAAGCTGTGAAAAAGATTGATTTGGCGAGTTGCACCACCAGTAATTTCTTCTATGGGTTGTCCCAGAAAGTTGCCTATAACTTGAGAGGACTCAGCCCCAAGTGTGTTATCAGGCACGATATTGCTTTGCTGTGCCTGGGTTTTGCTAGTGAGAAGACTTATACTCAAGCAGCCCAGCAACGCTGCCAATCCGAACTGCAAACACCTGTTTAATCCGTAGTTGCTCGTCATCGGGTGCTATTTATATAGATTACTTGAGTATCTAATAGAACTGCACCTTTGGATCATTAACAACGTTAATTATGCACTTTTCTGCATTATCCAGGTATTAAAACTGCACACAAACAAGCAGAAAAATTGGATGTGTAGCATGAAGATGTCGGATATTGTGTAACTCATCGGCAACAGTAAAACTACTGAACGCTAATTAGTCCCTTGCTTTTTAGGCTAAGTAATTACACAACTTAAAGTTTTTACAAGTTAATTGCATATTTTAGCCTGAATTATCAATTCATTAGTCACAACTTTCAGAAATATGGATACGCTTCGCTTAAGTAAAAACACTGGTAGTAAAACTGCATTTCCTTTTGTACACAATTCTGATGATGCTGTGCTTGTAGGCGATCGCTATCTCACTATCGAAGAAGTAATTAGTGTAGCCCGTTATGGGGCACAGGTACGTTTAACTGACAACCTCAAAAGTTTAGCCAGTGTCCAAGCATCATGTGATTTTATTCATCATGCGGTTGAATCTGGCGACCCGATTTATGGGGTGACAACTGGTTTTGGTGGTATGGCCAACGTGGTGATTTCTCCTGAATCTGCGGCTTTGCTGCAAAATAATTTGATGTGGTATCACAAGGTGGGTGCAGGAAAAAAATTACCTCTGGCTGATGTCCGTGCTGCGATGCTTCTCCGTGCAAACTCCCACATTACCGGTGCATCGGGGATTCGCTTGGAACTTATCAAGCGGATGCTAGTGTTTTTAAATGCTGGTGTTACACCCCATGTCTGCGAATTTGGCTCAATCGGTGCGAGTGGTGATTTAACGCCTTTAGCATATATCACTGGAGCATTGATTGGTTTAAATTCTAACTACACCGTAGATTTTAACGGTGAAGAAATGGATGCACCAACAGCACTGAAAAAGCTTGGTTTAGAGCCATTGCAATTACTTCCAAAAGAAGGGTTAGCAATGATGAATGGGACTTCGGTAATGACTGGAATTGCAGCTAATTGTGTACAACAGACGAAAGTTTTATTAGCCTTAAGTGTAGCTACCCATGCTTTAGTAATTCAAGGTTTATCAGGTACTAATCAATCGTTTCATCCATTTATTCACAAACTCAAACCTCATTCTGGGCAAGTTTGGACTGCTTCGCAAATGCTAGATTTATTATTAGGTTCACATTTAATTCGTGATGAGTTAGATGGTTCCCATAATTATCGAGATGAGCATCCAATTCAAGACCGTTATTCTTTGCGTTGTTTAGCGCAGTATATGGGCCCAATTGTGGATGGGATTGAGGAAATTGCTAAACAGGTTGAGGTAGAAATCAACTCTGTGACTGACAATCCGTTGATTGATGTTGAGAATCAAGCGAGTTATCATGGCGGCAATTTTTTAGGGCAATATATTGGCGTAGGAATGGATCGACTGCGTTATTATATTGGGATGTTGGCGAAACATTTAGATGTGCAAATTGCTTATTTAGTCGCACCAGAGTTTAATAATGGGCTTTCTCCGTCGTTAGTTGGCAATCAACAGCGCCGTGTAAATATGGGTTTGAAGGGGTTACAAATTACTGGCAATTCGATTATGCCCCTATTAAATTTCTATGGAAATTCTATTGCTGATAGATATCCTACCCATGCGGAACAATACAACCAGAATATTAATAGTCAAGGGTTTGCTTCGGCGAATTTAGCGCGAACCAGTGTAGAAGTTTTTCAGCAATATATGGCTGTGGCTTTGATGTTTGGGGTGCAATCGGTGGATTTGCGTACACACACGATCGCAGGACATTATGATGCGCGTGCAACTTTGTCTCCCGCAACTAGAGATTTATATATGGCGGTGCGGAATGTGGTGGGGCGATCGCCATCTAAGGAGCGTCCTTATGTGTGGGATGACAATGAACAAGCTCTGGATTTACATATAAGTAAGATTGCGGTTGATATTGCGGCTGGTGGAGAAATTGTGACTGCTGTTAGTCGGATTTTATCTAGTTTGAAGAAATAAAGAGAAACGAACCGCAAAGGGCGCAGAGGGCGCAAAGGAAGAAAGTTTAAGAGAGATTTTGCATTTTCTGAGTATCAAATTCACCATTCCCTAGCTATGAATATCGCACATCATGTAGAGCGCGGTCATCGGCTATATCCCAACAAGACCGCCATAGTTTTCGAAGATAAGTCTTATACCTACAGGCAACTTGACCGTTTAGTGAATTGTACAGCCAATGCTTTGCGTGGATTGGGCATTGTAAAAGGCGATCGCGTGGCGTTGTATTTACCCAATATACCGGAGTTTGCGATCGCTTATTTGGGGATTTTGAAAATTGGTGCGATCGTAGTTTCACTAAATGTCATGCTGAAGTCTGCCGAGGTTAGTTACATTCTCAATGATTGCGCTGCTAAAGCTATTGTCACCACAGAATCAGGTCGTTTGCAATTAACAGAGGCTGATTTACCCCATTTACAACATATTCTCATTGCTGAAGGTGTAGTTAATAACGACATAGATTTTGCAGATTTGATTTCAAACGCTTCTCCCATCACCCGCGCTATGGAGATGGAATGGAACTCTCCAGCTAGTATTGTCTATACTTCTGGTACTACAGGCTTCCCCAAAGGTGCAACACTTTCCCACGGTAATATCATTTCTAATATCTCTGCACACAATCGTTGTTGCGAGATGAGTCGAACTGATAGATTGCTACTGTATGTACCACTGTTTCATTGCTTTGGTCAAAATGCGATTTTCAATGCTGGTCTAAATGTTTGTGCAACTATCATTTTGCAAAGGAGATTTGATTTAGATCAAGTCTTAGAAAGCATTGAAAAATATCAAGCCACTATGTTTTTTGGTGTACCGACTGTATTTATTCGATTACTGAATCAAGACACCTCTAAATATAACTTTGACAGCCTGCGTTATTACTTTAGCGCTGCCGCCCCAATGCCTGTAGAAATTGCCAAATCTTGGCAAGACAAGTATAAAAAGGTGATTCATGAAGGATATGGTTTAACCGAAGCTTCACCCTGCGCTAGCTATAACCACAATTTAAAATATAAGTTTGGTTCCATTGGTGTCCCAATTACAAATGTCAAAATGCGAATTGTGGATGCTAACGGTTTTCAAGTATCAGCAGGAGAATTGGGTGAAATAGTAATCAAAGGTTCCAATGTGATGCTTGGTTATTGGAATCGTCCTCAAGAAACTCAAAAAGTAATTAAAAATGGTTGGTTGCACAGTGGTGATATTGGTCGTATGGATGAAGAAGGCTTCTTCTACATCGCCGATCGATTAAAAGATATGATTAACGTCTGTGGATTCAAGGTATATCCAACAGAAGTAGAAAATGCCATTTATAAACATCAGGCTGTTGCTGAAGTTGCTATCTATGGACTTCCCGATCCCATAAAAGGCGAGATAGTCAAAGCCAACATTGTAGTTAAAAATGGTCACAAAATTACAGAAAAAGAAATTCTAGAATTTTGCTCTCAACAAATAGCAACTTACAAGATTCCCCAAACAATTAAATTTGTGAATTCACTGCCAAAAAATCCTACAGGCAAGGTGATAAAGCGATTTTTACGTGATGAAGAATTTACCAGTACATCCAATAAATTTCTAAGTTTTCCCACACAGTTAAGATAAATCTAGCAATTCTCAATTATTCATTGAAACCTCTCCTGATTCTTCTCTCTGCGTCGCGCCAGTTGCTGCAAGTCAGGAACCCGCTCAATGCACTGGGTTATCTGTGCAATTGCTACTTTACCTAAAACTCCAATTAACTCATCAAACATATCCAAAAATCATGAATACAACTACGTCTATGACAATTCAAAAACCCAAAACTGACGAACTACTATTATGGAATCTTATTTTTGCAGATACAGGTCGTCAAGTACTGCTAGTTGCTTATGATATTAAACTGTTCCCTCTCCTGTCTCAAAAACCACGTACTTTAGCAGAAATTTGTGATGAACTAAAAATTTTCCAACCTCCAGCCGAAGCTGTATTAGCAGTTCTTATATCTATCGAATTAGTAGAATTAGAAAATAGTTATTATTCACTTACTCCTCTTGCCAAAGACTATTTGGTCGAAAGTAGCCCCACATATTTCGGTGCTTTATTAGAAATGATGATCTTTGACGAACGCAAGCATATATCCTCATTTGATACTTTAAAAAAGTCTTTATTTACTAATAATATTCCTGGTAAAAAGGTGATGGAATCTTTGAGTAAAAATCATGATTTTATGCGTGCCATCACCTTTGGTAATAATGTTAAATTTATCCGTAGCTTTATCTCTAGTATGCATGGGCCAAGTATGGCGGCTGCATTAATTTGGCCAGAACTCATTGATTTATCTGAATATAAATTGTTTATTGATATTGGTGGAGGTTCGGCGGCTCATTCAATTGGTGCAACGTCAAAATGGCCGAATTTGCAAGCCGTTGTTCTCGAACTACCTACAGTATGCGAAATAGCTCAGGAATTTATCACGCATTATGGCTTGCAGAATCGGATTGTAACACAAGAATTTGATATGTGGAGTGATCCTTTTCCCGTAGGCGATCTTCATTTTTATAGTGCTGTTTATCATCATTGGCAACAAGATAAATGCCAAATTCTCACAAAAAAAAGCTTTAATAGCTTATTGAGTGGAGGGCGGATTATCCTCCATGAAATGCTATTTAACGAACAAAAAACAGGCCCTTTCCCAGTAGCAGTTAAAAACCTAAATATATCTTTAAAGCTGGGAGGTCAACAATATTCAGGTCAGGAATTATCAATGATGTTGGAACAAGCAGGTTTTATTGACATTGAAATTAAACCAGCTTCAAGTTACTGGAGCATCATTACTGGTCGTAAACCCTAATTCTTGCTCAAGAAAGACTACTTAACTTATACGCATCAAATTTACTTGTATGAACACAAAAACAGTTACAAATACATCTGGATCTTCCATTTTCTCACCACCTACAAACAGCAAACTGACCCAATTAACATCAACCGAACTCACCGTTGGAGAAACTGTAGTCAAGATGTTAGAAGATATGGGAGTCGAATCTGCATTCGGTGTTTCTGGTGGTGGAATTGGGCCACTGTGGGCATCCCTCAACCGCAGCAAAATTCAAGTTTTACACTTTCGCCACGAATCGGGAGCAGCCTTTGCAGCTTGTGAAGCCCACTTTGCTAGCGATCGCCCTGTGGTTGTGTTCGTCACCACTGGCCCCGGTATTACCAACGCCCTCACCGGATTGCTGGCTGCCAGAGGCGAAGGTGCAAAGGTAATTCTATTATCTGCAACCACCGCATCTGGAAATCGCGGACGCTGGGCTTGTCAAGAAACCAGCGCTCATACGTTGCCGATTTCAGGTATATTTACCCCAGGTGTATTATTCAATTACGCCACCATCGTCGAAACTGGTGAGGAAATCCCGGAAATTTCCCGCAGACTGGCGCAAGGATTATCCCAACCAGGCGGTTTTGTCGCCCATATCAGTATTCCTACCCCAATTCAAACCAAACCATGCACAGCGCGATCGCAATTCGGATTTACTCGTGGGGTGTCAGTTACCAGCGAAGAAGCGATCGCTGAATCGGTGCGGTTGCTTTCTCAAGAACCCTTTGCCATTTGGGTAGGTTTTGGTGCTAGGGAAGCCGCCGCCGAAGTTCGCCAATTAGCAGAATGCACCGGGGCTGCGGTGATGTGTTCGCCTCGCGCTAAGGGCATTTTTCCCGAAAATCATCCCCAGTTTATCGGCGTTACCGGATTCAGTGGTCATGCTTCTGTCCTCACATATATGCAGTCACAGCCACCCCATCGCATCCTAGTTTTAGGAACTCGTTTAGGTGAACCGACTTCTTTCTGGAATCCCTTGATGATTCCTACTGGTGGCTTCATCCATGTAGATATAGATCCAGAAGTACCGGGAGTAGCCTATCCATCTGTACCAACTTTCGCAATTCAATCGGAAGTAAAGCCTTACCTCAAATCTCTACTAGCATATTTTCCCCAACGTCGAGGGAATTCCCCAATATTGCCCAATCCAGAGTTACAACCGCCTTCTCCTCATATAGATGGTTTAGTCAGACCAGAAGTTTTGATGGATGCAATTCAAAAAATCATCGTTGAGGATAGCGATGCTGTGATCCTAGCTGAGGCTGGTAATTCCTTCGCTTGGGCGACTAACAGACTGCGCTTTACCCAACCAGGACGCTACCGCATTAGTACTGGCGTGGGAGCGATGGGTCATGCTGTGACTGGAGTCGTGGGGGCGACTTGGGGAAGAAATGGTAAAGCGATCGCCATTGTGGGAGATGGCGCGATGTTGATGAATAGCGAAGTTAGCACCGCCGTTAAATTCGACATTCCCGCCGTTTGGATTGTACTGAATGACGGACGCTACAATATGTGTGCCCAAGGCATGAATTTACAAGGATTTCAAGGCGTAGATACGGAAATACCGAGTACCAATTTTGTCAAACTTGCCCAATCAATGGGTGCAGACGGTATCCGCGTTTCCACAGAATTGGAATTGGAAACAGCGTTAACAAGAGCTTTGGCTGCTACTGTTCCCTTCGTTGTTGACATTAACTTAGACCCCAAACAACCTGCTCCCATTGGCGGTAGAATTCGCAGCCTCATTCAACAAGGAGCAATCGAATCTAAAGGAGAACAATCATGATTTTACAACCAGTTGGCATTCGAGCGATCGCCCTGAATTTTCCTCGCACCATCCGCACCAACGATTATTACAGAAATAATTTTCCCCAGATGGTGGCGGAAGCTGAACAAAAAACCTTGGCTAGGTTGTTTGTCACAGATAATTCTACAGATATCTGGTCACAGGAAGTAGCCCCTTATATGTCCGATCCCTTTCGCGGTACTGTTGAACGGCGAGTAGTCAGCCCAGATGAAACCTCTTTATCTCTAGAATATCAAGCAGCGATTAATGTTCTGCAAGCAGCAAAACTACAGCCCGAAGATATCGACTTGATGCTTGTAACTTCGTTGTTTCCCGAACAAGTCACACCAGGAAATGCAGCCTTTCTCGCCGGTAAATTAGGATTATCCAGCGCAGCCTGGAATATAGAATCAACCTGCACATCTGTATTAGTTTCCCTACAAACAGCCTGTTCTCTAGTCCGAACGGGAGAATATCGCAATGTATTAGTGGTTGTTTCCTCTACATATTCCCGTTATACCGATGAGAATGATACCCTCGCCTTCTTGTCAGGCGATGCAGCTGGAGCATTTATTGTGGGTGAACTCCAACCCAATCAAGGAATTTTGGGAACTAAAATTGCCAATACCGCCGCCACTTGTGGAGCCTTTTATAACGAATTCACCACCGATGAACAGGGGAACATCAGAATGTTCATTCGGGGAGGTAAGGGTGCAAGTAAGATGTTTAACGAGACAACCGTGAAATTTATTCGTCTATGTTGTCATGGAGCGATCGCAGCTGCTGATGTCAGCTTAGATCAAATTGACTTTTTTGCTTTCAACACACCCAGCGCTTGGTATTCGCAGGTTTGCACCCGTGCATTAGGGATTAATCCAGAACGGACTATTAACCTGAATCCTTTCTACGCCAATATCGGCCCTACCTTCCCCGTAGCCAATCTCTACCACGCCGCCCAAGCAGGTAAAATCCGTGAAAACGATTTAGTTCTTGTTTATACAATGGGTTCTTCATCCAATGCAGGTGCTAGCGTCATGCGTTGGGGCGATGTTGCTTTAGGAACTCCACCCGCTCCCCCCTTGAGCCTTTCCCTACACAATCAGAAAATTCTCATTTCTAGTGCTTTATCTCATTAATTTTGATTTCTCTTCTTTCCTTCTTCCTTAGCGCTCTTCTCTGACGAGACGCTGCGCGAATGCGTCCTTTGCGGTTCGTTCCCTTACCTATCAAATTTGCGAGGTTTTTATGAAATTCTGGAAAAAAATATCGATTGTATCTGTGATTGCGATCGCAGTCTTCCTATTCCAAGGAACAATCAGCACATCTACCGCTCAGGCTGCTACATACAAATTCACTTTCACTGGTGAAGAAGCCAACGGTTACTTTATTTATGATACTGCTGCCAAAGGTGAAACAAAATCGCCCTACATGACTCAATATTACGGTGGAGGGCGCGATTATAAAGTCGATTTAGGAGACAAAGGATTATTTCAAGGCACAGTTAGTAATGCCATTGTTTTTTTGCCCAGAGAAGAAGATAAAGTCTTAGCAAAAATTCGAGCGCAACACGATAAACAATATGGTAAAGATGACGAGCATAATGTTTTATTGCCTGCCGATCTCTTCCTTTTACAAGTACGTAACTTTGAACGACAGCCAAAGTCCAGTTATTCCCTAGTTAGCTATTTTAAGTATCCTCAAGAAACGTTCAATGGATCTACAAGACTACCAATAGAGGTTCCTCTAAAGGCTGAAATAGAAGTATTTTCCAAAGTAGATTTTCCCAAAACATTAGGTAAAGCTTTGGTTAAAGCACCCGTACAAACCAAGATAGAAAAGATATCTGATTAAGATGTAGAGACGTTGTATGGCAACGTCTTTACAAGCCGATAACTATTACTTGTAAAAAAGAGGAAAAATAATGAACTTTTGGAAGAAACTAATAATTACATCCATCTTAACTTTCGCAGTTTTTTTCACTCAGGGAATAATTGATCATCTCCCAGCCCATGCAGCCCTACATAAATTTAGTTTTAATGGCGAGCAAGCCGACGGCTACTTTATCTTTGATGACTCAATTCGAGGAGGCGCACCAATTCGTCCAGATATGTTGAGCGAGTACGACGGTTCTGTCGTCGAATATGCGGTAAATATTGGCGATGAAATATCAGAACAAGGTTCTCAAAGTCCTGAAAGAGCAACCCATGATGAAGCTCGAACTATTGTAACTTTACTCCGTCCTGAATTAGTCAAAGCTTCTCCCAATCTTCCGAAAGATTCTCCACAAGATGATGAGTTTATCCTTTTTGTACCCAAAGTTGCTCGTCAATCAAAGTATGCGCTATCAATTCGTTTTCGCTATCCTGCAAACACCTTTCAAAATTCTGTAGCTCAACCAAAAAATGTTCCTAATCAGGCATTAATGTCTGTTCACCCATACTGGAATTTTCCTATAACTATGGGGAAAGTCAAATTTGAACAACCTGTTAATACCTCAATTGAAAATATTTTTTAATTGCCAAAAAATCAATATGATGGTGTTGGTGCAAGCAATTAGTAATTTTGCAACTCTCAACTTAGGTGTTTTTTCTCGGCAGAAAATGTTAATATACAACGCAGCTTAGATTTTTATACTTCTATTTACAGACAAGAAATTGGTATAATTAGCCGTTTAATTGCTCAATCTGCCCCGATTGTAGATATTATGCTGCCTACAAAAGCACGACGAGATGCGATCGCACGATTAGCAATTACCAGCAACAGATTAGCTCACTCACTACATTAAATACGTAAAATTATATATGAAGCAAAAACCAGATGTGCCTATTGAGGCACTAAAGCGAATTTTGAAAATGTTGCTAAAATACCCAGTAATGGTATTAGCTGCGATCGCTAGTTTATTAATGACGATAGTTGCTAATATCGCTGCACCTCAAATTATTCGCTGGGGAATTGATGCTGGTATTGCCAAAAATAACTTACAAGTGATTTTGACTTGTGGGGGATTGATGGTTTTGGTGGCTTTGATTCGGGGATTGTTTAATTTTGGACAAAGTTTTTTTTCAGAGATAGTATCTCAAAGTATCGCTTATGACATCAGGAATAAATTTTTTAGTCAAACCCAGCATTTAGATTTAAGCTACTACGATCGCACGCCCAGATCACAACTACTCACACGTATTAATAATGACATCGAACAAATTCGTGTTTTTATTGGTGCAACCTTGCTGCAAATTTTCGGTGCTGCGATCGTATTATTCAGTAGTGCGACAATTTTGCTACTCATGAATTGGAAGTTGGCACTTATAGCATTAGCAATTATCCCGACTTCCTTCATGTTATTAGGCGGATTTTTTCAAAAAAATACTTCCTTGTTTACTCAAGCACAGAGGCAGCTAGATTATTTAAACTCAATTTTAAAAGAAAATTTACTCGGTGTGCGTGCAGTCAAAGCTTTTGTGCGTCAAGAAACAGAAATAAAACGCTATGCCGTTGCTAATGAAGATTTTCGCTCAACAAGTATCAAAACAATTTATGCACTGCGAGATACATTTCCAATAATTTTTTTAGCGAGCAATTTACTTGCAGTTGCTATTTTTGGATACGGGGGTTTAGAGGTAATTAGCCACAGCTTTTCTATTGGGGAGCTGGTTGCTTTTAACTCCTATTTGGTATTTATCATCCAACCAATTTTTCAAACGACTTTTGCATTTCAATCTGTTGCTCAAGCATCAGCATCAGCCACTAGAGTTTATCAGGTGATAGATGCAGAAATTGCCATTAAGGAATCTCCCAATGCAGTCTTTTTGCAAAAATGCGAAGGAAAAATTTCTTTTGAAAATGTTGATTTTCGTTACCCAGAAGTAAATGAGAATACCTTAAATAGTATTTCATTTGAAATCCAACCAGGACAAACAGTGGCAATTTTAGGTACGACGGGAGCAGGTAAAAGTACACTTGCTAAATTGATTCCACGTTTTTATGATGCAACAAGTGGAATAGTAAAGGTTGATGGTTATGATGTCCGCTCTTTAAATTTAGTCAGTTTACGTTCTCACATTGGTTTGATTTCTCAAGAAGCAAGTTTATTTTCTGGAACCATCCGTGAAAATATCGCTTATGGAATACCAGATGCACCTCTTTCAAAGGTAATTGAAGCAGCTAAGTTTGCTCAAATTCACGATTTTATTATTAGCCTCCCTGATGGTTACGATACTGTTATCGGCGAACGAGGAATTGGTTTATCGGGAGGGCAGAAGCAAAGAATTACTATTGCTCGGATATTGCTAAATGATTATAAAATTCTGATTGTAGATGATAGTCTTTCTGCTGTTGATGCCAAGACAGGAGCATTAATTCAAGAAGCCTTCAAAGTTCTGATGGAACAGCGTCAATTTACTATAATTTTTCTCACTCAACGGATTAATAATATGGTAAATAATGCTGACCAAATTTTCATAATTGATCGAGGTAAATTAGTTAAAACATCTTCCGGTACAGAGCTAATTGAAAATGCCATCTTAAAAAACTAGTTATTTATAGAAATGCTAATTTTTGGCTCTCTAGAAAATTATTTATATCTCAAATCGACCTTGCTAGACTCTCTAAGATAAAATTGCCATCCATGAACAGAAAAATTAATATTTTTGAATCGGTATCACAAGTAAATGCACCAGTACCTGTTATCCGCCGCTTCAGTCAATATTTTCGTCCATATATCAAAGAAATTCCCATCATCCTGGGAATAATTATTATTAGCTCTATTACCCAAACAATAGCACCTTTGCTTACTGGTTGGTCGGTAGATAACTTGATACTTAAAGGCAATTGGTTAGGACTGTTATGGATGCTAGTTGTATTAACAATAGTATACCTTACGGGGTTTTTATCTAATCGGACTTTGATTGTTAAAGTTGGTGTAATTATGCAGCATTTACTTGCACAATTGCGCCAAGATATCATGAACAAATTACAAACATTACCCCTTAGCTTTTATGATAAAAGTAAAGTGGGTGATTTAATGAGTCGCCTGCTGAGTGATGTTAATACTTTAAATCAAGTATTCAGCCCTATGCTACCGCAAGTTATTGGAAGCTTTTTTGGCTTATTAGCAAGTGCAATATTTATGCTTTCCATAAACTTGCAATTGGGTTTAATTACTAACCTGATTGTGCCAATTATGTTATTAACAACGACGTTTTTTGCCAGATTAGCGAGGGCAAGGTTTCGCATTACTAGACAAACAATTTCTCAACTTTCAATTAAACTAGAAGAAAATATTAGCAATATTCAAGAAGTTCAAGCATTTAACCGGGCAGAAATCAACATTCAAGAGTTTAAAAAACTTAACGCAGATAACCGAAATGCTAATATCCAAGCAACAGCAATTACTGCTGCTTTCCTACCAACAATAGACTTATTTAATACACTTACTTGGGGGATTGTATTAGCTTATGGTGGCTTTCTCGTTTATAAAAATATCATGACTGTGGGAGCTGTTACCGCATTTTTGTTTTACGTCCAGCAATTTTTTCAACCCATCCAACTTATCACTAACTTCTATACTCAAGCACAATCTGGATTAGCCGGATTAGAAAGAATTTTTCTACTTTTGGATGAGCCAGTCGAACTTGAAGATACCACAGATGCGATCGCCTCCGGCGGGCGGAATGCCATCACAATGCCACCAATTCAGGGTAAAGTTCAATTTGAATCTGTCAATTTTGAGTATAAACCTGGTCAAAAAGTTTTAGAAAATGTAACTTTTGACGCTGAACCAGGACAAGCGATCGCATTAGTCGGAGCTACTGGTGCAGGGAAAACTACTATAATTAGCCTACTCTCACGCTTCTATTATGTGTCAAGCGGTGCTATAAAAATTGACGATATAGATATCCGAAAAGTTACACAAGCAAGCCTACGTCGTCAAATTGGTGTTGTCTCGCAAGATACCATGATTTTTAGCTGTAGCGTTGCCGAAAATATTGCCTTTGGCAATCCCCAAGCAACAACGGCAGAAATTGAAGCGGCTGCAAAGATTGCAAATATTCATGACTTTATCTTGACCTTACCCCAAGGCTATGAAACGCAATTAGGAGAACGGGGGATAAATCTCAGCAAAGGACAACAACAGTTAATCAGCATCGCCCGCGCAGTTTTGGTAAACCCGCGCATCTTGATTTTGGACGAAGCAACTAGTAACATTGATAGCCAAACAGAGAACTTAGTTCAACAAGCGATCGCTAATTTACTTCAAGGTCGCACTAGCTTTATCATCGCTCATCGTCTGGCTACAGTCACTAACGCAGACAAGGTATTAGTCATCGAGCAAGGACAAATCATCGAACAAGGTACACATACACAATTGATGGAGCAAAGGGGAGTATATGCAAACCTTTATTCTCTACAACTAGTAAATAATATCAAAACTAGCTTGAAAATAGGTTCTAGAAACTAGAATAGAGGGTTATTAAGCTGCGTAGCAGCTTAATACCATTCCACGAAATGTTCTGATACAAATAATTTGTCTCTAATTCTTTCCCCCTTCCCCCTTCCCCCTTCCCCTCATCTCCCCAACCCCCCCTGGTGTTCACAATGAAAACCTTTATGCTCCCAAGCCTGCATATCTACTTCGGCAAGCTTTGTCACATTTGAGCATTGCGGTTGAATAATTTGACTTAAAATTGCCCACAATAGGCTACGCGTTAAATCTAATCCAGTTTTGCCCCAAGATTCACTATTGCCAGGAATACCCGACTCCTCAACAATTTCAGGCTCTACCCAAATACCATGAGCGCCCAAGAGAATCTGTGCCATCCATTTAGCTCTGGGTAAGTGACTTGGCGAAGTAATCAACATGACTTTATGCACTCCCCAACGCCGGAGAATTGGAATACCATAATAAAAATTTTCAAAGGTAGAATTCGCACACTTTTCTAACCAAACATTTTGTAACTCTACTAATTGCGGCTGAAAAATTAACCATATACAGGGGTCTGGGGAACCATGAGAAATTAAAATTGGGGTTTGCGGGTATTGTTTTGCTAGTTGGGCCACATAAGTTTCTCGACGAATACTGCCACCAAGCACTAAGAAGGCATCTACTGGCTGTGAAGAAGCAAAAACTAAGGTTATAGTAGTAAAAATCAGCCAAGTGCCTAAGACAAAGTACAATACACCAGTTAGTTTTTGTAACAATTGCCACAGATTAAAAAAATTTTTTTTAATAGAAATTAACGATTTGATGGTAAATTTACGTTTCATGACTTCGGTAAGAAAACCTGATTTAATAGCTGTCTAACAAGGCTGCAATTAAGCGATCAAAGTGCTATCTTATAAAAGTAATGAATCAGTACAAACATGACGCTAATCAAAGTGTCACATCATCAGTATAGCCTTCCGGAGACGGCTAACAAACTGAGAAAGGGTTGTTAATAATGCAGTATTTTCGGCATCATTACAACGATAAAAATGATGAAGAAAGCATAGCTTAGTTTGGGGTATAAAAACTTAAAAATTTCTGGAAAGCCTGATTGCTAAACTGTCAACAACACAATTATTCCAGTTAATATACATGAACCAATCTGCGAAAAGTTACTCACCGCTCCAAGTAGCCTTGATTGGTGGAGCGATCGCTACGACTGCTACGATGTCTGTATTCGGCTCCGCTTGGACTCGTGGTGTCCGTGCCGCCTTAGCTCTACAAGACAGCCCGAAAATGATAGTTGACCAAGTTTGGCAACTGGTAAATCATGAATATGTTGATGGTAAATTTAATCAACAAGACTGGCAAGCAACTAGACAAACCCTGTTGAGCAAAGACTATTCTTCCCGGGAAGAAGCTTATGCTGCCATCCGCGAAGCTTTACAAAAGTTGGGAGATCCTTACACTCGATTCATGGACCCCAAACAGTTTGAAGCCCTAACTAGCCAAACATCTGGGGAAGTCTCTGGTATTGGCGTTCGGATGGAAGTAAACGAAAAAACTCAGCGCCTCACTGTCGTCGAAGCCATAGAAAATTCTCCAGCACTGAAAGCTGGGATCAAAGGAGGCGATGAAATTTTGGCAATTGACGGCAAATCCACTCTCAAAATGAAAGTGGATGACGCTTCCAAGTTAATTCGTGGCAAAGCAGGTACTCCCATCAAACTACGGCTGGGACGAGCAGGGCAAAATGCCTTTGAGTTGAAACTGACAAGAGCAAGTATTGAAGTACCAACAGTACGTTATACCCTCAGACAAGAAGGAAATCGCCGCGTTGGTTATATCCGGTTGCGGGAATTTAGCGCCCACGCCGCAGAGCAAATGCAACGAGCCATCCGCGATTTGAACACTAAGAAAGTTGATTCTTATGTCTTAGATTTGCGGGGAAATCCTGGCGGGTTGTTACAAGCGAGCATTGAAATTGCTCGGATGTGGTACAATGACGGCGGAATTGTCAAAACAGTAGACCGTGTGGGCGGCACTGAAGAAACTAAAGCTAATCGCACTGCTTTAACAAATCGTCCCTTGGCAGTATTAGTGGATGGTAATTCAGCTAGTGCTAGTGAAATTCTCACAGGGGCACTCAAGGATAATAAGCGGGCAGTAGTCGTAGGTGGTCAAACCTTTGGTAAGGCCCTAGTGCAGTCAGTTCATGAACTTGCAGATGGTTCCGGCTTGGCTGTCACCATTGCCCATTACTACACTCCGGCGGGAACAGATATTAACCATAAAGGGATTGCCCCAGATGTCAAGCTAGACTTGACAGAGGCACAAGAGCGGCAGTTAGCTTCTAATCCAGATTTAATCGGAACTAAGAGCGATCCGCAATATGCCAGAGCGATCGCCATTTTATCAAATAACAACTTCGCCCAGCCGCCAGCAAATCAGCCTACTCGACCCATGAGCCGCGCCGATAACCTGAAATTTTAGATTGATGCAAATGATTTCTTCGCAGGTGTTTATATAGTAGTATTCCCAAATCCAGATTTTTGGAGTTACGAAAACTGCTTAACATACCGTTCTAGGATTTTGGTTTGGGAATACTAGTTAGTAATCCCATCTCTCAAATCTCAGATTTATGAATCATCAGCCAGTTGATGCAACCACCGCCACCACCCCTTTACCAATGGTGTCGGTGGTTGTTCCTATTTATAACGGTGAGGCGGATTTACCAGAGTTAATCAATTGTCTCTTGTCTCAAACTTACCCAAAAGACCGAGTAGAGTACTTATTGGTAGACAATAACAGTAGCGATCGCACTCTCAACATCCTCAAAACATCTGCCGAAAACTGCCCAATTACAATTCGCCCCTTGAGCGAAAACCAAATTCAAAGCTCTTATGCTGCTCGTAATACTGGGATTCGCGCTGCTGTGAGCGAAATTATAGTTTTTACCGATGCAGATTGTCGCCCACAACCTCAATGGTTAGACGCATTAATTCAGCCTTTTGTCAACAAAGAAGTGGTAATTGTCGCTGGTGAAATTTTGCCGCTACCAGGTAAAACTCTACTAGAACAACACGCAGACCGTGAAGAAACTTTGTCGCAAAAGCATACCCTTAACCATGCCTTTCGTCCTTATGGACAAACCGCTAATTTGGCGATACGACGCATTGCCTTAGAAAAAGCGGGTTTATTTCGTCCCTATCTTACCACTGGTGGCGATGCCGATATTTGCTGGCGGATTTTGGGGGAAAACATCGGACGTTTGGAATTTGCCCCAAATGCGATCGTTCAGCACCGCCACCGCGCCACACTTAAAGAACTGCAAAGTCAATGGCGGCGCTATGGACGCTCAAATCGCTATCTGCACGAACTACACGGCGTAGATTTGATGCGAGAAATTACACTTAAAGAATGTGGCTATCGTTTGGCACGTTGGTTATTGAAGGAAGTACCACGGGATATTAAAAAGGCGTTGGCGCAGCCCGCCGCAGGCATTGCGGGTCAAGCCACACTTGTAGATTTATTAAATACTCCCATTGGTTTGTTCACAGCGAGGGCGCGTACTGCTGGGCAACGAGAGTCCAAATTACCTGAAAATGCCAAGATAATTGATCGGCTATAAAAATACTAAGGAGTTTGCCAGGATAACTGCAATTTTTTCCATATCACCATCTCTATAGAAATTCGCTTTGATTTTTGTTCGCACAGGGTGGTCTAACTTTCTTTTGTCACTCCGGGAAGAGTAAAATCAGAAAGAAGGCTCATTGATTTGTACCTAACTTCGCAAAAATCAATATAGTATGAGATTACTGGCGAATTTAGAGTGAGTCTAAACCATCAGATCCAATCCATCTTAATTTATTTCATTTCTGTGTATTTCAACCCACTTGAGCTACCAACCCGCAATTGATTGCAGGGCAGGAAAATAAATATTGCAAAATCAAGGCGTTGTTGATGGGATGTTTCACTGATAAACAAATGCTTCTCTCAGCCCAATAGTATTGGTTGAACCCTAGAAATTTATTAAGTTATCGAACTACCGAATCTATCTTAAGAAGTATATTAAAAAATACGGAAAGCAAATATGCTATTGTAGATAGACTTTTACCTTTAATAAATTGTATTTAAAAGCATGTTTAAAAAGTTTCAAAAAATATAACTTTGTCGTTCTGATTTGGCTTGGCTGCGAAGAAAAATCAAGATTTTATCCACAACTGAGACACCTTTCTGTGATAACTGTGGCAGTAAAAGACCTTTTTAAAACATCCTCTAATGAGCAATATGAACGTGGATGTATTTAGCCAACAGATAGAGAAATTGCACTCACAGATACAGGAACTATTGCAATACAATACAACTAAGCTAAACTTAAAACAGCAGATTATAACAGAGGCTTTCGAGGAACTTAACACCGCAATAGAAGACTTATTGACAGCTTCAGAAGAATTAAAGGTAACACGAACGGAAGTAGAGAAAGAACGTCAGCTTTACCAAGATTTGTTTGAGTTCGCCCCAGATGGTTACTTGGTAACTAATATGGTAGGCACAATTGAAGAGGCTAACCATGCAGCAGCAACCTTATTGAGTGTCCAGAAAAAGTATTTAGTAGGTAAACCATTAATTCTATTTATTGCTCAACAAGACCGTCAGTCCTTTCGCTCTCAGATGAACAATTTTCAAGAGCGACTGGATTGGGAACTTAACCTAAAACCACGGGGTGGAAAGCCTTTCCCCGCCATGATTAAAGTATCTGCGGTGTACAAATTACAAGGGAAGCAGGTTGGCTGGCGTTGGCTGCTGTGCAACATCAGTGAACGCAAAAAAACTGAAGAGATGTTGCACCGAGCTTACGATGAGTTAGAAATACGGGTGGTAGAACGGACAGCAGAACTGGTAAAAGCAAATGAAAAATTGCTAAATGAAATTAAAGAGCGGAAACGAGCTGAGTCACAATTACTCCACCTTGCGTTTCACGATACACTGACGGGTCTGGCAAACCGCGCTGCATTTATGAACCGCCTAAGCCATGCGATAAATTATTCAAAACGGCATTCAGATTATTTATTTGCTGTGCTATTTATCGACCTAGATCGATTTAAGGTGATCAATGACAGCCTTGGACATCTAAATGGAGATCAATTACTGCTTGCTACTGCAAGTAGGCTACAAATATGTGTACGCTCTATAGATACAGCTGCACGGCTTGGGGGAGACGAATTTACAATTCTGCTTGAGGGAATCCAAGATGTTTCAGATGTCATCACGGTAGCTGAACGGATTCAACAAGAATTGGCATCACCCTTTGAGCTTGAAGGACAAGAAGTGTTCATAACAGCAAGTATTGGTATTGCCTTGAGTTCAACAGTAAGCTATGAACATCCAGAAGAAGTATTGAGAGATGCAGATACAGCAATGTACCAAGCTAAGATGCAAGGTAGAGCGCGTTATAAACTCTTCAACTCAGATATGTATGCTAATGCTCTGGCGAAATTGCAGTTAGAAACTGATTTACGCCGAGCAATAGAACGCTTAGAGTTTCGAGTTTATTATCAACCGATTGTTTCGCTCACCAATGGCTCTATTTTGGGTTTTGAGGCTCTGTTGCGCTGGCAGCATCCAGAGCGTGGTTTGCTTAATCCAGCAGATTTTATTTCCCTGGCAGAAGAAACTGGACTAATTTTCTACATTGGCAAATGGGTGTTGCATGAAGCCTGCCGCCAAATGCAAGCTTGGCGGATGTGCCATGATTCCAACTTGCTAGAAAAAATAAGTGTCAATCTCTCACTCAAAGAATTTTCCCAGCCAGATTTGATTGAGCAGATTGGGCAAATTTTACACTCAACTGGTCTTGATGCTGACACGCTAACACTAGAAATTACTGAAAACGTAATTGTGGCGAATGACGACAAGGTAACTGCTACATTTTTGCAACTTCGAGAGATGGGTATTCAGTTATCAATTGATGACTTTGGTACAGGGTATTTCTCATTAAGTCGTCTTTATAACTTTCCAATTAGTGTGTTGAAGATTGACCGTTCTTTCATCAGCTTGATGAGCGCAAATAAAAAGAATTTAGAAATTATTGAAATAATTGTCACATTAGCGCATAAGTTGGGCGTGGATGTTCTAGCCGAAGGAGTAGAGACAAAAGAGCAACTAGCATTTTTAAGAAAGTTGAAATGTGAATATGGTCAGGGACATTTTTTCTCAGTTCCATTAAATAGTTCATCAGCAGAGGCATTAATAATGGCAAATCCTCACTGGTAAAGGTTATTAAAGAACATAAAATTGATTGGCTTTTTGGGTGAATTATTCTACACTCCAAAAAATAGCTTACAGATGAATTAAATTAAGTTTGAATAATAATTTACTAAGAATAGTAGATTAGCTTGAGCAATAGTAAAATCTGTAAAAGCCTTGATAATATTGGGTTTATTCGTACTATAGGTTTATTTTTAGCCTTAACTGACCGTGAATAACACAGTCTAAATCTTCTTGCTGTTTTAGATAAATTGCAGAAAACTGCACACTTTTAAAAAATTCAGTTTTTTCTACTAATTTCTGGTAATTTAAACAATAAAAGCTAAATAAACATTTTATCTATGTGGAAAAATATGAAAGCTAAAAGTAAATATCTTAAAATATTATTCTCTGCGCGTTGGTGGATGCAGATGTTGCTGAAGGTTGGAAACCTCTGCAAGAGGCTAATTTATTTCTCTACTCAGCGGCACCAAAAACTAAATCGGCATCATAGATTTATTCAAGTATTATTTTTGACAACTTTACTAACATATCTTTTGTTTGGACAAGTCGTATCTGCACAAACTCCAAATGTGACTGTATTAGTTGAAGAGGGAATTAAAGACTATGATACCGGAAATTTTCACAATGCGGTAAAACACTGGGAAGATGCATTAAATCAGTATAAAAATAATCCAGCAGCTACGGCAGTTATAAATGAAAATTTGGCGCGTGCTTACCAACAAATAGGAGAAAATAAAGCAGCGATCGCATCCTTATCAGCAGCAATTCGTGACTATGGTGCTGTAGCAAATATCCAGCAAGTGGGACGCATGAAGTCAGAACTAGCCCAAGTTTACAGCAATTTGGGACAACCCCGCAAAGCGATCGCACTTTTATGTGGTCAACTAGCCGATAAAAGTCAAAAAATAGAATGCACTCTAGATAGTGCTACACAAATCGCCACCAAATACAACGACAAAATCGGTCAAGTTGCAGCATTGGGCCTTCTCGGTGAAGCATATCGCTTAATCGGCAATTATGACCAAGCAATTAAATATTTGCACGTAGCACAACAAGTTTATCCAGCTTATGACTTTTTGGTGTTAAATAGTTTGGGTAATGCTTACAAAAGTCGCGCTCAATTGCGAGAGTTACAAGCAGATTCTGCAAATAAAGCTGGTATTTATAGTAAAGAAAATGAATTTACTCAACAGTCTATAGAAGACTATAACCAAGCTCATCAATATTTTCAGAAAAGTGCAAAACTTGCCAGCGACCAAAAACAAACTTTAGCAGAGATGCGAGGATTGTTAAATTTAATTCAGTTGGGTTCCCAGACCAATAAGAACAAAGTTATTAACGATCAGGAGTTTAACCAAACCGTTAACGATGCTTTGAAGGTTCTTGAACTCTTACCCGATTCAGCGACAAAAGTCTATGGGGCAATTGATTTAGCATACTTGCAATCAGATGCTAAAGGAACTTCACCTTTTACTTACTGTCCAAATAAATTTATTTTACCCAATGCAGATGTATTAAGCTTGCTACAAAAGTCAGTAGCAGCAAGTCAAAAATTACAAGATAATCGTCTACTTTCTTATTCTAACGGCGCTTTGGGTCATTTCTGGGAGTGCCAACCAAAGCAAGAACCAGAAGCATTAAAATATACTCAAACTGCAATAGTAGCAGCAGATAATAAGTTGAGTGCCAAAGATAGCTTGTATTTGTGGGAGTGGCAAGCGGGACGAATTTTAGATCGACAAAATCGAAAAGAAGAAGCGATCGCATCCTATCAACGAGCATTTGATACTCTCGAAGATATCCGCAGCGATATTTTAACCGCTGAACGAGATGTGCAGTTTGACTTCCGCGATGTTGTGCGACCATTGTACCGTACCTTGGCACAGTCACGGCTCGATTTGCTAGGAGTTGGTGCGATGTCTACGACGGGCTACGCCTACGCCGATGAACGACGTGCTAAGGAATTATCAGAAGTAGTTAAAACCATCGATGCTTTGAAACTAGCAGAATTACAGAATTATTTTGGTAATGATTGTATTTTAAGTGCCTTGAATCCCAAACAGGTGGGAGAACTCCTCAAGGATAATAGTGTAGCCTTTAAGAATACTGGGTTTTTGAGTTCCATAATTTTAGAAGGCAAAACTGGGATGTTATTGCAATTACCCAATCAGTCCACTAAATTTAAGTGGATTGAAGACCCCAATCAACAAGGTAAAATAGTTAGCAGCAACATCCTACAGCAAAAAATTGCCGAGTTTCGCACAGGATTAGTTAAAGGACAAGAAGAATTTAACTACGATACAACAACTGCGGCACAGCTTTATGATTGGATAATTCGCCCCTTTGCTGAGGATATCAAGCCGGAGAAAGTCAAAACCTTGGTGTTTATTCAGGATGGATTTTTGCGTAGCGTTCCAATGGCAGCACTTTACGACAGCCAACAACAGAAATATTTAGTCGAAACTTATGCAATTGCCACAACCCCCAGTTTACGACTTACCACACCCAAAGCCCGCGATCGTAGTACACAAAAAGCATTAATTTTGGGTTTAACTGAAAAAGCCACAATTGACGGGAAGACTTTTGATCAACTTCTTGCTGTTCCCAATGAAGTTAGCGCAGTTAAAAGTATATTTCCTAATCATACCGCCCTCATTGATGAAAACTTTTCCCCTGAAAATTTTGACAAAACACTTGATAAAACCACATATCCTATTGTCCACATAGCTAGCCACGCCCAATTTGGGATCATTCCTGAAGACACCTTCATTGTCACAGGCAAAAACCAAAAACTTACCATCAGCCAATTAGAAAACTCACTGCGAAACCTCACCAGCAAATCGGATAGCGTCGAATTACTCACATTGACTGCATGTGAAACCGCAGTTGGCGACGATCGGGCCACATTAGGATTAGCTGGAGTTGCATTGCAAGTTGGGGTTAAAAGTGCGATCGCATCTTTGTGGAGTGTCAGCGATCAATCAACATCCGAACTAGTCAAAACATTTTATAGCAACTATCGCAACGCTGGCATGAGTATTGCAGAAGCATTGCAACAAGCTCAAATTAGAATGATTCATGCTAAGAAATTATCATCTGAGGGGATGAATCCCAGCTATGACAATCCTGCGTATTGGGCACCAATGATTGCGATCGGTAATTGGCTTTGAAAGCCAAAATCACCAACTCCTTTGAGGATAAAGTTGGCGAATAAAGGATGCACTGCAACGATTCTAGATTTATTGCCGAATACTTGGAAAGTGAAACAAGAAGCGATCGCAAGTTTAGGAGAACCACATTTATGAAACAATCTCAAACTCTAACTGATGACTCTTAAAAAAATCATGAGTGAAATGATCCACCACATTTGTATCAGCTAATTCCAAATTATAAAAATCCACAGCTTCATGGTCAAAATGGGGGCCAGCGTGCCAAGTACCCTCATGTAGCTTGATAAAACAATTCCCCGGAATGCGAAAAGCAGCAATCTCTTCTAATACTGGTTCATTCAAATCATTATGAGGAGGACAAACAGCAATTAACCAATCCTTCCCTTCCAAAGAACCCAGACATTGAGTGCATTGTACATGGCGAGTAATTTTGTGAAACTTTCGCCCTCTCTTCTCCAACCGCATGATATAAAATCGTGGAATCCCATTTTGCAGGTTTAACTGGGCATCTTCCACATCGTAACCTTTGCCATCAAGACTAGGAAAAATTACTTGTCCATAACGCCGAAAGTTTTCAGAACTTACCCATTGCGCTTGCAATTGTTGCACTGTCTTTGATGTGCCCATATCAAATTTTTGATAGAGATTACTTAGGTTTATTCTCCCCCAAAATGACCAAATTTTATTGCTCTAAATTTTGGAGAAATAACCTTAGCTAGCTAAATAACTACGTACTTGTTCCTTTTGTCGTCGGAGAAGACTGAGAGCTTTTTGCTCAATCTGACGTACCCGTTCTCGACTAATACCCATGCGATCGCCAATCTGTGCTAAAGAAAGTTCATAGCCATCAGTCAGACCAAATCGCAGGGTTAATATTTCTCGCTGTTGCGGAGACAACTTTGCCAACAAGTCTTGTAAGTCTTGGTGGAGAGATTCTTCAACAGCATAGTCTTCAGGAGAAGGGCCGTCATCTTCTAGGATATCCTGCAATTCTGTATCTTGTTGTTCACCAACTCGTGCCTCTAGTGAGAAAGGTTGACGAGCCAAGTATAAACACTCTCTAACTTGGCTAGGTGTCAAAGATAACGCATTAGCAATTTCAGCAGTAGTGGGAACGCGACCTAGCTGTTGAGATAATTCTCGCTGTACCCGTTTAATTTTGTTCAGTTTCTCAAAGACATGGATCGGTAAGCGAATTGTCCGTCCTTGTTGAGCGATCGCTCGCGTAATTCCTTGACGAATCCACCAGTAAGCGTAGGTAGAAAACTTATAGCCAAGAGCAGGATCAAATTTATCCACCCCTCGCTCTAAACCCAAAGTACCTTCTTGAATTAGATCCATAAATTCCAGATTGCGGTGCTGGTATTTCTTAGCCACTGCTACCACTAACCGGAGATTAGCCTGAATCATTTTCTGCTTGGCTTGGTGGCCCTGACTTAACTGTAGCTCTAGCACCTCAGTACCTAACTCCACTCGATCTGCCCATTCTTGCAGTGTGGGTTCGTGGTCTAATTTCACAGCTAATTCTTCTTTAGCAGCTAGTAAATTCATCATCAGCTGCACTTGTTGGGCAAAAATAACCTCTTGTTCGCGAGTCAACAAATCTACACGCCCGATCTCTTGCAGATAACTACGCACAATATCATCTGTAGCTCGAGGTTTTTTATCTGCGGCTAAACTTTTTTTCTTCGTTTTTTGAACTTCGGTAGGTGGAGATGTTAAGTTGCTCATGGTTATTTGCTCCTCTGTAACCTCATCAATTTAGTGGTATCAAGTCTATATATTCAGACCCACAACCATTTCACACTGCTAATCAATCAATTGGCAATACTGATGAATTCTGGTCTATGATACATTACAAGTCAATTGTTGGAGATAATAAACCCAAAATCAACCCACCCCATAATACTAACATTATCACCAGTCACAAATCAATTACCCTAAAGTATTATCACCATATCCTTTGAAAAAATCCCACTATATTTTATTCTGAAAAATTGCATATTTTCAAACACAATTATGTCTACTTAAATTATCCAACGGAGTTAACGAAAAAATGAAACCTTGAACGAGCAACGATTTCATCGCCACAAGATAAATCACTAACAGTAAATACCAACATAATTTTGAATTATTAAATCACAAAGGTTTTAAAATTCTCATAGTCTGGATATACATCTATGTAATTCCCATTAAGTGAAAATAATTAAATATAAAATATTCTTTTTTTAGTTCTATTTTTTATTAGATAATAAAACCATCTCAAGCCAAGTACATAGCAGCCGATTTTGAAATATAAACGAATGTACTTCTCCTGCTCAAAAACAGCTTCCTTTAGGAGTCCGGTTCAATACTTATAATTAGGGATTTAGGATGACGAAGACGCAGGTATTTGTGACAATTGTACTTGTGTCATACTGCACGCAGACATCTGCATTGAATGCGGTATCATCAACTTGATTGCTCTTGGAAACATTTTTGGGAATAATAGTAGTAACAGTGGTAACACTAGCACCAAGGATAGTACTTGGCAAGACAGTAGCACCTGCGATCGCTACTAATATCTTATGGAAACGAAAAGATTTACGTTTAGAGGTGGATAGTTGATTCTTGCATAACATATTTACAACAAGATTCTCCACTTATCCAATCAGTCGGAAATCATCGAAGACTCTTAAGAAGCAAACATCTGGAAGCTTTCTCACCTCTTTGACACAATTACATATTCGTGCATCAAGACAAATGATTGACTTGTCGCAAAGATTTTCAGGAAAATAATACTAGGTTGCAATTTGAACCGAACTCTTCAAGCATCACTTAGTAGATATTGGTTAATAAAAGTATTGACTTCATTGGCGCATAACCCGACATAGACTGTCTTACCTGCCTTCCTGAGAATGTCTAATCCTTGACCATTATTGCGGGGATCTGGATCAACTATAGATACATATATTTCATGTATACGACAATCTTCTGCGATCGCTAAAGCACATGCAGGTGTGCGTCCATGAAAAGAACAAGGTTCAAGGGTTACATACATTTTCAAAAACTTGAAAGCTTTGCCTTGAATCTGTTTAAGTCCGTCAGCCTCAGCATGGTGTTTTCCTAGTGCTTGCGTGTACCCTTGAGCTACTATCTCTTGGGCATCTACGATTACACAACCTACTGGTGGGTTTGGCAAACATTCCGGCAAAGCTTTTTTGCTTTGAGCTAAAGCAGCCAACATAAATATATCATCCATGTTTGAGCGTAAATTATTTAGATAAATTACACTACCAAAAATTAGTTATGTCTGGCTAAAAAAATTCCTATATCAAAATTTAGTCACTGTCACACTAATACCAGAATCGAGTTTAGGAACCTTAAAATACTCAATTGGTTCAGTAGTTTGAGAACTTTGGGTATTTGTTGGCTTCTGACATTCCTTAAAGAAAGCATCTGGATTATTGATGAACTCAAGCGGACTCATCTTTTGGCATCCTCGCTCCTGCACTAGCGAAACTGATTCAGCAGTTTGTTTGGGATTATTGGTCTGTCCCGTAAAATTACTCCATGTAGTGGTAATCGTCGCTGGTTCCGTCAATAAAACTCCAGCCTGATTGCGATCGTGAAACGGTTCCTCTGGAGCATCAGCATCAACTGTTACAATGGGAATATTCTCTTGGTTAGCATAGACACTCTGAGGTAGGAAGAGTGTGCTAATTACAACCACTAAGGTGATAAAAGAGGATTTCATAATTCAATCTCTTAATGTTCAGTCTAATAATTACAATTCGCTAGACACAAACACCCAAAAATAGCAGTCTAGTTTGAGTACTTCAGATTAACACAGGTACTATGGAGTATGGCTAAACTTCATTAAAAATATAGTGGAGTCTAAGTGTACATAGACTTTTATCCAGAAGGGGGTAGTTAAGCATCCTCCCTCTAAGACATCTGAATTTGACACTACCCTGTTATCTATTTTTCGTTGTAACTGTACTAATTAATATTTCGTTACCCGTATCACTAGCCGTTTATCTCTATAGCGTGTTACCATACAGTTACACTAATAAGACAAAATCCAAACTGTTAGATAAATCTTAGAAGGCGTATTTTGCATCCATAGCAGAATATAACCAAGGTAATTGCAAGTTTACAGTTAAACCTAAAATATTGGGATATAAACCCAAGGATGGGAACTGTGTTGTAATTTTCACACCTCAAGCCACATAAAAAAAGCTTCACCAGTCTGGGCAAATTGAACATAAGTACGAGTTATTACAACTTCAATACTCAACTCACATAATCTGAGTATTGCCAGTCCTGGATAATTACCAAACTTAGTGTTATTCAGAGTAAGAATTAATTGTTGCTGAAAGCTTTTTAAAAGCTTACGTAAATATCCATACAATCTTTCCAATTGTCTCTTTTCACTACGAAAAGCCTACCTCTGAAATCCTTACATCGCTTGTAGTCTGGGAAAATTGTATATTCCTTACCCTTAAGGTATTAATTATTCTCATCTTTTTAAAATTAGCGAATGTGCAGGGAATATACTGGCGTATTATATAAATTTTTTGTAAAGTTCTTCAATTAAGTGTTCTTACATAATATGATATTGAATGTTAGATTACTAATCAATAATTAGATCAGTATCAACACAAAAGTGAGTTAACAAAAAAAAAGAACACTAGCTAAATAAATTACGAAGAAAATTAGGAATTATCCTGTTGTTTTTCTCAGGATACTATAACTACCTGTAAGTTAAAATCGCTACTTATTAAGCTATCTAATATATATGCAGCGAACAGGTTGTGCGTAGTTTAGTCAGAGTATATTCCGTAAGACAGTATATCCGACAATACTTTGGTTTTAAAACAATTGAACATCAACAAAATCATCAATATGATACAGCGAACATTAGCAAAACGAAGTAATCTATAGTAATAGTGCGCTAAAATAACGAGAAAAATCTACTACAAATACAAATAGTCATTATTTTAAAACTTTTTTATTATGACGATGGAATCTTTACCACAGTTTGAAGAAGTAAATATTCAGAAATACTTAGAAGTTATTCAACGGCGTTGGCTACCTCTAGTCGGAATTTTTAGCATAGCTATTACCTTTGGATGCTTGTATGCCTTTTCACTAAAACCCTCATACAAGGCAGAAGGAAGTTTGATGATTAAAACAAATCGCTCTTCCTCACTCACAGGTTTACCGGACGACATAGGACGCTTGGAAGCTTTGAATATAAACGACAATCCCCTGGAAACCCAGGTGAGAGTTATTGGCTCAAATCCAGTTATTGACAGAACAATTAATACCCTCAACCTCAAAGATAAGAAAGGCAAAATGCTGTCGATTCGCGACTTAGCGACCCAACTAAAAATAGAAGGAATTAAAGGTACTGATGTTGTACAAATTTCTTATAAAAACAACGATCCTGAACTGGCTGCCAAAATCGTCAATGAAGTTATCAAAAGTTATATCGATTTAAATATTCAGGCTAATCAGGATGAAGCAAAGACAGCCAAAGGGGTTCTTGTAACAGAAGTACCCAAAGCTGAAGAAGTCGTCAGGAGAGCTGAATCAAAACTGCGGGTATTTAAAGAACAAAATAAAGTTGTTGTCCTGCAACAAGAAGCAACCGCAGCAGTCGACACAATTTCCAAGCTAGGAAATCAAATTTCTCAAGCTCAAGCTCAACTAGATGATGTCAAAGGTCGTTTACAACAGTTAGGCAGTGAAGCTCAGTTAGATTCACGGCAAGGTGTAATCGCATCTGACTTGAGTCAAGCACCTGGGGTTCAAAAAGTGCTTATCCAACTCCAAGAAACGGAAAGTCAACTAGCAATAGAGCGGACTCGTTTTTCACCTGAACACCCAACAATTACTAGCTTAGAAGAAAAAGTCGTAGCTCTTAAGAACTTGTTGAAAGAGCGGACAGGACAAGTCGCTGGGACAGCCCAGATAACAGAGGGAAGTTTACAGCTTGGGCAACTGCGCCAAAGCTTAATTGCAGATATTACTCGCGCTCAAGCAGAACGCGTTGGTCTAGAAAGACAAATTGCCACCCTCTTGCGACAGCAAGATGCTTACATCAAACGAGCAAATAATTTGCCAAGACTAGAACAGACTCAACGAGAGCTAGAACGGAAACTGCAAGCAGCTCAAACGACTTACGAAACCCTCTTAAAGAAACGCCAAGAAATTGATATTGCACAGAACCAAAAGATTCCTAATGCTCGTGTCATTTCTCTAGCTTTAGTCCCCGATAAAGCAGAAGGGCCTCGCAAAATCCTGTTTATTGTTGGTGGAGGAGCAGTTGGTCTTTTCTTGGGTATCATTGTCGCCTTTAGTTTAGACTTGATAGACCGCTCAGTGAAGACAGTTAAAGAGGCTAAAGAAGTCTTGAGATACACTGTTTTAGGAGTAATTCCTACACAGAGCAAAAATCCTAAAACTCATTCTTCCATAGCAGGAATTGATAGACCTATTCCCAAAATTATTGGCAGAGATATTCCTTATTTCCCTCTTGGTAACGCCTACCAAATACTCCAAGTAAACTTGAAGTTCCTCTGTTCTGATAAACCGCTCAAAAGCGTTGTAATCACCAGTTCTGTTGGTAAAGAAGGAAAGTCTGATGTATCTGCAAATTTAGCTGTGACAATGGCTCAAGCGGGTCGTCGAGTTTTACTAGTGGATGCAGATATGCGTAACCCCATACAGCATCATGTTTGGGGTCTAAACAATACAGTTGGACTAAGTAATGTCATTGTTGGTCAAGTTCCTTTAGATGCAGTTGTTCAAGAAGTGATGCCTAATCTAGAAGTTCTTACTTCTGGAGTTTTGCCTCCCAATCCAGTAGCACTGCTAGATTCCCAACGGATGGCAACATTGATAAGTAACTTTAGTAAAGATTACGATTTAGTTATTTTTGATACACCACCTCTTTCAGGAATAGCAGATGCTGCTGTTTTAAGCACCCTCACTGACGGTATCCTATTAGTCGTCCGCCCTGGAGTAGTTGATTTGAACAGTGCCAATGCAGCTAAAGAATTTTTAAATCAGTCAGGTCAGAAGGTGTTAGGGATAGTCATTAATGGTGTGAATATTAAAAATGAGTCTAATAATTATTTGCCTGAAAGCAAAAAACGGCAAATTAAAGAAGATTTAGTATCTAGCAGTTTAACCAAATTTACCAAAGAGCATTAATCGTATAAATGTCACTGCAAGTATCTTAATTGATTTTTTTTGCATTTTGGAAGCATTTCTATATGGATAAACACAAAATCAAAACATCTTGTTTAATTAATAACTACAATTATGCTGAATTTGTTTCAGACGCAATTGATAGTGCTTTAAATCAAACGGTTAAATTTGATGAGATTATTGTTGTTGATGACGCATCAACAGATAATTCTGCAGAAGTCCTTACTAGATTTACTAAAATAGACAATGTTAAATGTATCTTCAAAGAAAAAAATCAAGGACAATTATCATCCTTTAACGAAGGTTTTTTAGCTGCGACTGGAGAGATTATATTTTTTTTAGATGCCGATGATATTTATGAACCTCAATATTTAGAAACTGCCCTAAATTTTTATAAGAGACGTAGTGAATGTGACTTCCTATTTTGTGCATATAAAAAATTTGGGGCAGAAGAAGGGACATTTCAAGCTGATGCAGTTGATTTAGATTTGGGTTATTCAGTAATCCGAACTTTATACAATGGTGAATGGATTGGCTCCATAACTTCAACATTATCAATCCGTCGAGAAATAATTAGAAAATTTTTACCTATTCCAAAGACAGAAGATTGGCGTGTAAGGGCTGATGACTGCCTGGTATGGGGAGCCTCTTTGGTAGGGGCTAAAAAGTTTTATATGTCTAATCCTTTAGTGATGTATAGAATACATCAGAATAATCAGTATCATAATAAGAGCTTTTTAGATATAGACAAAAACTATGAATATAAAAGATTTTGGAAACGCAATTCTTTATTTAATTACATCATTCAAAAAAATAATTTTAGCCTACCATTATTATTGGCTTTCACCTCTCTTGATGAGCTAAAAACAATACCATGCCCAAACTTTCAAGATTTTATTTCATATTTGAAAATAGTATTTTTGTTTGAGCCTAATTTTTATTGGAAAATTAAGGGCATGATTTTGTTATTTAACTATTTTTTGAAAATTTTGATGGGTGGGAAATTAAAAAATAGTAGGTAATTAATGATTATGTAAAATACTAATCTAACTCAATCTATTTAGTGAATTTAGCAAGCTAGTAAAAATTTGCATATTGTTATAGAGAGTATCACATGGTTAAACAAAGTAATGCTAAGTAAATTAAGACTTAAAAGCTTATCACAATTAAAATCTCGTTCTGGGTTACGTGCAATTATTGCTAATACAGGTTGGTTGTTTGCTGACCGCATTCTCCGTATGGGTGCAAGCTTGGTGGTAGGAGTATGGGTAGCACGCTATTTAGGGGTACAGCAGTATGGTCTATTTAACTATGTTTTAGCCTTTGTTAGCTTATTTAGTCCGATTTTTACTCTTGGACTAGACGATGTAGTAGTTCGCCATATTGTCCGTCAATCATCAAACAAAGAAGAAATTTTAGGAACCACTTTTTGGCTAAAGTTGCTCGGTGGAATTGCCTCTGTTTTATTGGCGGTTGGCAGTATGTTCTTCTTAGGTGAGCATGAAACACTGAAGATATGGCTAGTTGCAATTTTAGGAATGGTAGGGATTTTTAGGGCGGCTGATACTATTGAACTGTGGTTTCAATCACAGGTGCAGTCAAAATACAGTGTAATCGCTAAGAATATAGCTTTTCTGCTAAATACTCTCATCAAAATAGCACTAATTTCAACAAAAGCACCATTGTTAGCTTTTGCCTGGGTAACATTAGCAGAATTTGCAATGAGTGCAATTGGCTTGCTGATTGTTTACCAAGCCAGAGGCACCTCAGTGTTGTTATGGCGTTGGAACTTTACTGCTGCTAAAACTCTTTTAAAAGAGAGTTTACCTCTAATTTTTTCGGGGTTCGCCATCATGATTTTTATGAGAATCGATCAGGTAATGCTAGGTCAAATGATTGGAGATAAGGAAGTTGGAATTTATTCTGCTGCGGTTCGTGTTTCTGAAATTTGGTATTTTATTCCAGCGGCTATTGTCTCTTCTGTTGCTCCCTCAATTTACGCAGCCAAGGAAAAATCAGAAAGTCTTTATTATCAGCGAATAGGACAATTACTCCGTCTCCTCACATATATATCTTTTGCAATTGCTCTGCCAATGACATTTCTATCTGAAAAAATAATCATGGTGATGTTTGGAAGTGGGTATGCAGAAGCAGGTCCAATATTAGCAGTTCATATTTGGACTTCTTTGTTTGTATTTATGGGTCTTGCAACATCACCGTGGTTTATTGCTGAAAGTTTGAATCATGTTTCTTTAGGTAAAACTTTATTTGGAGCAATATTGAATATTATTCTTAATTTATTGTTTATCCCTAAATATGCAGGATTTGGTGCTGCGATCGCAACAATAATATCTCAAGCTTCTGCTGCTTTTCTATGCAATGCATTTGATAAAAGAACACAAAAAATATTTAAAATTCAGATGAAATCGCTACTTCCTTTTTATAAATTTTGATTATTATTTATCTTTCACCTTTGTATATCAATTAACATTAGTCAAATTAATCAAATATGCAAACACCAGTAACTTTTATTATTTTCAATCGTTCACAAAAAACAGAGAAAGTTTTTGAAGCTATTCGCCAAGCAAAGCCAAAAAAGCTTTTTGTCATTGCAGATGGCCCCCGCAGTAACCGGGAAGGTGAGGCAGAAAAGTGTGAAGAAACTAGGGCAATTATTGAGAGAGTTGATTGGGAATGTGAAGTTATTAAGAATTATGCTGATATCAACTTAGGTTGTGCGAAACGAGTATCTAGTGGTTTAGATTGGGTATTTAATAATGTTGAAGAAACAATTATTTTAGAAGATGATTGTATCCCTCACCAGACTTTTTTCAGATTTAGTGAAGAACTACTGGAAAAATATAGATATGATACTAGAATCGGCACCATATCTGCCCAAAATGTTCAATTTGGACGAAAACGCACAAATTACAGTTACTATTTTTCTCGTTATAACCACTGCTGGGGTTGGGCAAGTTGGAGACGTGCTTGGCAACATTATGATTTGACTATGAAACTCTGGAAAGAGGTGCAAGCAGAAAACCTTTTACATGACA
This sequence comes from Nostoc sp. FACHB-133, assembly GCF_014698055.1. NCBI lineage: Bacteria > Bacillati > Cyanobacteriota > Cyanophyceae > Nostocales > Nostocaceae > Nostoc > Nostoc sp. FACHB-133. The sequence goes on from NZ_JACJSH010000007.1 coordinate 226,920, forward strand.
TTCTTATAGATACAAAAGCAGTAAATTATTGGCGACGAATATTTCAGTCTATTTATAACAATCCTACAGGTATAACTTGGGATTATCAATGGACATTTGCTTGCTGGATGCAGGGTAGCTTAAGCATTATTCCCAATGTCAATTTAATTTCTAATGTTGGTGTTGGTGCAGACGCAACTCATTTCAATTCCAAGCAAGAATTTTCTTTCATTAATATGTCAATGGAAGCAATAGAGTTTCCCTTAAAGCATCCACCGTTTATTGTGAGGAATATAGAGGCAGATATTTTTACGCAGAAAACAGTCTATAAAGCAACTGCATTAGATATTTTCAAAGAAGAATTGAAGAAAAAATTAAATTACTCAACAGTCAAAAAATAGTAACCCATCTAGTAAATTAATAGACAGATGAAATGTCAGAAATTAAGGTAAAACTAACAGAAAAAATACTAACTGTCTTACTATTACTCATTACTGTAGGGGCATTGACCATACACCCTGCACAAGAAATTTCTATATCTACCCTTGGAGGCGATAAGCTAGATACTATATTCAATATAGTTTCATATTTAATTCTGTTTTATTTCCTACTTTTATACTGGAAAGGTTTTCTTTATGTAACTACTAAAAGTCCATTACAGTTTCTTTTGATAACAATAGTTATATTTTCTCTTTTGTGGTCAGGAGACTTAAGTTCTAGTCTTACTTATATGAGAGGTTTAATCCGACTATATTTTCTGGCAATCTATTTGGCAATGCGTTATTCTCTCCGCGAACAAATGAGACTAATCGCTTGGGCGCTTGGTGTATCTGCATTATTATCTATGATATTTTCTGCATTCATACCAGGTTATATTCATCAATCACCTGAATTAGTAGGTATGTGGAGCGGAATTTATGGTCATAAAAATGAATTAGGATATATGATGGCTTGGAGTACAGGAGTTTTTTTGCACCTTGCTCTTAGTAGCCATCGATATAGTTGGTTGATGTGGGGAATATGTGGGATATCTATATGTCTAATTATCCTTTCACGTTCTACAACATCTTTGACGATTATATTAACAATGATATTACTTTTACCTGTCTATAAATCATTTCAAAAAACTAATTATAAATTACAAGTTATTCTAATTACTTCGACTTTAATGTTACTCATTATCGGTTTAATGTTACTTATCAATAATGCCGATACCGTAGTTGGTACTTCTGGCAAAGACCTTACCTTTAATGGACGTTCTGATCTCTGGGAGCTAGTGATGTCCAAGATTTGGGAAAGACCCTGGCTAGGTTATGGATTTTCTGGATTTTGGACTAGTACTTCTGCATCTAATCTAAGAGCTACTTATGATTGGGCAAGTAATGCTCACAATGGTTTTTTAGAACTATTGTTAGAATTAGGATTTTTAGGTTTTTTGACTTTTGCCGCAGGCTTTTTCCGGTTCTTTGTAATGGCATTAACTCGAATTATTTCTGTTGCTAAAAAGCCGGAAGATTATTGGCCAATGCAGATGCTAATTATCATTGTAATAGTAAATTTTTCAGAAGCAAGATTATTAACTCCCAGTTGGAATTGGTTAATGTATGTAACTACGTCGCTATCTTTGACTCTTGAATATGAACGAAATAATAAAAATATTTTAGTTAGTAATTACGAAGTTAAAAAAAATGAAAGTTTTACATCTTAGTACTCACGATATTGGTGGAGGTGCTGCAAGGGCTGCCTATCGTTTGCACACAGGTTTGCAAGATATAGGACTACAGTCACAAATGCTAGTTCAGGAAAAATCTAGTAATGATAAAACAGTAATTGCCCCTAAAATTAGACTCTTTCAAGGCATTGCCAAAGCCAAATTGACATTTGAAAGCCTACCATTAAAGCTTTATACTCAAAAGAAAAATACTCCATTTTTTATTCAATGGTTGCCAGATAGAGTTATTCCTAAAGTTGCTCAGATTAATCCAGATATAATCAATTTGCATTGGATTAGCGGAGCTTTTATGCAAATAGAAACGTTCTCTAAGCTAAAGCGTCCTCTAGTTTGGACTCTTCATGATATGTGGGGGTTTACTGGAGGGTGTCACGTTATTGGAGAATGCGATCGCTACAAAGTCTCCTGTGGAGCTTGCCCTCAACTCAACAGTATTAATGAGTGGGATTTATCCCGTTGGGTATGGCGGCGCAAAGTAAAAGCTTGGAAAAATATTAATTTAACTCTGGTTTCCCCAAGTTCTTGGTTAGCAGAGTGTGCTCGTTCCAGTTCTTTGTTCCAGAATTTGCGAATCGAGGTGATTCCTCACGGATTGGATACTCAAAAATATCGACCTATTAATCGACATTTTGCACGAGAAACACTGAAGTTACCTCAAGATAAGAAGCTGATTCTCTTTGGAGCTATAGAAGCAACAAGCGATCGAAATAAAGGATTTCATTTGTTGCAGCCAGCTCTACAAGAATTGAGTAAGGCTGGATGGAAGGACAACTTTGAAGTGGTTATTTTTGGGGCATCTCAACCGGAAAACCCACCGGATTTAGGCTTTAAAACATACTATTTAGGGCATTTATATGATGATCTATCTTTAGCAACTGTTTACTCGGCAGCTGATGTGATGCTTGTGCCATCTCTGCAAGAATCTTTTGGACAGACAGCTTCTGAATCACTTGCTTGTGGTACTCCAGTTGTTGCATTTAATTCTACTGGCTTAAAAGATATTGTCGATCATCAGCAAAATGGCTATTTAGCTAACCCTTATGAAGTTGACGATTTCGCCAAAGGAATTGCCTGGATACTTGAGAATGAGCAGAGGTTAGAAAAACTGTCATTCTATGCTCGCAAGAAAGCAGAACAAGAATTCACCCTAGAACTTCAAGCACGTCGTTATTCAGCTTTATTTGAGGAAATATTGATGGTAGCCAAGAAATCTCCATTTAGTAACTAATTTAGTAAATAAATAAATACTTCATAATATGTCAATACCTATAGCTTTTATAATTTGTACAGAACCTGGGCGCTTAGAAGCTCAGTCGTTAATGCTTGCAGAAAGTATTCGTAAGTTCTGTGGAGAATTGAAAGACACACCTATATATAGTTTTCATCCTAGAGTAGGTGAACCAATATCAAAGCAAACCCAAAAAGCATTTGAAGCGTTGCAGGTAAATCATCAACAAGTTCCTATCAATCAAGAATTCCATGAATATTATTTAGCAAATAAGCCCCTGGCGTGCGCCTATGCAGAACAAAATATTGATGCAGAAATATTAGTTTTTCTAGACAGTGACAAATGCTTCTTTTCTGCACCAAAAGAATTTTTATTACCTGTTAATTGCAACGTTCGTTTACGTCCTGAGTATGGTCAAGGAATTGGTTCTACAGGTTTTCGAGACTCTCAAGAATGGTACTGGCAAAAATTATATGAAGTGCTGGGGGTAAAACGTGAGGTATTTGTTGAAACACCAATTGGTAAAAAAAGGATTAGAGCTTACTGGAATTCTGGTTTGGTCGTTGTGAGAAGGAGTGCGGGTATATTTACAGCTTGGAAAGAGAATTTTGAAAAAGTAATGCGCCTTGATATCACTCCTCCCCAAGGTATTTATTTTGTTGAGCAGTCTGTTTTGTCTGTAACTTTATGTGCCTTGGAAGAAAATGTCGAGCATCTTCCTGCTAATTATAGTTATCCATTACCTTTACATAACCGTTTATCAACAGAATTACAAATTAAACATTGGAATGATATTATATCAATTCATTATTTCAACTTATTCTTCTATAACGATTGGAATACACAAATTAGAAAATTGAAAAAACTTAACATTAATTCCGAAAAATATCTATGGTTATGTCAAGAGGTTGTCAGATTAAGAATGCCTCGTGTATCAGTTTTGCACAGATATATGTTGGTAGTTAGAAGAATGGAACAAAAATTACGAAATTTTAATTTAGATATTAATTTGAGTAGCTGGATAGAAAAAATGGCTAAACTTTAAACGTAATGCGAATAATTACGTTTAGCTTTATTATTTGTATTGCTCATTTCCATAGAAATTACGTGAGGTAAATAAGATGAAAAAAGCAAATATAGCTGTAGTTATGACCTGTCATAACAGGCGTAATACAACTCTTGCCTGTCTACATACTTTATATGAGCAAAAACATCATTGTGATGTTTATCTAACTGATGATGGTAGCTCTGACGGGACTGCACAAGCTATCAAAGCAGAATATCCAGACGTACACATTCTTCAGGGTAATGGTAATTTATTTTGGGTAGGAGGAATGCATCTTGCCTTTAATGAGGCGATAAAGAATCAATATGATTATTATCTATGGTTGAATGATGACACATTTCTAGAACCCAACGCTGTCAGCAAATTATTACAGATTCATCAAGATTTGACTGCACAAGGTTATCCAGACTCAATTGTAGTTGGTTCAACTAAAGACCCAATGACAGGAAAAGCAACCTATGGAGGAGCAGTAAAATCTAAAAAGTGGTATTCTAACAAATTTGAATTTTTAGAACCAAGTTCGGTTATTCAAAAATGCGATGCTATGTATGGTAACTGTGTACTAATCCCTAAAACTGTTGCTGTAAAAGTTGGCAATATTGATACAGCTTTTATTCACAGTTTAGGAGATTTAGATTATGCCCTCAGAGCGCGTAAATTGGGTTGTCAAATATGGGTAGCTCCTGGATATATTGGTACTTGTACTAAAAACTCTATCCGTAACAGTTGGGTAGATACTAATTTAAGTATATTACAGCGCTTAAAAAAGGCGCTGCAAATTAAAGGATTTCCATTAAAACCCTGGACTATATTTTGTATCAGACACTCTGGTCCGTTATGGATATTCTATTGGTTTTTACCCTATATAAGAGCAATTATTGGTTACAAAAATTTGGCAGTTTCTCCCACATTTTCTGAAGAGATTAGCCAAAGTAACTCAGAGGTTTGATCATGATACTAGGATTATTAACTAATGATATATGCATAATTCATAGCTATCTAAATAAGTGAAAAAATGTAGTTTCAAAAATCAATTCTTTAAATATTCAAATCATCAATAGATTATGGGCAAACGTTTACTAATTGTCTCAACACTTGATTCTAGTCAACCATTTGGTGCATTTACTAGACCTTTTTATCTAGGACAATATCTAACTAAAGATTTTGATGTTTTTCAGCTAGGATTAGATTGTTCATCTGTTAAGTATGCACCTTCTATTTCGATTGGATCAAGAAGTCTGAAGTCATATATTCAAACTATAGAAAAATGTATCGATGAGTTTTGTCCAGATATCGTTTACGCTCAAGAAACTTTACCTGGATTAGCTGCTTTGATTTCGCTGAGGCTTAGAAAACGCAGAAATTCCTCTCTTGTCTTAGATTTTCATACATTTTCAGCGTATGAATATTGGATGCGCTTGTTTTCAGTTGCCAATCCTTTAAAAGAGTTTGTACAATGTATTAAGACATATATTGCTCAGGGAATTCTGATATTTTCTGGTAGTCCAATTATTGCAGCAGGTGACTCAATTCCTAAACTAATTTCCCAGTGGTATGGTAAAACTCCCCAGAAGATTTATAGTATCGGGAATGGAGTTACTGAAGACTTATTAAATACTGAATCGTTTTTGAGCCAAGACCCTTATCAAGCATTTAGACCAGCGAAAATAGTGGTTCTTGTTGCTCCTAAAACATTTCAGTTTCCAAGTAATGATATGTCTGTGTCAATGACTATTCAGATTGCTAAACATATTGAAAATCATCATGAGAAAATACATTTTGTTGTTATAGGTAGGGATAGTAGTGATATTTCAGAACCAATACCTTCTAATATTTCTTTTTTGGGGTTTTTACCTAAAAGAGAGGATTTTGTTAAATATGTTCAATATTCAGATATTGCTTTGCTACCATTTTCTAAGCAAGCAGTAGCAGGTGGCGCTCGGAATAAAGCGTTAGATTATTTCGCTAGTAGAAAGTTAGTTGTATCAACACCAGAAGGATTGCGAGGTTTAGAAGAATTTCGGCACTTAGAACATCTTTTAGTCACAGGATACTCTACTGAAGAAATCGCTAATACAGTGCTAGATGCCGCTTCCAATTTTGAGAAATATCAATCACTTGTAGATACAGCATATACCTTAATTACAGAGAAATATTCTTGGAATGCAAGAGCGCAGAATATCGCACAAATTCTGATGGAAGTAAGTTGTTCTTAGTTAAATTTATTTATTTCAAAGAATATATCAACTAAGAAATTTAAATTTAAGTTTTTTTAGTATTGAAAATTTGAAATATTTAAAGATTGGTAGCAATTAATTTTTAAATAATCACCTTTCTTCTGGAACCAACTCTCATAATTCTAAAAATAAAAATTCTTTAAGCCATGAAAAATCGATTTTCTTATAAATTTCTTGGTGTTAAACTTGATGCACTCTCTATCCCAGAGTTAAATTTATTAATTGAAGAATCTATTGATAAAAACGAGAAATGGATTATTGCTAATCACAACTTGCATAGTCTTTATCTCTTTCATAACGATCCAAAAATGCAAGCATTTTATGCCAAGGCTGAATATATCCATATTGATGGTATGCCTTTATTGTTTATTGGAAAGTTGTTAGGTTTTCCAATGAAACGAGAACAAAGAGTAACCTATGCTGACTGGGTATGGCCTCTGATGGCAGAAGCCGCTAGTAAAGACTGGCGTGTATTCTATTTAGGTTCAAAGCCAGGAGTAGCGGAACAAGGAGCAAGTATTTTGCGCAAGAAGTTTCCTGGTTTACAGATTGCTTGCGCTCATGGTTATATTGATATGGATAAAGATAGTGAAGAAAATCTCGCGACTCTGGCTGCAATTAATGCTTACAAACCTCATGTATTAATGGTGGGGATGGGTATGCCACGCCAAGAGCATTGGATTTCGGAAAATCTGGAATATATTCATGCGAACACTATTTTGACTAGTGGAGCCTGTATGGACTATGTAGCAGGAGCAGTACCTACTCCTCCTCGCTGGATGGGAAGGGTTGGCTTGGAATGGTTATATCGCTTGTTGTCTGAACCGAAAAGACTTTGGAGACGTTACTTGCTTGAGCCTTGGTTTGTAGCTACATTATTTTTACGAGAAATTTGGAGTATGCCAAGCCAGCAAAAAAAAAATAGAATGCTGCTATTTCTCACTACAAGATTCCACAAGTTTGTAGCCTGATTGAGTTTCGCCAAGCCTCACCAGTACGTCACTCAATTTGTCACGAATTTATGAAATACTGTATTAAGGCTTAATCATTAATTACTTCAAGATACTTTATATCTCATCATCGTAAATGATGAATAATATCTCCACATACTTCGTTGAGAATAACATTTGAAAGTGCTATTTACGTCTGGGTGAAGTATTAAGTTGCTTGCTGAAAAGCCTGGGCAATAGCGTTGCGAGCAAGTTTAGGTTGCAGGTTTTCATCGAAGGGAAGTGGACGCAGGAATTTCCAGAGACTTGGATTGTTTCTAAAGGTTTTTCCTGGCATCCAGTCGGGATGGCGTATCCAGGTATGACGGTCGGTAATTCCCCATGTAATTATAGTATCAACTCCAGCCGCAAAGCAGAGGTCAAGATATCGCTTGTAACTGTCGGCTACCATCTGGTCTAGCTTTTTGATACTATCAGGCAGTGGGGCATCAATGATAATATCTAATTCTGTGATTATTGGTTTAACTTGAAGATCATTAAGCCGTTTTAAGACAGAATTAAATCCTTTTTGGTCAAAACCATAGGCAGTAGAAAACCATAGATGTGATTGGATACCTGCACCATCAATTTTAACGCCACTATTCTTCAGGTATTCGACCATTTTTAAGAAACGATCTGATTTCCATGTAGCGCCTTCGATGCCGAAATCGTTGAGGTAAAATTTCTTGCTACTATCAACTGAAGCTGCAATTAAAAACAAATCTCGAATTAATTCTCGTTTTACCCCTTTACGCAAACCGTAGGTAGGATTATCAGTTTCATTTTCACTATCAGCGATAATTTCATTGGCAATATCCCAAGACTTTAAAACAGGGCTATTGCGATAATGCCCCATAACTCCTTTAACATGGCGTTCGAGCATTTTAAGAGTGGGGGGATAAGGTAGCCAGTCTGGTTTTCCCATGTGCCAGAAAAGGGTATGCCCATGCAATTGTATATTATGCTTTTGGCAGAAACCAGCGATCGCATCTGCTGACTCAAAAGTAAATTTTCCTGGCTGTGGTTCAGTGGCGTTCCATTTTAATTCACCATTTGGTGTCACTATCGAACATTCACGAGCAATTAGGTCAGCGTAACCCTTCTCTTGTAGCAAAAATTCACTAGAAACTGCTGTACCATAACTCTTTCCTTTGGCTGCTGCTAATTGTCGAAGGGGAGAATTGACATTTGCGCTTGCACTTAGATAATTTGCCGTAGCAGCATTTGTGGTACCATCTTCAATCTGCCTATCCTTTTGTAAAAACCCCATAGTCAATAAGGCAGAAAGGGTTGTGTATCCTGCTCTTTTTAAAAATTTTCTGCGATAAGGCATAAACGATATTTAATAAAAAGCACAATTATTATATTACAGAATAATTTTTTATATTTTTAAAAGTATCGCACTTACTCGACATCCCACCATAAACTGAAGTGCAAGGCTGATAGCCAAAGTCCATTCATGTGGACTGAAATCATTTAATAATAGCCCTCTTTAGAGAAATGTAATATCCCCATCTTAGAAGGCTCAGATGTGAGTAACGACATGGCTTAAAAGGGAATCTGCAAAAGATTAAAACTTTAACTTAAGCATATTGCGAGTGGTTTTGTTCAACTGGCGATCGCTTAGAAACTACGTTCTTGAATATAAGCTGCTAAAAACAAAATTTTATTCTATATATCAATCCTTCAAAAGACATAACATATATTATTGATGCTTACTTAATTCTGATTAACCAACTCAAAAGCTTACTCATAGCCGTTTTCGCTCAACCACACTTAGTTAAGTCATAAAAATCTCATATTTGATTAATTAATATTAATATCATTAAAAAAAGTGAAATCTTAGGAGTGATGGTTTTCTTTAGCCGTGACGTACAACCAAAAGATAAAGATCTATTGAAAATGATGGGTTCTATTGGTAGTCAAATCGCCCAGTTTATCAAACGCAAACAAGCAGAAGATGCTCTGATAGAAAGCGAAGAACGCTATCGGGATTTATTTGAAAATGCTAACGACTTGATTCAATCTGTCAATGTCTATGGTCGTTTTTCGTATGTCAATCTTGCATGGCAAGAAACTTTAGGATATAGCGAAGCTGAAATTGCGAATATAACCATTTTCGATATTATACATCCAGAGTTTAAACAAGAATGTTGGCAAAGGTTTTATCGCGTACTGTCAGGAGAAAAGTTCGATCAAGTAAAAGCGGCATTCGTTACTAAAGATGGTCAAACAATTTTTTTAGAAGGTAATATTAACTGTAAATTTTCCGAAGGTCATCCAGTTGCAGTTCGTGGCATATTTCGCAATATCACCCAGCGAATAGCAGCAGAAGAAGCGCTACGTCATCAGCAAGAAGAAACCGAACGTTTATTGCTGAATGTTTTGCCAACCGCAATCTCCAAGGAACTGAAAGAAGAATCAGCTAACATTGCTAAAGAATTTGCTGATGTCACAGTTTTATTTGCAGATATTGTCGGCTTTACCGAAATTGCTGCTTCTATGAGTGCAATTCAAGTGGTAAACTTACTTAATTCGATTTTCTCAACTTTCGATCGCCTCACTGAACAATATGGTTTAGAGAGAATCAAGAACATTGGCGATGCTTATATAGTAGTTGGTGGCTTACCTACACGCCGCCCAGATCATGCTCAAGCGATCGCTCTTATGGCACTACATATCCAAACTGCGATCGCTCTATTTAATACTGAAAATAACCAAAACTTCAACATCCGTATCGGCATCCATAGTGGTTCCGTAATTGCGGGAGTAATTGACCTCAGCAAATTTACTTGCGATCTTTGGCGAAACACGGTAAACATCGCTAGCTGTATGGAATCTCAAGGTATTGTTGGTAAAATCCAGGTTACAGAAAATACTTATAAGTCTTTGTGTAATGAATTTTTATTTCAAAAGCGGGGCGAAATCGAAGTTAAAAGTAAAGGGATAATGACAACTTATTTTTTGGTTGGGGAAAAGGGATGAGGGGTATGGGGCATTGGACATGGGGCATTGGACATAGAGAAGAGACTGTTCAATAATTTCCCCTAATACTTTCCTGCTCCCTGCTCCCTGCTCCCTTCCCCCTACTCCCCTGCTCCCCTGCTCCCCTGCCTCCTCTACTCCCTACGTATTCGGAATCAGCCGCCCACAGGGATAAGTCGCTGTCTGTTGTGAGGCACTTTCGGCCACTGCTGCGGGAACCTGATCCGATGGTTGGGTTTTGGCTGCTAGATAGTCTTTTTGCAGTTTATCCAAAATGGCTTCTCGCTTGTCGTAAACACGCTTCAGGGGACGAGGCTGGCACTTATTCAAGACGTATGCTGTTACCAGTGGTAAAGCGATCGTACTATCGGTATAACAAACAATTGTGTTAGGCAACTCTTCCGGGTCAATCTTACCCCAGCTAACGGCTTCTGATGGGGTTGCTCCAGACAAACCGCCTGTATCTGGACGTGCATCAGTAAACTGCACAAAGTAATCGTGTCCTCGTTCTTCTAGTCCTAATACCTCATGAAGTTGCGGTTGAGTTTGTAGTAAAAAGTTCTTAGGACTACCGCCACCGAGAATTACAGCCGCACTTTTACCGCCTGACTCACGGGCATTATATGCGATCGCAGCCGTTTCATTTACGTCAATTGATGGATCTAACACCAACTGCGAACCTTCCAAAGCCAAAGCTGCCACGTTCATCCCAATAGAGCTATCTCCTGGAGAAGACGTATATATAGGCACGCCATACTCATAAGCTGTAGCCAGCAAGCAGGAATGCTGCACACCCAGTTGCTTTTCTACTTCCCGAACATACTTACCTAGTAAATGGTGAAACTCAGCAGTTCCCATCCGCTTCTGAAACGCTTCCCCTTGTAAAATCTTGCGGATGAAGGCATCAGTTTCTAATAGCACATCGTAACCAAAGATAATGTCATAAATGCGAATAGTCCCTTCCTGACGCAGTTTCACATCATCCAAAAAGGGATTACCAGCAAAGAGTTCAAAACCCAAACCGTAATGCATATCATGGTAAAGATTTGCACCAGTGCTAATCATCCAATCAATAAAGCCATTACGAATTAAGGGTGCAAGCGCTGAAACCCCGAATCCTGCTGGTGTCATCGCACCGGAAAGGCTAACTCCGACAGTAACACCTTCGGTTAGCACATCACGACTCAGAAGTTGGCAGATTTCCCGCAACCGCGCTGAGTTGTAAGCAGTGAAGTATTGATCGATCAAATCCACTACATTGATATCATTTGATATAGGTGTAGGTGCAATTTTTTGACCCAGCTGTTTAGACATTTTGGCACTCCCGAACAGTAAACACGCCGAATCTAATGTTATCTAGCTTTCAACCAAAGTGATAGCAATTTAAATAGTACAGCAGGTAAATCCACCCACGCCACGGAGAAGTAGCATTTCCCTCTGCTCCTTTCCCCCTGCCCCCTGCCTCTTCGTTGAGTTTCCGAAAATATTAAATTTAATGGAAGATTTAATAAATTGAGAGAGGTGTACGCTACCTAGATGTGAAGAATGCGTCAACAGAGGACTCAACCAATGGGATATGTAATTGCTACTGCAAACATGAAAGGTGGCGTTGGTAAAACTACCCTCACCGTCAACTTAGCTACCTGTTTAGCTAAAAATCATGGCAAGCGGGTGCTTGTCCTTGATTTAGACAGCCAAATTAGCGCCACACTCAGTTTGATGTCGCCTTTAGATTTTGCCAAGCGCCGTAAACAAAGCAAGACATTTAGGTATCTAATAGACGAAGTTATCAATCCAGACCCACAAGCAAAACTCACAATTCAAGATATCATTCAATCCCAGGTTTGTAATCTTCCCGGACTGGATTTATTGCCAGGAGATATCGACTTATATGACGAATTTGTTGTATCAGAAATGCTACATCAACAAGCAACTGCATTAGGAGAACAGGACTTTGAAACTATTTGGAATCGTTTTGAAAGAGTGCTGATTAATAACATTTTAAAACCAGTCCGTCAAGAATATGATTTTATCCTTCTCGATTGTGCCCCTGGATATAATTTATTGACTCGTAGCGCTTTAGCTGCCAGCGATTTTTACATACTTCCGGCGAAACCAGAACCCTTATCTGTAGTGGGTATTCAACTACTAGAAAGACGCATCGCCCAATTGAAAGACAGTCATGGGCATGAAACCAAAATAGATATAAAAATGCTGGGAATTGTATTCAGTATGTCTACTGCTAACCTTCTCACTGGCAGATACTATAAACAAGTGATGCACCGCGTTGTCGAAGATTTTGGGGTAGAGAAAATTTGTAAAGTACAAATACCAGTTGATGTCAATGTTGCTAAGGCTGTTGATAGTTTTATGCCAGCTGTTTTAAATGCTCCCCAATCAGCTGGTTCAAAAGCGTTTTTTCAGTTAACTCAGGAGTTGTTGCAAAAGCTATAAAGACCTAATCAGTAAGCTAATGAGGGTAATATAGCAGTCCTAAATCATTCATTAAAAATTAGATCCCCGACTTCATAAAAGTTGCCGGGGATCTGGACAGCACGAATTTTCATAAATTAGATAGTATTGCTATAAGCAAGTTATCTTTTATATAAGTTCAGCACTTATACGGAAGCTATATGCAGCGAGATTCGGCTATTGAGTGAAAAGGTCAGTAAATCTTACTAAGAAACAATGCTTACTCAAAATTCTATACCGACAGAGAAAAATCAGAACTTGGTAATACGTTTACCACGGACTCTGAGTTATCTCGAAACCTGGGGCTTTGGCTTAACGGGTCATGTGGGATGGATTGGTACTGCCCCTATTATTCATGCGGCGTTAGGGCCTAAAGCGATTTTAGTTTGGTTTGTTGGCACGATTATTTCCTTTTTACTGAACTTGCAGGTGCAAAGTCTAGGTAGACGTTGGCCAGATGTCGCTGGAGGAACACCGAATTATACCACAAGGCTATTAAAAAATTTTCCTGGCTTAGGTCGTTACGTAGCATTAGGATACTTTTTTAGCTGGGCAGCAGCACCGGCACTGTATGCGATTATTCTCACAGACTTAATTAAAGTCAATTTTGGAACATTAGGTATTTCTTGTCCAGAAACTTTATTAAAAGTTTTATTTACAGCGATTCCTTTTATTTTAGCGTTCAGTGGCACTCGTGCTTTAGCGCTCTTGCATTTATTTTTTGTATTCCCAGCAATTTTATTACTGCTTTTGTTTTCTATTGAAGGCGTTTTATGGTTAGTCTTCTCAACTGCTAGTTTTAAATTTATCTCAACTAACACACATAGTCTGAGCTTTGAAGAATGGGCTAAGTGGTTTTTTCTGGCTAGCTATTCAATTTATGCTTGTGAAACCACTTCTTCTTTTGTAGCTGATAGCCACCAGCCGTATAAAACCTTAAGCTTCTTAACCGTAGCTGCTTGGCTAATTCCTCCAGTCTTTTTAGGTGGCTCTTGGGTATTAATGTGTTCGGGTCAAAATCCTACAATAGGTGACGATGCGTTCTTAAATCTGGTAGCAGCGTCTAAGCCTTTTTGGGGTGAATCTGCCTCTTTTCTAGCAACACTTTTGATTACTGTATCTTGTCTTTTAAGTTCTGCTACGGCAGTTTCCAATTCTCCTCGGATATTATACCAACTTGCCTTGGACAGACAGATTTCTCCCATATTTGCATTAGTTTCCCGTCAAGGTGTCCTTGGGCCTGCTATCTTCGTTACCTTTCTAATCAGTTTGCTGTGTCTAAATTTAGGAAATGTATCTCAACTTGTCACAGTAGCAGGCACCTGTTATTTAATGTCCATTATGGGGTTACATCTGGGATTATGGCTGTGTCGAGGAAAACCCCAGGTGTTATGGCCTTGGTGGTCACTTGGTTTTTTCTGTTTAGAAGCGGTAGTTCTAATAGTAGGAGGTTTAGCTTGGAATTGGAGAGATTTTTCAGTGGGATTATTATTACCCATTGTTCTGATGATAGGAGATGTCGGGCTACGTCGCTTAAGATTTGCGCCATTAGAGTTGGAATGGTGGACACAGCGTTACTATACTCGGTCTAGCACAAACAATTCAGATTTTCTGATACTACAGGTGATTGTCCTAGTATCATTAATTTGTATTACTGCTACAAGCAGTTGGGTTATCCGCGATTTATTAGGTAAAGTTTCTGATAATCCTCAAAATTCTTTACTAGCTATTCTGTTAGTAACGCTTTCTTTAATTGGAGTAGCGATCGCTTGCTGGACAACTCTACCACAAATCGTTGCTATTGATGAAGCACGCAAACAAGCAAAAAGCCTATTTATCACTACTCTCGATACCGTTCCAGATACTGTTTTAGTCTTAGATGAAAACGGTAAAATTTGTCAAACAAATGCTGCGGCTGAAGAATTATTTCAAACACACTCTCAGGAGTTGCTTGGGCAAAACTTGAATCAACTCTTAGTATGCTATCACGGCAAACCAAAGCAATGGTCTATCAGAACTGAGCAAACTTTAAAAATAAACCAAGGTCTAAGAATTGTTGAATCTACTATTTCACAGCCATTTAATTCTCAGCTAAGGGAGTATGTTGTTATTATCCGTGACATCACTAAGCGGAAGTTAGTAGAGGAAGAATTAATCCAATATCGTTATCAGCTTGAACAACTGGTTCTAGAACGCACTGTTGAACTTATCAGAGTAAATCAACAACTAGAACAAGACATTATCAAGCGCCAACAAGCACAAGAGCAACTACTTCACAATAGTCTTCATGATGGGCTAACCGGATTACCTAATCAACGATTATTTATGGAGCGAGTGCAGCAGGCAATAGAACGTACCAAACAGCAAAATAATTATTTATTTGCCGTACTCTTCTTAGACCTAGACCGCTTTAAAGTTGTTAACGACAGTCTGGGACATCTACTGGGAAATCAACTTTTGATTGCAATTTCCCATCGGCTAAAGTCAGTTCTGCGAGGCGGAGACATAGTTGCCCGTTTTGGTGGAGACGAGTTCACCATCTTAATTGAGGACATTGAGGATATTAGCATCGCCATACAGGTAGCCGAGCGAATTAAAAATGTACTAGCTTTGCCATTTCAATTAAATGAGCATCTGGTATTTACTAATGCTAGTATTGGCATCGCTTTAAGTAAGCCAGATTATGAACAATCAGCGCATATTCTCCGCGATGCCGATGTTGCAATGTACCGTGCCAAATCACTTGGTAAAGCACGCTATGAGGTCTTTGACCAAAAGATGTACGAGGGTGCATCTTTGCTATTAGAGTTAGAAACTGCTCTGCGAAATGCACTGCTCAAACAAGAAGAATTTCGCCTTGATTACCAGCCAATTATTTCACTTATAACTGGCAAAATTATTGGATTTGAGGCCCTGATACGTTGGTATCATCCAGAACGAGGTCTTATTTCCCCTCAAGATTTTATTCCTCTGGCTGAGGAAACTGGAATGATTGTTAGTATTGGGCAATGGGTGCTTTCTGAAGCTTGTCAGCAAATGCACAGATGGCATCAACAATTTCCTAGCTCACTATCTCTGACAATTAGCGTCAATTTTTCTGGGAAACAAATAACGCAACCCGATGTGTTTAAACAAGTTAAACATATTTTGCAGGAAACTGGACTGGAGCCATGCAGTTTGAAGTTAGAGATTACTGAAACCCTGTTGATGGATAATTTTGAATTAGCTACCACCGTGCTTTCTCAGTTAACAGAGCTAAATGTCGAGATGCACATGGATGATTTTGGAACTGGTTATTCATCATTGAGTTATCTACACCGTCTACCTATCAAAACCCTGAAGATTGACCGCTCTTTCGTCACTAATATAGGTAGTCGAGGAGAAAATTTAGAAATTGTAAGAGCGATTGTGACATTAGCTCATAATCTCAATATGTCTGTTACAGCAGAAGGCATAGAAACTGTAGAACAATTAGCACAATTGAAGGCGTTACAATGTGATTATGGACAAGGGTATTTTTTCTTACCACCGATGGAAAGTGTAGAAGTAGAAATGCTACTTGCTGCTAACTTGTGTTACAAAAACTTTTTAAATAGATAAGTTGTTTGGTATCTAATTCTGTTTGGAGAAACAACTTGTCAAATTTAAAAATCAATTATACTTGATAATCTACATTAGTGTTGTAGTACTGGCTGTAGCTGGAAATCTTCTGCGTTATTAACTAACCCTTCTTCTAACAATAGTTCATTAATAAAAATATCGATTTTCTCCCGACCAATATTCTGCATGACTATCATGTGTGCCGAGTTTTCAAAAACTGCTAATTGCCACTTTTTAATTAACCTTTGAGAAGGTTTTTGAAAAACTACTGTGTTGGAAAAATTATTTAACATACATGGATATTCTCTGATTTGAAGTTGTTGGAAAAGATATTGAGCATTATAAATACAGGTCTTAGCCTCTTTAGCTAATCCATCATAACCTCTTGTTTGTACTGCATACCAGAGAATTAGGGGGGTATGACCATTTCTAGATCCCAGAATGGTTGTATCTTTTGAACCAATATATTCAATTTCTGTTTCAACTTTTTCTACCCATTTTTTCTTAGTTAAAACTACACCACAAGGTAAGGGAGAACCAATGAATTTAGCAGAAATAGCTACACTATCTATGGGTTTTTGAAAATTCACTTGCGGAGCGCCATCTAAAAACGGTAATATTAACCCTGAAAGTGCAGCATCACAATGAATGTAGTAATCTTTAATCTGATTGCGCTCTAAAATTTCTAGAACTTTGTCTAAGTTATCAATTGCACCTTTGACAGTAGTCCCAATATTTAAATTTATGATGGCTGGATAATGACGATTTTCGCTAAGTAGTTGTTCAAAATGGTCATAATTCATTTCTCCATTAATTTGCGAATTCACAACATTATGTTGAATGCGGAATAATTTCGCGGCTTTGGGAATTGAGTAATGAGAGTCTTGTGATGAGTAAAGAATCCCATTAGGGTAGATTTCTCTTGCTAAGAACATTCCATATAAATTACCTTCAGTTCCACCAGCAGTAACATAACCCCAAAACTGATTTTCTGGAATTTTATAGAGTTGAGCAAAAAAAGATAATACTTCTTGCTCAAACTTACGGGAATGGAGACCAAAATCTGGCTCAATATATGGGTCTCCAGCATTATTTAACAGATGATTGAAAAATTTGCCGATCGCACTGTAATCACAACTTAAATTATACGGATAGCCTGCATGAAACTGCGATCGCTGTTCTATTTGCAGCAAAAAATCTGCCAATTCTTTAGCAACTTTACTTGACATATCTTTGTATCTCTTGAATTTTGATTAAGTTAATGGATGTTTTAATCGAAAATTTACGTATTAATCCATACCTTTATTTTTTCTTTATAATACTGTGATGTGGCTCTATACATGAAAAGGATACGGTGAAAGTACTTAGTCTGCTTCAGTAAAAACACCTGATTTTTTTATTATAAGTATATAACCCTTAGGAATTACCTACTTTACAAAACAACTATAATATGTATTACGTAAAATATCTTTTTTAGGCGGTGACTACAAACTGATTTAACGTGAATTCTACGGATGTGTCTATGTCATTACAGACCTCTCCTTGGTTTCAATACTTCTCGGTTAAAGGTTAAAGGGGAAGGGGCAAAGGGAAAGAAAAAACCTTTAACCCTTCCCCTTTAACCCAATACGGTTCAGTTAAGGCTAAAACTCTTTGTAAAAGTCAATTTTTTTAACGAACCACAGAGGCGCAGAGAAGCCAGTGCGTTGGGCGGGTTCCCCGACTTGTTCGCGCAGCGTCTCCGACAGGAGAAGCAACTGGCGCGGCACTGAGAGAAGAAAGAAATGGTTAACTGAACTGTATTGCCCTTTAACCTTTTCCCAAAACCTGATTCTGAATTAAAAATGCTTAACCGAGAAGTATTGTCCTTGGTTTTACTACACAAAATTTTCCCTCTCCGACTTGGAGAGGGAAAGGCTTGAACTTTATTTCAAGGTAGGGAGAGGTTCGTTGAACTCAGATATATTTACTAGAACTCTCCTGCTAAGGCTGCAACACACCGTTCGCAAATTAAGGGGTGTTCTGCTGATTCTCCCACATGAGTAGAGTAGTTCCAACAGCGATCGCACTTTTGCCCATCTGCGTTTACTACCCCAACTCCCCAGTTTTCTGTCTGCGCCGTATATTTTAATCCTTGCAAACCCTCAGCAGAATCTAATAATTCCACTTGGGAAGTCAGCAATAGATAGCGCAGTTCATCAATTCCGTTACCCTTAACTGGGTTAAAGGCTTTGATAGCATCGCCTAACTGTTTGTGAGGGATATGAATCAAAGCTTTTGCTTCCAGGGAAGAACCAATGAGTTTTTCTATCCTGGCTTGTTCTAACACCTTATTAACATCGGTGCGGAGTTGTCGTAGTGTTTCCCAAAATTCTGCCAATTCAGGATTACGCCATTTTTCCTCAACCTGCACCCAACCCGCTTCAAACACCGATTTGTAAGGTGTTTTATAAGGGAGATATTGCCAGATGTCTTCGGCAGTGTGGCATAACACTGGTGCGATCGCTCGTGCTAAATTATCTAAAGCTATTTTCAGCACCGTTTGACAACTGCGACGGCGGAAAGAATCCTTTGCACTGATGTACAGCCTATCTTTGGCAACATCTAAATAAAAGTTGGATAAATCCACCACGCAAAAATTCTGCACAGTTTGGAAAAAGCGGAAGAATTGGAAACTCTCAAAGGCTTCTGTTACTTCCTCAAATACCTCGGTGATGCGGTGCAGCATATAACGGTCAAGTTCTGGCAATTCCTCGAAGGGAACTGTATCTTTTTCTGGGTCAAAATCATCCAAGCTACCCAGCAAAAACCGCGCCGTATTGCGAATTTTACCTCTGACATCATTCATCTGCTTGATGATGTTTTTACCAATGCGGACATCGCCAGAATAGTCTACCGATGATACCCACAATCTCAAGACATCTGCACCGTAAGCCGGTTCTACTTTTTGATTTTTCCCACCTTCAATGATTGTATTGGGGTCAACCACATTTCCTTCTGACTTGCTCATCTTCCGGCCCTGTTCGTCCAAAGCGAAGCCGTGAGTTAGTACAGTTTTGTAAGGCGCAACGTCATTTACCGCTACACTGGTGAGCAAGCTTGACTGAAACCA
The DNA here is from genome assembly GCF_014698055.1 of Nostoc sp. FACHB-133. Lineage (NCBI taxonomy): Bacteria > Bacillati > Cyanobacteriota > Cyanophyceae > Nostocales > Nostocaceae > Nostoc > Nostoc sp. FACHB-133. The sequence goes on from NZ_JACJSH010000007.1 coordinate 246,320, forward strand.
ACCACGATGTTGGTCGGAACCTTCCAAATATATATCAGCAGGGTAGCGTAACTCTGGACGCTGTTGGACGACAGCCGCCCAAGATGAGCCAGAATCAAACCATACATCCATTGTGTCTGTACCTCTGCGGTAAGACTTACCATTATTACGATAGGATTCTGGTAATAATTCCTCAACGGATAATTCCCACCAAGCATCAGAACCTTTTTCGGCAATGATTCCTTGAGCGTGGTTGATAATTTCCTCATTCAGCAGTACTTCCCCGGTGGCTTCATCGTAGAAAACGGGAATGGGTACACCCCAAGCGCGTTGACGAGAGATACACCAATCGGAACGTTCCGCCACCATTGGCGTGATGCGATTTTCACCTTGGGCTGGAATCCATTTTACCGTTGCGATCGCCTTTAGCGCTTCTTCTCTAAATCCTTCCACGGAAGCAAACCATTGTTCAGTAGCGCGGAAAATCGTCGGCTTCTTCGTCCGCCAATCATAAGGATATTTGTGGGGATATGGTTCTTCCTTCAGCAAAGAACCAGCCGCAGCCAGTGCATCAATCACCGCCTGATTACCATCACCCAGCACATTTAACCCCGCAAATTCTCCCGCTTCTTCGGTAAAATTGCCGTTGTCATCCACTGGTGCAAGGATGGGTAAACCGTAGCGCTGACCAACAATGTAATCTTCTTGACCATGACCGGGTGCGGTATGTACCAACCCAGTACCCGACTCAGTTGTGATGTAATCACCACCCACAACAATTGGACTTTCACGGTCAAATAGAGGATGACGATAAGTAGTATGTTCTAAATCATTCCCCTTGAACGTGGCTTTTACAGTTAACTCAACTCCCAATGTTGAAGATAAACGTTCAACTAAATCAGCTGCGACAATGAGGTATTTGAAATTACTCTGCGCCTCTGGATGGGAAACCTCCACCACTGCATAGTTCAAATCTGCATTCACCGCCACCGCCAAATTCCCCGGAATTGTCCAAGGTGTAGTTGTCCAAACAGCCACACCCAAATCTGACTGATATTCCGCTAATAGTGGTTTTACAGCTTCGGACAAACTTGTGATTGCAAAAGCTGCATAGATACTGCGGGAAACGTGACCTTCAGGATATTCCAACTCAGCTTCAGCCAAAGCAGTTTTAGAACTCGGACTCCAGTGAACCGGCTTCAAGCCGCGATAGATGTAGCCTTTTAAGAACATCTGACCAAATACGCCAATTTGAGCCGCTTCATATTCCGGCTTCAAAGTTAGATAAGGGTTGTCCCAATCACCCCAAATACCGTAGCGTTTAAAATTTTGGCGCTGGTTATCTACCGTAGCTAGGGCAAATTCTTTCGCTTTTTGCCGCAGTTGTAAAGGCGTTAAATTTTGCCGTTCTGCTGACTTCATGTTCTGCAAAACTTTCAACTCAATTGGCAAACCGTGACAATCCCAACCAGGAACGTAGCGAACTTTACGCCCTTGTAGCAGTTGGTAGCGATTAATAATATCTTTGAGAATTTTATTTAAGGCATGACCAATATGGAGTGAGCCATTAGCGTAGGGAGGCCCATCGTGCAGTATAAATAATTCGCCGGGGTTATTTTCAAAAAGGCGATCGTAAATTTTATTTTCTTCCCAAAATTTTTGGATTTCAGGCTCTCGCTTGATGGCGTTTGCCCGCATATCAAAGCTAGTCTTGGGTAGGTTTACAGTATCTTTGTAACTTCCTGATTCGGTCACAGTCTCATGCCTAGAATTAGGTGTGTAGGTTTTATCAATTATAGAAGATAGCCTGAAAACCAAAATTCGCTTTTTGAACGCGAGTTTGATAAACCTCTCCCTACCTTTGGATTAAAGGTCAATACGCTTGGGTTAAGGCTAGCAGTCTTTGTCAAGGTCATTTTTTTTACGAACCGCAGAGGCGCAGAGGACGCAGAGAAAAGAAAGAGAAGGAAAAAATTGCTTAATTGAACTGTATTGGATTAAAGGTAGCGACTGTCTTAAAAGTCAAGCGATCGTGAACAAAAAACCGGGACTGTGAACATTGACGCAACAGGGGAACGCTGCGCTAGATTCGGTGGTGGCTGGTA